>JAHAZA010000076.1 GCA_018385415.1 Treponema sp. | reverse complement strand
TATAGTATAAATATTTATTATTTTTCTTGTTAATAATCGGTGGATAACTTTGTGTTGGACTAGGATTGAATATCGTGTTATTCTATAGAGTATAATGAAAACAGTTTTTCAAGTTTTGATTTCTTATATTGTAACCTGCCTGGTTGGTATAGTTTTAACTTCCGGTCTTTTCATGGTTTATATCGGATGCATGGGGTATGTTGTAGGCCAGCCATTGAATCTTTTCAGTCTTAGTGCCTTAAAATCAGGTTTCGATATTTCGCTGCCTCTGGTAGTAATTTTTATGCCTATGTTCCTGATTCTTTCTCTCATCAGACATTCTAAAAAGAACAAAATTGCAGGAGTAATAACAACAGTTGTTTTGACCTGTGCTTCGTGGGCCTTTGGAATTCCCGCTTACATGAAATATATTAAATCTACTACAGATGTAATTCAGCTTGAAAAACAGAGATTGTCTTCCGGATACTTCAGACTGTCAGGAAATACTATTTACTATTTTACAAATGTTGACATGGATAGAAAAGCTGAAGGTATTTTAATTGATACTACAAACACAGGAATAGAAGTAAAAGATTTCAAGATTATAAAGAATGAAGAAATAAATATTCCAGGCTCAGGCCACTTTTCAGATATTCTTGTAAAACGAACTATTGAGTTTCCTATGCTGTTAAGAATGTGCTTTGGGGATCTTTATTTTATAAGTAAAGGTGCAGAAAGTGCATTGAATAAATCTTACTGGAGCTGGCTGTTTTTCTGTTCATTTGGTCTGTCTCTGGCTTTTGTTTTTTCTCTTTCGGGAATAAGTCAGTGGCGTTTGATAAATGCTTTTTCTGTACTTGTTGGAACAGGTGTTGTATTAAAAGTTAACGCATTGTGTTTAGGAATTTCCTTTTATCAGAAATATATTCCGATGCTTGGAGCTTTAGATCAGAAGCTTCGGAGCATGGGACTTTTCTTTAAGTATATGGATTCTCCTCTTTGCTTTACAGCAAATGTTTTAATGATTCTGATTTTTACTGTAATCGGTTTTACAGCACTGGCAATAAAAAAATCCAGCAAGACTTTGTCAGACAAGGAGTATGTAGAATGAAAAAAATTCTGACAGGTTTGCTTTCATATACCATAATCGCTTGTTTGATTTGTCTTGTAATAGGAATGTTTGCATTCCCGATGCCTGTGCTTAATCCAAGAGATATATTTGCATACAGATGGAATAATGGTCTTTTGTTTGTCATGACAATATTGCCATCCATAGTGGGTACAGGTCTTCTTCTTGGAGGTTCCATTTATTTTGGAAAAATTCCTGCTTCTCCAGCAAAGCGTTTTTCTCCTCCAATAGTTGATGCATTTAAGATTGTTATTGTTTTAACAGTATGTCTTACTTTTGCCATTACAATTGTTCATGAAGTTTTTGTACCGGTTGCAGAACAGAAAAAAGTTGCATTTGAAGAAAAGCCTGGTCTGATTAATGAATATAAAACTCTGGCTCAGGAATACCTATTAAAAAGTATAAAAAAATCCGAGTATTCAAATCTTGCTACTTTTTATGCAAAGAAAATTATTGAGCTTGATCCTAAAAATGAGGAAGCGAAAGATTTAATAAAGCGGGCAGAACTGGCTGGAGCAATTAAATCTGATAGTGGTAAAAAAGATTCCCGCAACGAGCAGCTTAAGGTAACTCCAGAATCAGGATTAAGTAATTCAATTGAACTGGTAGATTCAACTGAGATTAATAAAATTCATAATGCTTCAGTTCTTGATCTTGTAAATGAATCAGAATCGCTTTTTAACAGCGGCGATTATCTTGGTTCCCATTACTATGCTCAGATGGCAATTCGAATTGCAGATACAAAAGATGTAAATCTTTCAAAAGCAAAGGAACTTGCAAACCGTTCATGGAATATTTTGTCAGATGCTCAGGTTGAACCATTAACAGAAGAAAATAAATTCTTCAGACGTAAAGTTGAAGGTTATACAAAATTGATGGCTGGAGACTTTTTAAGTTCCTACTATATATATCAGACTCTTGCAAATACAAAAATCAATTATGCAAGAGATGCTGATGTTCAGCGCTATCTGAATATTGCCCGTTATGAACTTACTCAGGAATATTTTTTCATTGATGAAACAACGGATAAAGATACATTTGAAAGTGCGGAAAATGTTTATTTTTCTCTGCATCATGATGATGGAACTTACGAAGTGTTCTATATCAAAGGTATTACCGACATAAATGAAACGGGCAATATGGTCCGATATCTGCGTGAAGTTCATATTTATTTCTTTGATCAGTATGGCGATTTTGTAAAATCAATGGTTGTGCCTTATGCAAAAATGCTTGCTATTGATGTTGAAACTGTAAGTGAAGAACAGAAAACTGCATTAGGAATAAAATCTGAATGGAAGACAATTCCTTACCTCTTGCTTTGTTCTGTAGACCGCGATAAAGAAGATGTTCGTATAACACCAGTCTATACTTCTGATAACGGTGAAAAGGTTGATGGAGTTAATCAGCTTCTCCTTTCAATGCCCTATGATGATTTTGGAATTATCAGTCAGTGTACAAATGGCATTCATAAAATGAATTTCTGGAATATGCAGAAAATGAAACGAACTGCAGATGCTTATGGTTATTCAAATGAAATAATTATGCAGACAGCACTTTCGAGTATTTATTATGCTTTTATGATAATGTTTCTTCTGCTTTTTGCTTGTGTTGTTGCCTGGAACTATAGACTTCATGGTGAAAGACTTTTTAAGTTTGCGTGGGTATTCATTCTTCCGTTTGTTAATTTGATTCTATACGGTTTAATTGGATTCTGTGAATTTTCAATGAAGCTGTTGAATTATATTCTGATGGGTATTGCAGGTATTAAGTTTGCATTGTATCTTGGACTTGCATATTACATTATTGCTATAGTAGTAATGTGTGTTATTTTCCTTGCGCGTAAAGGTGATTAAGTCATGGATCTGATTCAGAAATTTTATAGTGATATCGAAAAAATTAAAAAACATAATCGTGATGCTTCTGGAAAACTTAATATGTTAAATACCAGAAATCAAATTGTAAGTCTCTTTGAAAATAACAATCGTGGGATGTGTGACCTTCCTCATTCTCTGGTTGAGTATTGGCTTTCGGAATATATGGAGCCTGAGCTTGCATCCGGTGCAACTGAAATCAGTACTGCAACAATTGATAAGCTTGCTGCAATGTATGCATTTTTAACTGAAGATTCTGATACGGAATGCTTAACAGATAAAGACTGGAAGCAGCTTGGTGAAGCTGTAAATTATGAAGCAGAAGACTTGCCTATGGAAATATTAAGTTCTTTGATGACAACTCTTGTTGAGAAACGGGCTTATTAATGTCAGATTTATATGCAAACTGTTCTCAATGTCCAAGAAAGTGTGGTATAGACAGAAACTGTAATCCAGGCTTTTGCGGCGAAAAAAAATCTATTCGTATTGCAAGTGCATGTCTCCATTTTGGTGAAGAACCATTGATTACTGTATTTGGTGGTTCAGGAACTATTTTCTTTACAGGCTGTACTCTAAGATGTTCATTCTGTCAGAATTATCAGATTTCTCAAGATGGCATGGGAAGAGTCGTCTCTAAAGAGGAATTTGTAAAAATCTGTCTGGATCTTCAGGAAGCAGGTGCTGAAAATATTAACCTTGTTACTGCAAGTCATATTATTCCGCTTTTAGCAGAATATTTAAAAGCTGCCCGTGATAGTGGATTAATAATTCCTATCTGCTGGAACAGCTCTGCTTATGAGTCTGTGGAGTCTCTGGAACTTTTGAAAGGCCTTGTTACAATATGGCTTCCGGATTTAAAAACATTAAACAGCGAAGTTTCTGATAAACTGTTTGCTGCAAAAGATTATCCAGAAGTTGCTTCTAAAGCCATCAGCTGGATGATACAAAATAATCCATTGAAGATTGAAAACCGTAATGGAGTAGATAGAGAAAGCGGAAAACAGGTTGAAAAAGAAAAAATGATGCAGGGTGTAATTATCCGTCATTTGTTCTTACCTGGTAGATTCGAAGATACTGCATTAGCCTTAGAGTGGCTTAAAGAAAATGCTGATGGTAAAGCTGTAATTTCTCTTATGTCACAATATACTCCGGTGCCATTTGATGAAGATGAAACACAGCTTAGCCGTCGTAAAGAAGCATTGTCAGTAATTGAAAACAGACTTGTTTCTCAACAGGAAGATGAAGATCTTAGAGATATTATTGATGCATATGACTTTGAATATCTTTTTTATCAGGATCTTTGTCAGGATACGGAATGGCTTCCTGATTTTAAAAGGACTCAGCCTTTTTCAAATTTGCTTGCAAAGCCGGTGTGGCACTGGAAGAATTTTATTTAGAGATATTTTGAAAAGTCTGTTTTTTTTCTTGACTTTATATTTAATCAAACATAAAATACTAATATGGACTACTTAAGAACTGTACTTGTTCCCGAAACAGTGAATCTTCACTTGAAGGGTAACTCTAAAGAAGAAATTATTGATGAAATGCTTGATATCCTCATTAAAGCAGGAAAAGTAACTGATAAAGTTGCTGCCCGCGAATGTGTGCTTGAACGTGAGCGCAAGATGTCAACAGGTATGAAACACGGAATTGCTATTCCTCATGGAAAAACTGATACTGTATCTGATTTAGTTGCATGTATTGGAGTTTCAGACAATCCGGTTGATTTTGATTCCCTTGATCAGGAACCATGTAGAATTTTTATTATGACTTTGTCTCCAGTTAATAAAACTGGTCCACATCTTCAGTTCTTGGCTGAAGTAAGTCTTTTGTTCAAGAGTGCTGAAAAACGTCAGCAGATTCTTGAAACACAGGATGCGGCTGAAGTTATCAAAATTCTTACAGAATAGAAACTAATGAACTGAAAAATAGAAGAAAGCCTTTATGCATTTGCATTGCATAGAGGCTTTTTTTATTATAAATTAGTATTATGAAATTGGATCCAAAATTTGAAGTAAAAGATAACCAGCTTTATACAATTGCTGGTGAAAAAGTTGAATTTAAGTTTATTGATGTAAATGATATTGAATCCCAGAAGGCAGATGAAAAGAATGCTTTTTATTGCATAGTAGTGGACCAGAAAACTATTGAGCCTGAAACAGAATGTTATAATGAAGAATATCTTGCAAAGCTTCGTGATTACCTTAAAGAAATGGAAGAAACAGGCTGCTATGGGGCTTTGCATGTTATTCCAGAAGCTGCAACAGAAGCTTGTGATACACCAGAAACAGAAAGTTATGTTGCCTGCGTAAAACATGCTACAAGACGCGTTAAAGATTGTGAAAATCTTTGCGGTGTATATCTTTGCGATAAATTTGCAAAAGATGGTGATGCTGCAAAAATTGCTTTATTGATTGATGAATTGAATGTAAAGCACAAGCAGTATGTTTATTTTGCCGGAAACGAAGTTCTTGTAAAAGCAAAAAAAGCCGGAGAAGAATATTCCGGAAAAATTGTAGCTTTATAATAGATGTTGCATCTGAATCATTCAGATTTTAAAAATGATGTAATTTTCTCTTTTATCCTGTCAGGGATTCTTGTAGTGTTGTGTATTTGTATTGTGCTGTTTGTTCCTGAAAAGGAAACTGATGCAGACAGTATTTACGCTGAAGGCTCTGACAGTGAAGTTCCTTATAGTACAGCACTTGAAATTGCAGGTACAGTAAATTATTTATGTGAATATGATGAGTTTTTGAACTCTATGTCAGGTACAAATACACTGTATATTCAGGATTACCTGAATATGATTAATCCTGCAGTAAGTGATAAAGGTCTTGAATATTATCGTAATCCCCAGACTCGCGGTGCGGTTGAATGGTTTTTTATAAGAATTACCGGCAGGCGTGACATAGCCAGTGCAATATTAACAGCTGCAAACCGGGAGAATATTCCTTTGACCTTAGCTTTTGCTCTGGCCTACACAGAAAGCCGATATAAACCTTCAGCCCGCAATACAAATGTAAATGGCTCAATTGACCGCGGTCTATTTCAATTGAATGACAGAAGCTTTCCTCAGTTGACTGAAAGTGATTTCTTTGATCCCAATATTTCTGCCCGTTATGGAATGCGACATTTGCGTTATTGTATCGGAGTCGGTAAAGATGATTATACCGGAGTTGCCATGTATAATGCCGGTGTTGGAAGAATCAAAGCCGGGCAGACTCCGGCAAGTACAAAAGCATATGTAAAAAATATAAAGCGATACCGTGCAATCCTTGATGCAGAATTCAAAAAAGAGGTGATCAATCTTTTTGAAGGAAATGATGATACTTTCTAAACGGGAAACTGAATTTTCTGTTTATCGTGAAAAAATTCACAATAAACAGAAAATTCCTTCCAAAATCCTTAAAATTCATACTTAAATATCTGGAATTCGTTGACCACAACCTTTTGTTGGGGTAAATTATATGTACTTCACAGCTGTGACTTTTTTCACAAAGATTTGACCTGTGAAGTGAGTTATCAGATGGCAAAGATTTCAGAACCTTCAAGAAAGAGACTTGTAGAACTTACACAGATTCTGACAGCTTTAGAGGCTGACAAAACTGAAAGAGTTACTTCATCCCGCCTTGAAAGCCTGACCGGATGGACTAGTGCATCAATTCGAAAAGATATTTCTGCAATTGACTATGCAGGTGGTGTTTCAAACGGATATGGTGTTTCTGAACTTCTTGATGCAATCTGTGGTGCTTTGGGAATTGCCCGTGATGAAAAAGATTCAAGGCTTCGTGGAATAGAACACAGGTGCTGTATTGTAGGTCTTGGAAAGCTGGGAGCCGCACTGCTTGAGAACAGTATCTTTTTCGACACTGCATTCAGATTTATGGCAGGCTTTGATGCAAATGTGAATCGAACTGAGATTTTAAGTGCGTCCTTTCCGTTGTATCCCGCTTCCAGGATGAATGTGATAATTCCTCAGGAAAAAATAGAATATGCAATTCTGACTGTTCCTGATGCAAGTGCCCAGAGTATGGCAGAGCGTCTGGTATCATGCGGAATCAAAGGTATCGTAAATTATACAGGTACCAAACTCATATTGCCGCAGGATATTGCTGTGGAGAATGTTTCTCCTGTTACTGCAATGAATAATCTAAGTGCAAAGCTCAGTTTGAGATAACTTGCACAAACATAATATTAACGAGGTTACACAATGAGTAGAGTGTACAATTTTTCAGCAGGACCATCTTGCTTACCAGAAGACGTATTAAAAGAATGCGCTGCAGAAATGATGGAATATGGAACAACTGGTCAGTCAGTTATGGAAATGAGCCACCGTTCAAA
>JAHAZA010000075.1 GCA_018385415.1 Treponema sp. | reverse complement strand
CATATAAAAGAGGCTGCGTCATAGACACCTTTATTCTATAAGGAATATAATATCAATATGAAAAAATTATTGATGTTACTGGTTGTCTTGAACGCAGCCTTTTTTATTTTTGCACAGACAGATAAATACAACGCCTTAATATATAATGCAGACCGATATAGCAGCGAAGAACACTGGGTTTACGCAATGGGTTCATATGCCGATGCAATTGCAGAAGATCCTGTTCATGCAAAAGAAGCCTTCGATAAATTCAATGAAATTGCAAACAATATTTTACAGGGAATTCCCGGTCTTGAAAATTATCCTGAAGAAGAACTTTATTACAGATGGAAAAATATCCTTACAGAAGCAGAAATTTACTGGACTGAAAACTGTCCTTACAACATCACAATCGGTCCTCTTGAATTAAAATCAGAAAATTCTAAAAGTGCATCTTATTGGGCAGATATAAATATAAAATTCTCTGACAAATATATTCTGATAATGAACTTAATTGAACAAGGATATAAGACATCCTACAATCATTCATGGGATTTACCAATACCTGTTTTTGAATATAGCAGCGAAGGATATCGATATTGTTCTTCAGACGATTGCTGGCCAAGAGTTTCAGCAACAAAAGGAAACTCTACCCAAAAAGGCAATGTATATTCCCTTACAACAGAACCGGAAGACTTCAGAAAAAATAATGTTGCAACATTAGGATTTTCGTCTAACGGACCAAAAGATTATGAGCCACGATTTGAACACGGAAAGCACTTGAAAATATTCACGGATAAAGCAATAGCAGAATTCTACAATGCTTTTGCTTTTCATGAACCACAGGATATTTTCTGCAACACACTTTACGAGGCAAAAATTACGCTTACTGCAGAAAATGGAGAGAATGTTACACCTCCATCAACTTTTGTATTACGACATTCCTTTGATTCTGACGAACCTTGTTTTAAATTTGAAATCAATGATATTCCTAATGACCAGCGGGAAAAATATGATAATGGATATTACTATCCGGTTATCTATGATTTTAAACTCCATTATGGGTTTCAATCATCAGAAATGTATAACAAGCCAAAGGGAGAAAAATTTTTCTTTACTGAATCAGAAATTCTTGAACTTCCATCAATTAAGTTAAATGATGAAAGCATCAAAATTTATTATTCTCAAAACGGAGAAAAGGATCGGTTCATTGCTTTCTATCTATCAAATTATTTCAGAGACCGTTTAACGAATTCACTTAATGAAAATATTTCAGAATATAAAACTGATAACGGATACGAATATTATCTTTCAGACTTTTTATATTCTGATGATTATATAGAAATTACAGATATATTTGATAGTACATATAGAGTTCCATTGTGGATTTTTGCAAATTACTCCAGCGACTTATTCCAGATTCCTGCAGCTTATGATAATTTTGGAAATCAAATCAACGACCAGGGATTTGTAGTTTCGTTAAATGAGACAAATGAATATTTTACATTAAAACTGAAAATTGAGATGCCAGAAGAGTTGAACACAGAAACCCCTGATGAACCAGTAGAAATTACAGAAGACGTTCCAGATGAAATTGAAATTGTTGAAAAAGCCAACTCTGATAAAATTGAAGGCATTACAGAAACTGAAGATACAATCAATCCTTCACTCTCGGAATATCAGATCACAACACATCGAAAAGATTCAGAAAAATTCAGTCACATTAAAAAGCATCGCTCAAAACGAAGCATAAGGAAGCACATAATAAAACAATTAAACGATCATCCTTTATAATTCCTAACTGATATTTTAATGCGTTTTTTAATTGCCCTTTTTTTTATGTTTCAGTATATTTTGCTACCATTTCTATTACAATATATCATGCCATTCTTTTGGCTCCGGCCACTGGAAATTTTTTTCTTCTTTTGACCATGGATCAATATATACAAGAGATTTTGCATGAAGACACATTCTGTTAAATGGATTTGACCTTGCACGATAATTATCATCACCTGCAATTGGATAACCTTTTGAAGCAAGGTGAGCTCTTATCTGATTTTTTCTTCCAGTATCAAGCTCAAGTTCGAAAATTGAATACTGGGAACCTCTTTCGGTAATTTTAAAATGTGTTCGGGCTGTTACTTCCTTTTTATTTTTCCCATTTGCATCACGTGACTTATCTGCAACATAACCAACATTATATGCGTTATATGTAATAGGATCATCAATGATTCCAGAATCAGGAAGAATTCCATATTTACTGTAATCTTTAGGGTTTTCGGCAAGGGCAACATAACAACGGGATTTTACCATCTGATGCCAATTATCCATTATCAGCTTCTGCGAACGCTCATTTGTGGCAAACATCATTACACCAGAAGTTTCACGATCTAATCTGTGAACAGGAAGCGGTCTATACTTCTGAGAATACATTCCTTTTTTTCTTAAAATCTGTTCAACAGTTCCTTGTGCTGTTCTACCTCTAAAGCCTGCAAAGGGAACTGAAAGAATCCCTTCAGGCTTGTAAATAACAATAACATTTGCATCAGTATAAAGAATTTCAATTCGATCCACGATTATACCCCAAAATCTTTTGCTAAATCGTATTAATAATGTGGTGGCTTACGATTTGGAATTTCTTCCTGACTATCAAGATCACGAATTTTTTCTGCAAGCATTTTTATTTCACGTTCAAGCTTTTCAATTATTTTAGCCTGCTCTACAACAACACCCTGAAGCTGAGAAACAAAATCCTCCTGAAAAGCGAACTTCGTTTCCAATTGAATAAAGCGTTCTTCAATTTCTTTTACTTTATTTTCGTCCATATTGTAAAATCTTACTCACTACTTTTTTGAAACTGATTTCTTTGCTGGTGATTTTTTTACAGGTAATTTTTTTACTGTATTTACAGCAGAAATATTCATATCACCTGCATCTGTTCCTAAAAATTCCACATCCAGCTTGTTATAAGGAATTTCAATCTTTGCTTCATCAAATACTTTTTTGATTGCAATGAATACTTCATTTTTTGCCTTAAGGAAGTCTTCACTTTTAAACCAAACAGCAAGAGTTAAGTTAATTCCACTTTCACCAAATTTATCAAACCATACAGCTGGCTCTGGATCTTTAATAACTGACTTACAGAGTGCTGGAACTTTCTTCAAAGTTTCAAGAGCATATTCCATATCTGTATCATAACTTACAGATACACCAATACATAATCTTCTTTTTGGAAAATACGATGTATTGATCATATTTGAATTGATAATTGTACTGTTAGGAATTCTTATAAGCTGATTATCAAGTGTGTGAATCTGAACAGAAAGAAGACCTATAACATCTACAATACCAGTTTCATTTCCTACAGTAATCAAGTCGCCAGTCTTCATTGTCTTTTCAGCAACAATAAATATCCCACTAATAATATTACTTACAGAAGTTTGAGCCGCAAAGGCAAGAGCAACACCGGCAACTCCAGCTGCACCCCAGATTGCAGAAATTTTAACACCAAAGGCACCTAAAACATACATTATCACTACAAAATAATACAGATAACGAATTCCGCGAACCAGCATTACTGACTTATGAGTTGAAAGTTTTTCAGGTGGAATTTTCTTAATAGCACGAACTGCAATTTTATAAACTAAAAATAGCAGAAGAACGAATACTACTATTCCAACTACTTTAAATAAATTTTCCCATGTAATAAAAGTTTTGATCCAATGAAAAAAAGTACTGGCATTCTGTGTTACAGATGTTACAGCTTCACCAAGCTGCTGTCCTGGTGCAGTAGTCGAAGCCATCATTACAGCTTCTTCACTTGCATTAACAACTTCTTCTTCCATTTTAGTTCCTCTGGTTAATTAAGATAAGTTTAATCATTATTCTCATTATGCTTGCACAAATCACTTATGATACATTCTTCGCATTTTGGATTTCTTGCAGTACAGACATACCTGCCATGCAATATAAGCCAATGGTGAGCATGCATCATATATTTGTGAGGAATTCGCATTGTTAGACTTTTTTCAATTTCGATTGGTGTTGTTCCTTCTCCTAGTCCAATCTTAGGACTGATTCGAAGAAGATGTGTATCAACAGGCATTGTTGGCTGATTAAACACAACATTAAGAACAACATTTGCAGTTTTTCTTCCAACTCCTGGAAGCATTTCAAGTTCTTCACGAGTTGAAGGAACTTTTGAATTAAACTTTTCGATCAGCATCTTACTCAGCTCAATTACATTATGTGCCTTATTTTTGTAAAGACCGATTGAACGAATATATTCAACCAGTCTTTTCTCCCCAAGCTCCACCATCTTTTCTGGAGTGTCGGCTACTTTAAACAATTCACAGGTGGCTTTATTTACACTTTTATCAGTAGCCTGAGCACTAAGAACAACAGCAACAAGCAGTGTATATTCATCTTTATACTCAAGCTCTGATTTAGGTTCCGGATTATTTTTGCGGAATCTTTCAAAAACCGTAACGATTTCTTTATCTGATAAAAGTGTCATTTTTATATCTCCGTGCATGCTGCTCAATAAAAGCAGCACAACGCTTATCGTCCTGGCACGAATTATTTTATTTCCTTCAAGAGATCCTGAACTTTGTCAGTTTTTTCCCAAGAGAATTCTTTACGTCCAAAATGACCATAAGCTGCTGTTTTTGCATAAATAGGTTTCTTAAGGTCCAAAGTAGAAATAATACCAGCAGGGCTACAGTCAAATACCTTTGAAACTGCCTTGTTCAATACGTATTCAGGAACTTTACCAGTACCAAATGTATCAACCATAATTGAAACAGGGAATGGTACACCGATAGCATAAGCAAGCTGAACTTCACAGCGTTCTGCAAGTTTTGCTGCAACAATGTTTTTTGCAATGTAGCGTGCCATGTAAGCTGCTGAACGGTCTACCTTAGAAGGGTCTTTACCAGAGAATGCTCCGCCACCGTGGCGTCCCATTCCACCATAAGTATCTACAATGATTTTACGGCCTGTAAGACCAGAGTCTCCATGTGGTCCACCAACTACAAAGTTTCCAGTTGGATTGATAAAGTATTTTGTCTTAGCATCAAGAAGTCCTGTTGGTTCAAGAACAGGCTTAATTACTTTTTCAATAAGGTCAGATTCGATCTGGTCGTGAGTTACATTAGGATTGTGCTGGTGGCTGATTACAACAGTGTCGATTCTAACTGGTTTGTGTTCATCATATTCGATTGTAACCTGGCTCTTTGAGTCTGGACGCATCCATGCAATAGCTCCAGTCTTACGAAGCTTTGCAGCTTCACGAAGAAGCTTGTGGCTGTACATTACTGGAGCAGGCATCAATTCTTTAGTTTCATTGCAGGCAAAACCGAACATCATTCCCTGATCTCCAGCCCCCTGTTTACCTTTGAATTTTTTAAGACCTTTCCCTACTACACCCTGGTTAATGTCAGGTGACTGTGTATGAATTGCATTGAAAACAGCCATCGACTTATAATCAAGTCCGTAATCTGCATCTGTGTAGCCGATATTTTTTGCTACATTACGGGCAATGTCCTGTACGTTGAGTTCTTTAAAATTAGTCGTGATTTCTCCGCCGACAAGAACAAATCCTGTTGAAGTAAAGCATTCACAAGCTACATGGCTTTCAGGATCCTTTGCAAGACATGCATCCAAAACTGCATCTGAAATCTGGTCACATACTTTGTCTGGGTGACCTTCACTTACTGATTCAGAAGTGAATAAATAGTTTTTGTTGTCCATATAAATGGCCTCTTTGTATTAAGCGACAGTAAAATCGCTATGTAAATTACTACCTGCCAGGCAGATAGTTTAGGTAAAAACAAAATACCAAGTATCTTGTTTTTACATTGAATTTATAGTATATTAAACTTAACTTTTAAGCAATCTTTTACAAGGGCTATTGCTTTATTTAATCTTACTTACCTACATTCTTTAACAAGGAGACGTTTATTATGGCTTTGAAAAAAACTTTTTCAAAAGATAAAAAAAAGTGTACAGTAACATTCACAGTTTCAAAAGAAGCTGCAGGAGATGCCAAAACAATCAACATTGCCGGTGACTTTAACAGCTGGTCAAGTACAGAAACACCTTTGAAACAGGCAAAAGACGGTTCATTCTCTGTAAAACTCACATTAGATGCTGATCGTGAATATCAGTTCCGTTATCTTATAGACGGCCACAAATGGGAAAACGACTGGAACGCAGACAAATACATTCCAGCACCATACTCAAATGCTGAAAACTCTGTTGTTATTACAGCAAAATAGTTAAATGTGAATTTACAAAATCGGCCACTGGTTTTCCGGTGGCTATTTTTGTATATATTGACAATTTATGTAATGAAATTTCCTATAAAAAAATCCCGATGTCAGAAATTTTCCGACATCGGGATTTTTTATCATTATATACTTTAATAATTAGTTAATAGAATTTACAAGAACTCCATAACCATCTTTCTGTGTTGCCTGTGGCCGATATTCTGCATGTTTCAGCTGATATCCATAACCTCCAGTACCATAAACATCTGCAGGAACCATTGTAAAGCTTGTACCCTGTCTCAGGTAATACAAATGCTTTCTACCTACCCAGCTGCAGGATGCCCAGCACCAGTTTAACGGACCGTTTGCCATAGTATCAGCATCATTCAAACCTGTATTTCCTCTCAAGAAACCATAATAAAGGTTTACAGAAACATTCCAGCTTACATAATACCAGTAGTCACCATCCTGGGTCATCATCTTTGTTTTTCCATAATCACCGGAGTTCCATGACAATGGGAAGCCAAGTGTAGTAGAGTTACCACTTTCCGAATCTCCACCACGAATATAAACCTTATTCATATTGTCTGCTTCTTTGTAACCATTAGCGTCACCACTTGCACTAGGCGCTCCTGCCTTTAATCTAACTACAGAGCGGTATGCAATTTCTTTGGCGTGTACATCTGTACCATCAGGATTTGCATCAATGGTAATTTTATAACCGCTGCTCTTATTGTTATCATTTCCAATATAAAGCGGAGTACTAGAACTATATTCTCCAGAAGTTATTACTGGAGCCTTAGCTGCATTTGGTTCAACAGCAGTAGTCTTATCCCTTGGTAATGAGGTACTATCAATGTTTTTAGTTTCTGTTTCAACAGTAGAAATAGAATATTTAATTGTTTTTCCCGGTGTCTGGCAGTCTATCTTTACCTGAGCTTTGAGTGGCTGTTTTGCTGTTTTGTTATTGATTGTACATTCAGACTTATCAACACGGATTGAAGGCTTTTCACATCCGTTTAATGTAAATGTCTGCTGGTAAGAATAGTCTTTTCCCGAAGCAGAAGGGTTTACATGGCCCTGATTATCAACTGCAATATCAGCAGGAACAGTAATTGTGTACTCAGCACCCTTAACAGGAAGCTTGTATGCATCAGAAAGTGTTACAAGCATTTCTGTTTTATCAGATGAATTAATTACAACCTTACTTGATGCAATTGGAATATTTACATCAAGCATAGTTCCGTTATTTGCCGCATCAATAACTGTATCCCTAAAGAACTGGCGTACAGCGTTAGTAGTTCCGTCATAATTAAATTTAAGGACATACTTTTCGCTTAAATCTGGAGTAACATCATCAGCCTTTAATCCGTTAACACCTTTTTCGTAGTATGTGTCAACCATATTTGATACAGCCTTAAAGTTATTGTATTGCGCCTTTGTTAATACAGCAGGTGCATTATAAAGAACTATTTCAGACCCACTTGCAGTTTTACTGTAAGTCTGAGAGATCTTGATGTACTTACCAGCCTTCTTTGATACAGGATTTGAGAACTTGATTTTCATTACAGGATTTGTTCCTGTCTGATCAACAGTTATTCCTGTAATTACAGGAGCTCCTGTAATTACTTTGATAGTTCTGTTATTTGCAAGATTATTATTATCTGGTAATTCACAACGGGATGTAACATCCGTATTCCAGTCTATATGTCCTGCATTTGTATCAGTTTTAACCGAAGAGAAAAAATCTTTTACAGTCAATCCATTTGCAACATCACATCTATCACCTTCCTGGATTGTATACTCAAATTTTAATTCGGTAGTACCAGATCCACTAAGATAATATGCTTTTTGTTCTGGAGAAGTATTCAATGTTAAATAAGCATTACTTACTCCACCAGTTTTTGTTGTATCAACTGTAAACGGTTCGTTACAGATAAGTTTAATAATTATTTTATCCCCGGTTGTATAAATTCCGTCTGATTCTTCTGCTGTAATATAAGAAATAAATTTATTCTTATTAAGCTTTCGTGTTACCAAAACTGAAGTATCAGATTTATTTCCTGCTGCATCAACCTGATAAGCTCCGATATTGTAAGTTCCGTTCTGAGAAACTGTTACTTCACCTTTATAATCAAGCCAGGTAGAACCATCAAGAGTATATTTCTTTTCTACAGCACCTGCTTCATTAAAATCAATTGTAAATGTAAACTCATCGGCATACACAGTATTTGAACCTGTTACTTGAGGCAAATCCTTTATAGTTGGTACAGATGGTTTATTAACATCAATTTTAATAACATCAGAACCAGAAACAGGTAAATTATTTGGCAGTGTAGTAATTGTAGTTAATTTATTACCTGCAATATCTGTAATGTTATAACCTGAAGACTGAACAGAAACAATTTGAAGTTTATCTGTATCCTTGTCTGTTGATTTTACAACATACTTAAAAAGAACAGTTCTAGGTCCAGTCTTAGTTGCAGTATCAGTCACAGCTCCGTTATTAAATTTTAACTTAAGATCTTTTAAGTCTTCTGGAGTAATTGCAATATCTTCACTGAATGTAGCCTGTATGAAAATTGACTTACCTGCATTATTCCATCCGGCTCCACTGATTGCTGTCAAGCTATTAAGAGCTGGTGGTTTTGTATCAATTACAATGGAGCGACCTCCTCCAAGAGAAAGTCCTCCTGTTACCGGAACTGTAAGATTTTCAATATAGGCAGGAGCATCGTCGTGCCATTTTATTCCATCTTTTTCAATACCGATTACATTAAGCTTTTCAACATTCTCGTTAGAGTATACTTTATATTTAAATATATGTTTAGATGTTCCATTTGAAGATTCAACATATATTGCTTTACGATTAACACCGTTTTCATCTGTTACATTCAAAATTAAAGTTGGAGTTCCACCTTCAAGTTTTACAGCTTTATTAAATTCCATTGTAATAAGAATTTCTTTTCCTTCATTATATGAACCGTCAGCAGTTTCAGCTCCTATACGAGAAAGAACCGGTGTACTGCTGTTTACATAGTAGCTTCTGCTTATACTTGCAATATTACCTGCCCAGTCATTAATACTTGCAGAAATTACAGATACTGATGAATCTACAGGAGTAAAATAATTGGTCTCCCATGTACCTTCTTTATTATTAACTGTAATAGTTGCATTAATAAAGCCAGCTTTTTCAACTTCAGACTTGGTATTATATTCTGCTTCAGGAATCAAAGTACGGTCAGCAATTTTTATAACAAGCTTTCCGTGTTTTGATTTCTCACTCCATATGTCTGTAGAATTATCTTTCCAAGTACCAGACAATTTTATCTTATCTGTAATTTGTAATTTATCATCACGAGTAAATGGCTTTGGTAACTCGATAGGTTCATCCTTGAGAGTATAATTTGTTGAATCGTTATTAAGATAAATTTTATCAATTGTAAGAACAGGAGGTTCAATATCACCCTGAAGTGTATAAGCCTCTATGTTTCCAGAGTTACCTATATCCTGTGCGAGAATGATAAAACGCTGATTTGTTAATTTTTCTGTTCCATCAATTCCAAAGTCAGTAAAAATATTAAATGTTTTTGTCCAGGTGCGAACTTTTCTGTTTTCC
>JAHAZA010000071.1 GCA_018385415.1 Treponema sp. | reverse complement strand
CACGTCGGCACGAAACTAATTTATCTGGCAGCGCAAGCTGTCCAGATATGATAATGCTAACCTGCAAAGTTTACTTTGTCAGGTTGAGCATTGATTTGTCATAGTCACTTGGTGGAATGAATCCCATTAGCTGCATAAGTGTGCTTGGCCAGCTAGAGATTCCCAAACCGCTGTTGAGTTCAAGCTCATATTCCCCTTTATATTCAGGGTCATAAATAATACCTGGAACTGGGTTCAATGAGTGGGATGTCTTTGGTTTTGGTTCGCCGTCTGCACCCATTGCAACAGAACCGTCTTTTTTGTGTTCGTACATATCATCACTGTTTCCGTGGTCAGCTGTAAGACAGAGGATACCACCTGCCTTTTCAATTGCAGCCTTAAGACGACCAAGCTGTAAATCCATTCCTTCCATAGAACAGCAAACAGCGTTGAATACACCAGTGTGTCCAACCATGTCTCCGTTAGGATAGTTCAAACGGATGTGGTCATATTTTCCAGATTCAATAGCTTCAATAACTTTGTCTGTGATTTCAGCACATTTCATCCAGGGACGCTGTTCGAAAGGAACAACATCACTAGGAATTTCCACATAAGTTTCAAGATTTTTATCAAATTCACCAGGGCGGTTTCCGTTGAAGAAGTATGTTACGTGACCATATTTCTGTGTTTCAGAAATTGCCATCAAATGTACACCAGATTTTGTAAGATATTCACCCATTGTGCGGTCAATTGAAGGTGGGTTTACAAGGAACTGAGCAGGTTTGTGGTTATCACCGTCATATTCCATCATTCCAGCGTATTCAACAGCTGGGCGGCGTACACGGTCAAAGTGAGGGAAGTTGTCTTCTTCAAATGCAGCAGTAATTTCAAGAGAACGGTCACCACGGAAGTTAAAGAAGATTACAGAGTCGCCGTCAACGATTGGTCCAACAGGTTTTCCATCTTTTGCAATAACAAATTCATGCATATCCTGATCCAAAAGACCAGCATTTTCAGAACGATAAGTATTGATAGCTTCAGTAGCAGAAGCAAACTGACGACCATCAGCCAAAACATGAGCGTGCCATCCGCGTTCAACCATAGACCAGTCAGCACCGTAACGGTCCATAGTAATGTACATACGTCCGCCACCAGAAGCAATCTGGTAATCAACATCAGTAAATTCAGCAAGATATTTTTCAAGTGGTTCAAAATATTCCAAAGCAGAAGTTGGAGGAACATCACGACCATCAAGCAAAGCATGAACACGCAAAGTTTTTACACCTTCTTTGTGAGCCTGAGCAATCATAGCCTTAAGGTGATCAATGTGTGAGTGAACGTTACCGTCAGAAACCAATCCCATCAAGTGGAAAGTAGAGTTTTTATCCTGAACATTTTTTACAAGTTTCTTCCATGTTGCACCTTCAAACATTGTGCCAGAAGAAATAGATTCACCAACCAGCTTAGCACCCTGAGCAAAAACACGACCACAACCAATAGCATTGTGACCAACTTCAGAGTTACCCATATCATCGTCACTTGGAAGACCAACAGCAGTTCCGTGAGCCTTAAGCTGTGTGTGTGGACAGTTTTTGTGGAACCAGTCCAAATACTTCATTTTCGAAGCCTTTACAGCATCCCCTTCTTCATATTTACCATAACCAACACCGTCCATAATAACCAGAACAACTGGTCCCCGGCGTCCTTTCCAATTTGGATTTTTTTCCAAAGCATGCATCGTGTCTGCCATTTATATTCTCCTTGGGCGTTCCCCCGCTTCGCAGGGTCGGGCTTTTCGGGGTTCCGCTGTCGCTCCAGCCTCCTCGTCGCTCGCCTTCGCTCGCTCCTGCGGTGGCCGCCTTCGCGCCCCTACAATCCCTAACGCATTTCAAAATGTACAATTTCTACTATAAATATATAGAATTTTTTTAGGTTTTACAATTATTGAGGGATAGTTGCTTATGACTTTTGACAGAATCATTGCAGTTGTTGCTTGCGGAGGTTGATAATAATTTCCTTGCAGACAGGGAGCTGCTGCCACGAAAAGACACGGCACACTTGCCATATACCAGCTTACCTTTTCTACAGGACGGTTTTCCTGAATTTCATCGTTCTATTCTAACTCTTAACCCGGGAATGGCTATATTTTAATCAATCTGGATTGTAACGAGCATTGAAATATCTTTAATCTGATATTCCATAAATTCATAATGGCTGTCTGGACAAAATACTTTCAGCTTTGATTCTGGATCAAAACCTTCAGCATTTTCTACAGTGACCCATTGAAATGGACAAAGTGGATTGTTTGCTGTCTGAGCAATAACAATATAACCGTGATCACTTTCAATTACATTTTTAATTTCATCACAAATAGATTCAGGATCAGTGTACTCTCTGATTGTTCCATCTAATCCACAATCGTTCATTATCCATTTTAATTTTTCCTTAGATACAGCAGCCCATTGTTGTCCGTTAACCTCACTAAATTCAAACATATCTTCGGTGTTAAAATACGAATGAGGTAAAAAAGGAAACATTCCCTTAACTACAGAAATAAAACAGTATTGAAAATTACCAAAGTAATAAATCGATAATGGCAAAACCTCAAATTCTGGAGAACCATTTTCAATAAGAAGTTCCCGTACTGATTCTGCTTTATCGAAATTTGCCATATCAACTTTCTGGCCAGAATAAAATTTAAATGTTCCAAATTGAGTTGCAGAAATTGGAGTCACGTCGTTCTCGTCTGTTTTTAAATCTAACACTGGTTTATATGTGAGAAGTGTTTTCAACTTTTCATAACTGTATGAATATGCCAGAAGATAAGCAAGAGTTATACCTTCATTAGTCGGCTTGTTAAAATCAAATTTTTTTTTATTCAACAGCTTGCAGGCTTTTTCAAAATCCTCATCTGAAAAATAAGCCAGCGCACATTGTAATGTTAGACCAGATGAAGACACTTCGTTCAAAGATGCACCTTTTTTTACAAGCTGCTCAAAAGTGTTGTAATCACCTCTTTTTGCAGCGGCAATAAGTGATTCAGATGGTGCAGCAAAAATTCCTGCAATCGAAACAAATGCGAATGCAATCAAACATAAAAACTTTTTCATAATTTTTCCTCTCTTCAAAACAACGACTCATAAAAGCCACTTTTTAATTATACCCTCAACTGTCTTTACCGTCAAAGGATTATTATAATTCTCAAAACTCACAAGAAGTCTGTCTCCAATAAAAATTCCATTATGCTGATAAACTTGAATTTTTTTTACAGCCGAAGATGCATACTCACTATCACTCATCATTCCAAAATGTTCCCACAAAAATTCTTTTCGATCCCGAACACGAAGACAACAAAAATCAGGCCGAAATTCCCTCCTCTCCAATCCATTAGTCTTAACCACCAACGGCATCTCATACCTATAAGGAATTTTATAACGGGCAAGTGTATCAGCAATTATCACCTCCGACTTAGAACGCACAAGTTCCCCACGCCCCGTAACCATTTTACAATCATCCTTTTCAGCCCGCTTTTTGTACTCTACAGAATTCCATTGACGAACAAATTCCTCGTCACTTAAAATCACAGGCTCAACAAATTCTTTTTTTGCCTCGTTCATTTTTTCATAAACTTCATTCAGTGAATTATCATTCCACTTAGCAAGGAATGTCGTTAATAATTTTATTTCATTCTTAAGTGAAGGAATTAATTTTTGCTCATACTCTTTTTGTGCCAGCATTTTTGGAAGCACGGTTTCACTTTTAGGAATGTACTTCCCGTTCTTGTCCGTCTTGTCAGTTACAACACAATATTGATATGTGCCATGACTTCTTGCAATTCGCAATCTGCCTTCAATACTTCGCTTAACCTTCAACTGTTTCGCTTTCAAAAGGGCTTTGAGCTTTTGACATCGGTCGTCCAGCAACTGCTCTATAGAAAACGGTTCAAGGTCCTCGATTTTACGCATACATGTCCTTTGTAAATCTGCAGATATTTGCAGGGCGACGATGGTGGTAGTACTAGCAGTGGCGGTACTACCTGCACTGGTGGCTTCACTAGCGTTGCAGGTACTACCTGCAACGCGCGGATTTTACTTGTACCGGCAAATTTACTAATTAAATTAAGATTTTTCATGGTTTTCTGCGTAATCACAAACCAAAAATATAGAAAAGAAAGGGAAAAATAAGAAAAACCAACAAATTTATCGCAGAAATAAATGAAATGTATACTAAAAATAAAAAATCCGCGCTAAAACGACAACAAAAAAAATCTCAAAGCAAAAAAAATACGCAGAAATCACGACAAAATCGCAATTTCTGCGTAAATTTCAAGGTACAACCTCGCGTCCCGCCCCCTGCAGGTACATCCACGCCTTTTGGTACATCCACGCCTTTTGGTACCCACACGCCTTTTGGTACATCCACGCCTGGCAGCACCACCATTCATCGCAATACCATCACGCCTGAAATTACCTGCACCTCGGCTATTTTACAATCACCAATTCATATTCGCGGCTTCCAAGACCAATCTTTTCTCCATGAATAAGCTGGCTGTCCCATACACTTGCAGGTGTTGAATCTTTCCAGATGCTGCCGGATGTTATCAAGCCCTGAGCAAGGTTATCGCCAATGCGTGAGTTTGTAACAGGATGCATTTTGTTACAGAGATCTGAACAAGCCTGATCGAGAGCAACCGGATCAAAGCTTACTGCCATTCCTACGTTTGGAATGATTGGCGCATCATTGAATGCGTGACAGTCACACCATGGGCTTACATCAAGTACCATGTTGATATAGAAGCTTGGCTTGTCCTGAACAACTGCCTGTGTATATTCTGCCATCTTCTTTCCAAGGTCTTCCATAGCGCCTTCGTTTGGATTATAGATTGCATCAAAGTTACATGCACCAATGCAGCGTCCGCAGCCTTTACAGAGATCCTGATCAATGCGGGCTTTTTTATTTTCGTAAATGATTGCGTCACTTCCACATTCTTTTGCACAGAGCTTACAGCCACGACAGTTATCTGCATTTACCAAAGGCTTTCCGCTGTTATGCTGAATCATTTTACCTGCACGGCTTCCGCATCCCATACCTACATTCTTGATAGCACCGCCAAAGCCTGTAGCTTCGTGACCTTTAAAGTGAGCAAGGCTGATAAAAATATCACAGTCCATTATACCGCGGCCGATCATAGCAGTTTTACAAACTTCACCATTTTTAACAGGAACTTCAATGTCGTCAGTTCCCTTTAAGCCGTCACCGATAATAATCTGACAGCCTGTTGTAAGTTCATTGAATCCATGCTTTGCAGCAACAGACATATGTTCAAGGGCATTTTTTCTACAACCAGGATAAAGTGTGTTACAGTCAGTCAAATATGGTTTACCGCCAAATTCCTTTACAACCTCTGCAACTGCACGTGCGTAATCAGGGCGAAGGAATGAAAGATTTCCGTCTTCACCAAAATGCATTTTAATTGCGGTAAATTTTCCTTCAAAATCAATTTCCCCAATTCCAGCTTTTTTCATAAGCATTTTTAATTTGTCAGTAAGACCACCATCTTTTGTTACACGAAAGTCTGTAAAATAAACTTTAGATTTTTCCATTTGATAAAATTTCCTTCAATATGTAATAAATACGATCAACTCTCAGAAGTAAAAAAATAAGTAAAACGATGTTTCAATTTATCAGATTTAATTTTTTAATTCTATACTGCAGGAATTATATTTAATTATGTTTTTCTAAATTGCGAGTTTACAAAAATCAACGACAAATACGGACATATACACGGTGATGAAGTTTTGACTCTCAGCGCTGGAATTGCCGCATTAAAGAAAATTTCTGGCTTGATTGCACTGACAAAGCTTTGTACTACGCTAAAGCTCACAGTAAGAATCAAATTAAACTTTCAGATGAATTCTAAGAATTTAAAATTCATTCAAATCTTTTATAATCCATTATTCATTAAAAATCCTTCGTAGTGTATAATAGTTTCAATGCGTGAATTTTTAATTGCCAACGAATCTGATTTTAAAAACTCCGGCCTTTCAGAAGTAGACTTTGTATTTGTATCAGGTGATGGTTATGTAGACCACCCAAGTTTCGCTTCTGCCCTTTTAGGCCGGCTCCTTGAAGCCAACGGTTACACTGTCGCAATTCTTCCGCAGCCTGACTGGAAAAATCCTGAGGCTTTCAAAATCTATGGAAAGCCTCGCCTTGCATTTTTAGTTTCTGCCGGCGCCATGGATTCAATGGTAAGCAATTACACCGCCAACAACAAACCCCGTTCTGAAGATGCATACGCTCACGGAGGCGAGAAAGGTCATCGTCCTGACCGCGCCTTGATAGCTTATGTTGGCGCTATCCGCCAAGCCTTCAAAGGTGTCAACGTCATCATCGGTGGAATCGAAGCAAGCCTCCGCCGCAGTGCACACTACGATTACTGGTCCAACACCGTCAAACGCTCCATCCTTCTCGACAGCAAGGCAGATCTTTTAGTATACGGCATGGGCGAAACTTCAACTCTTGAAATCGCTTCCCAGCTCGCTTCCGGCAAAACCGCCCGCGAAATCCGTAACGTCCGCGGAACCTGCTGGTACACTGGAAAGCAGATCGACATCGATGAACTTTTTTCAAAACCTGAAAATGAAATGATTAACGGCAAGGCGCCTGTTTTAATTCCCTCATACGATGAAGTAAAAGCCGACAGCATTGACGCAAAACAGAAGTACGCAGAAAGCTATCTCATCCAGGAACAGAACACAGATGCCATCAATGCATCCACATTAATAGAAAAAACTGACTCCCGTTACGTTGTTCAAAATCCGCCTGCCCTTCCACTTTCTACAGAAGAGATGGACAAGATTTACGAACTTCCATTTACACGCAGGTGGCATCCAATGTACGACAAGCAGGCACCTAACGGCAAAAACGGAATCCCAGCATTGTCTGAAGTTAAGTTCAGTTTAACAAGCTGCCGCGGTTGTTTTGGTGCCTGCAGTTTCTGTGCAATCACATTCCATCAGGGACGGCGCATTCAGTCCCGCAGCCACCATAACATCATCAAAGAAGCTGTCGCACTTACAAAAGATCCGGACTTTAAAGGATATATTCACGACATCGGAGGTCCGACTGCAAACTTTAGAAACGACGCCTGCGAAAAACAGCAGAAAGCCGGCGCATGCAAAAACCGTGACTGTCTTGGCGTTAATCCATGCCCGAATATTAAAGTCCATCACTCTGATTATGTTGAATTACTTGGCAAGCTCCGTGCAATTCCAAATGTCAAAAAAGTTTTCATCAGATCAGGAATCCGCTTTGACTACCTGATGATGGATAAAGACAAAACTTTTTTCTACGACCTTGTTAAGCATCACATTTCTGGTCAGCTCAAAGTTGCACCTGAACACGTAAACGACAACGTTCTTCGCCTTATGAGAAAGTCAACACACAAGGTTTACGAACAGTTCGCTGAAGAATACCAGCGCATCAACAAGGAGCTTGGAATGAAACAGTATCTTGTTCCATATTATATTGCCGGTCATCCAGGCGCCGATCTCAGTGCCGCAGTTGACGTTGCACTTTATCTCAAGAAAACAGGTTTTGTTCCAGACCAGGTACAGGACTTTTATCCAACTCCAGGAAGCCTTGCAACCTGCATGTACTGGACCGGCCTCAACCCATGGAAGAAAGAAGACAACGGCGCCTTTGAACAGGTTTACGTTGCCCGTGGCGGTCATGAACGCCGTCTTCAGCGGGCGCTGCTACAGTTCAACCGTCGTGAGAATATGCCATTGGTAAAGGAAGCTCTGAAAATGTGCCACCGTGAAGAAGACTTCAACAAACTGTATAAATAGATGAGATGGAGGAATTTCGAAATTCCTCCATATTTTTGTATTTCCGAATTCTTCTTTCATCTGCCTTTTCTACTTGCTTTTTGACATTTTTTGTGATAATGTCATAATAACACCTATTATTACAATTCTCAGGAGAGTCGTCCCATGGCTAATTTCACATTCAACAGAGCCTTTCCGAAAAATCTGGCTTTGCTTTTCAAAGAACGTGCTCACGAAATTCCCGATGATGTTTTTCAATATTCCAAAATGGAACGCGACGGCGACTTTCTTCCTTACACATACGGACAAGTTTACGATGAAGTAATTTCTCTTGCCCTTGCTTTGCAGAAGATGGGAATTAAACGCGGTCAGAATGTTGGTCTCATTTCTGACAATCGTCGTGAATGGGCTGTTACTGACTACGCCATTCTTTCATTAGGTGCAACTGATGTTCCTCGCGGATGTGATTCCATGGGAACTGAAATTCGTTTTATCTTAAACTTTGCTGACGTTGAAATTTCCTTTTTTGAAACTCCACATCAGCTTGAAAAAGTTCTCGAAAACACAGATGAATGTCCTAACCTTAAGACAGCCATCATCTATAAAAAGCCTTCAAAATCTGAAGACGAAATCATCAACAATAAAAAAATCAAAGTCATTCTTTACAAAGATCTCTTAAAGGAAGGAAAAGAAATCTTCGAAGCAGACAAAGAAAAATTCCGTGCCCAGATCGAAGCCGAAATGGACAAGACAGAAACTGATGACATTGCAACAATCATTTTCACATCCGGCACTACAGGAACTCCAAAGGGCGTAATGCTTAGCCACAGAAACTACATTGCACAGCTTGAAGTTTTCCATAACTTTTTTCCTTGCAAGCGTGGTGAAACATGGCTTTCGGTTCTTCCTGTATGGCACAGCTATGAACGTGCATTCCAGTATCTTGTCCCTGCATTAAAAACTAACATTGCTTATTCAAAACCAGTTGCCCAGGTAATGATCACTGATATGGAAAAAATCAAACCACACTGGTTGTGCGCAGTTCCTCGTCTCTGGGATGCAATTGCAAAGAACATCGACAGAACCGTTCATAAACACAAAGGCTTTGATCTTTTCTGCTACAACACATTCATCAAACCAGGAATCGCTTATGCTCATTTCAGAGACATGATCCGTGGTTGGATTGTTCAGGACAAGAAGAGAAATCGTTTTGCTGATTTCTTAATAGGAATTTTCCCATTCCTTTTCTTGTGGCCAATACATGCTCTTGGTGACATCTGTTTCTTTAATCGCGTTCGCAAAGGTCTTGGTGGAAGAATCAAGATTGCTGTTTCTGGTGGTGGTGCATTGCAGAGAGAAGTAAACGACTTCTTCAGATCAGTTGGTTTTAATCTTCTTGAAGCCTATGGACTTACAGAAACTGCTCCTGTACTTTCAGTTCGTCATTACAAGAATCCACGCCCAGGTTGTGTTGGAGCTATCATGCCTTCATGCGAAGTAAAAATTGTTCGCGAAGAAAATGGAATAATTGCAGATTCTGCTCCGCTTGCTCCAGGACAGAAGGGACTTGTTCTTGCCCGCGGTGAACAGATCATGAAAGGCTATTACAAGCGCCCTGATCTTACAGAAAAGATTATTGACAGCGAAGGTTGGCTCAATACCGGCGACCTTGGTCTTTTAACTTTTGATGGTGAACTTAAACTTACAGGTCGTGCAAAAGATACTATCGTTCTTCTTGGCGGTGAAAATATCGAACCTGCAGTAATCGAAAGAGCAATTAATGCAAGTGATTATATTGATAGTTCAATTGTAATGGGACAGGATAAAAATTATCTTGGATGTCTTATTGTTGCAACAAAAGATAAAATTGAAGATTATGCAAAACAGAATAAGATTGAATATTCTTCTTATGCTGAATTACTTCAGAAAGAAGAAATCAATGCATTCTATTCTAAAATCATTCACTCTCTTGTAAGCGTTTCAACTGGCTTTAGAAGCTGCGAACGAATTAACAAATTTGTTCTTCTTTCAGATCCATTCAAAACTGGTGAAGAGCTTTCTGCAAAAGGCGAAATGATTCGTGCCAAGATTGTTAAGAAATACGAAAAAGAAGTTGAATCAATGTTCGATTAAAAATAGTAGCCTTTATCTAAATCAATATAAATTAATCTCTGCTTCTTATTTTCTGAAGCATCCAAACTTTTTATAAAACAGTATTCAAATTTTATAAATTATGATAGAATTTCTGTATTGTTAATTTAGTTAAGAATTGGAATTTGAAAGTGCAGGAAAACAGTGATTATTTAACATCTCAGATTATCACATACATCGGAAATAAGCGCTCTCTTATATCTGAAATTGAAAATCATATTTCTGCAATTAAAGAAAAAATAGGAAAAAAACATCTAGTCTGCGCTGATCTGTTTTCAGGTTCGGGAATCGTTGCCCGTATGCTGAAACAGCATTCATCAAAAATTATATGTAATGACCTGGAAAATTATTCATATATAATCAATTCCTGCTACCTTACAAACAAAAAAGATTTTGATTACGAAAAATATCATTCTCTCCGCGAAATAATTCTTTCATCCGCAGCTAAGAAAAAAATCTCAGGAATCATAACAGAACATTATTCACCTAAAGATGAAAATAATATTCAAAAATCTGACAGAGTTTTTTACACACATGAAAATGCTCTCTTAATCGACACTTATCGAGCTCTCATCGATCGCCATGTTGATCCAGATTTTCAGCAATATTTTCTCGCCCCATTGATTACTGAAGCTTCTATTCATACAAATACAAGCGGTGTCTTCAAAGGTTTTTACAAAGACAAAGATACTAAAATAGGAACTTTCGGTGGCGCTGGACGTAACGCACTTTCGCGAATTTTAAAAACCATAGAACTTCCAGAACCAGTATTTTCAAACTTTAACTCTAAAGTTGAACTTTACCAGAAAAATGCTGTAGATCTTTCAAAGAAATTAAAAAATATCGATGTTGCATATCTAGATCCACCATACAATCAGCATCCTTACGGATCAAATTATTTTATGCTTAACTTGATTCTTAAAAATAAAATTACCGCACCAGTCAGTCCAGTATCTGGAATTGTTTCAGACTGGAATCATTCACAATTTAACAAAAGAACACTGGCACTTTCATCAATGGAAGAAATCATTAAAAATCTTGATACAAAATATTTTATTATTTCGTACAACTCTGAGGGTTTTATTTCATTCGATGAAATGACGGCTATGTTGAAAAAATATGGTACGCTTAAAACACAGGATATTCATTACAACACATTTCGTGGAAGCCGTAATTTAAATAAAAGGAATATTCATGTTTCTGAATATCTCTTTATTCTGGAAAAGAAATAATGGCTGCTAAATCTGAAAACTTTAAACCAACCATCACAAAATCTCAAAAAGAAAAACTGATTCGTCTGGCAGATAAATACGAAACAAAAGATTTTCTCAGAGAAGATCCAAGCCAGTTTCTATACTATTATAATACACCACAAGATATCGAGTTGTGTTCATTCATCGCTGCTCTCCTTTCTTTTGGAAGCAGAAAACAATTTATTCCAAAGATCCAATATATCATGTCACTTGCTGACAACTGCGGTGGAATATACAACTGGCTTTTAACACATGCCTTTGAAAATGAATTTAAAGTTTCAAACAATAAAAAATTTTATCGTTTCTATTCATATAGGGATTTTTATTACTTATTCTCAAAGCTAAGCGATATAATTCAAATTGAAAAATCTTTTGGAATATTCCTCCATGGAAAATATGTCGAAGAATTAAATAATGGAAATTCCGAAATTAATTTAATAGATATTATTTCTGATTATTTTTCATCATGCTCCATTGTTCCCTCAACAAAAACATCAGCAAAAAAGAGATTATGTATGTTTTTAAGATGGATGGTAAGACCAGGTTCACCTGTAGACATTGGGCTTTGGACATGGTATTCACCAGATGCTTTATTAATCCCACTAGACGTTCATGTACTTGAAGAAGCAAAGAAGTTGAAACTGATTCCACCAAATGCAGGCGGAACCAGGAAAACGTGTGAAGAAATTACAAAAATTGCACGAACAATTTTTGTAAATGATCCATGCAAATTAGATTTTGCTCTCTTTGGATTAGGTGTTGATAAATAAGTCTTTTATATGCATTTCAATCTCTACATTAATGGAGAGAAAATTCTAAAGAACCATCCTATAATTCGTACATACCAGGAAATTTTTTTATATTCATCCAATGTGATTTCTTTACATTCAAGTTTTGTTTTTTCAAAATCTTTTTCTGCTTCAATTAGTGAATCTGTATTATACAGGAATGTTCCGCATTCAAAATGGTGATAAAAACTTCTGTAATCCAGATTTACAGAACCAACAGTTCCATAAATTGAATCAGTAACAAAAACCTTCGAATGTATAAAACCTTTCTGATATGCATAAACTTTAACGCCGCTTTCGATAAGCGTTTTAATAAAAGTTCTTCCAACACAGAATGTAATAAAATGATCATAATGTTCTGGAACAATCAATTCTACTTCTACACCACGCTGAGCCGTAAAGATCATTGCATCAAGGATTGTATTATCTATGATAACATAAGGTGTCATAATCGAAACTTTTTTCTGAGCTTTGTTTAACAAATAATAGTAAACATTTTCTGCAATTTCCTGGTTGTTATATGCATCATCGCCATATGGAATTACAAGTCCACATTCATTATTCAGGTTTTCTGTTGAAGATAATTTTGCCACATTCTTTTTTGAAATATACTTTTCAAAATTATCGTAAGACTGATTTTTTTTATTCTGGACATTCCACATTTGCAGGAACATTAAAGTAAACGAATGAACTGCCGGTCCAGACAATTTTATTCCTGCATCCTTCCAATAATCAAATCTTTTCGATTCAATATTGGCATACTCATCAGAAATATTCACACCACCTGTATAAGCCGTTTTATTATCAACAACAATTATTTTTCTGTGATCGCGGTTATTATAACCTATATTGAATACTGGTAAAAACTTTAACCATACCTTAGATTTAATTCCGTAAACAGAAAAATAATGTTTCAAAAGAGAACTAGATAGTACGATAGAACCAATGCTGTCAAATAAAATTCTTACTTCAACACCTTCTTCAATCTTTTTTGAAAGTACTTCTAAGATTCGATCAAGAATATGACTTGGTTCGATAATAAAAAATTCCATGAAAATAAATTTTTTAGCTTTTTCAAATGACTTTAATACATCAGAAAAAAAATCTTCGCCACAACAAAAATATTTTGTTTTAGTTCCTTCGTAGGCAGGGTATTTTCCGTAAGAATATAAATATTGGGAAATATCTTTGATGTTAGGATACTTATTATGAATTTCATCAACTCGATCTTTTTCCTGAATATAAGAATCAGAGTAAGTTTTTATCTTTCTAATTTTTTTCTTAAGCCAAATTCCTCCCTGATTATACTTAAACAAAAAGTAGAGAGAAATTCCAAGAACAGGAAAACAAAAAACTGGGAAAAGCCAGGCAAGCTTATATTCATTTTTGCCTTTACGGTTCACAAGGTAAATAAGAAATAAAACAGACAATACAATACTTACTTTAAAGTAAAGTGAAGCAAACTGCTGAAGTCTGAGAAGAAATATAAAGTAAAGTGAAAACTGTATGAGAAGAAGTAGAGCAACAATAACAGTTTGTCCAAATAATATTCGACGCAATTTTATAGCAATCTGAGTTCTTCTATTTGGCTTTCCTCTAAGCTTTGTACTTTTTTTATTCATATAAACAAAATATCACAATCTTAGAATTTGATAAATAACCATAATGGAGTTAAAATTATATTAGTTAAGTCTATAAATTATCGGAGGACTCTAATGGCTATTTCTCTTTATTCACTTGGTGCAGCTCAGGAAGTAACAGGCTCTAAACATATTCTTGAAATCGATGGTCGCAGTTATATGATAGACTGTGGAGCATTTCAGGGAAAACGAAAAGAATCTGATGATAAAAACAGAAACTTTGATTACCCACCAGATAAACTTGAATCAGTAATTATTACTCACGGACATTTTGATCATTGTGGCCTTTTACCAGTACTTGTAAAGAAAGGCTTCAACGGAAATATATATTCAACTCCTGCAACACGTGACCTTGCAAGCCTTGTAATGATGGATAGTGCTAGGATTCAGGCAAGAGATGCAGAATACCTTCGTAAGCAGGCAAAGAAGAAAGGAGAAAAATTTAACTGGACTCCCCTTTATACAGAAGACGATTGTGTCCGTGCAGCAAATCAGATTGTTACAGTCTCGTATAACAGACCAATTTATATAGGTCCTGATATCCAGATGGAATTTTTTGATGCCGGCCATATCCTCGGTTCTTCCTTTGCAAATCTAACAGTTAAGCAACATGGAAAAGACGATGTTAGAATTCTTTTTACAGGTGACTTAGGCCGTAAAGAAAAACCTATTGTTCGCAACCCGGCAACTAATGTTCCTGCTCCAGATTATATTGTAGTTGAAAGTACATATGGTAACAGAAAACATGAATCAACAGATCTTGCATTACGAGAATTAGTTTCCGTTGTACGTGATGCAGTTGATAAAGATGGAAAGATTATTATTCCTTCATTTGCAATTGAACGCACACAGGAATTGATTTACTTCCTTCACCTTTTAGTTGATAAGAAAAAAATACCTTCTATTCCAATTTATGTTGATTCACCAATGGCTTCGAATGCGACAAGTATTTTCAGAGTACACCCTGAATGTTACGATGCTTCCGTCACTGAAGCATTCCTCAAGCATCACAAAAATCCATTTGGTTTTGGCGACCTGACATTTGTTACAAGTGTTGAAGAATCAAAACTGCTTAATGACAAAGATGGTCCAATGATAATTATCAGTGCTGATGGAATGTGTGAAGCAGGACGTGTTCTTCATCACCTTGCAAATAATATTTCAGATGAAAACAATACAATACTGATTGTCGGTTATATGGCTGAAAATACTTTGGGAAGAAAAATTCTGGAAGGTGAAAAAGAAGTTCATATTATGGACAACTGGTACAAAGTTAATGCTCGGGTTAGAAAAATCAATGCATTTAGTGCCCATGCCGATTACACAGAAACATTAGAATGGTTAAATGAAATTGACACTAGCAGATTAAAGAAAATCTTCCTGGTACATGGTGAAAAGGATGCCCAGGAATTCTTAGAAAATTATCTGAAGGAGAATGGTTTTAAAGACGTACAAATTACCAAGTACGGTGAAACTTACGATTTAACCTAATGTGATTTTTTAACAAAGTATTGGGCATTAAAGGCAACAGCTTTTAATGCCCTTTATTTTTCTACAAAAAACTACTTATAAAAATTCAATTTAGAATTTATCAAATCAAATGTTTTATCTGCAACACATAACTTCGATTCATAACGGCTGATGTTCACTTCAAGGGAGTATTCACAGACTGTTATATCATTATTTATATTCACGGCTATAAATACTTTTCCTGGAATTGAATCAGAATTTGCTGGATCAATGTTTCCAAAGGATCCTGTAATACCAATCCCAATTTCCGATGGATACATTTTAACACAAGCACGACTCATTTCTTCTGCTGTTCTGGTTGAATAAACACCAAAGTTTTCTATTACGGATTTATCAACACCATTAAGTTCTTTTGCTTCATTGCTGTAGGTAACACAACTTCCCTTGAAGATAGCAGAGGAACCTTCGGTATCTGTAATCAACGAAGAAACAAAACCTGATGTGCAACTTTCCATCGCTGTTATTTTCATATTATTCTTAATCAGGAATTTTGTAAGACTGCTGTATTTAATATGAATCAGATCTATGCTTGGAACAAAATTATTTTCTTTTACTGCAGGAACAGGATTAGCTGTATGTTCACCAAGAAATTTTTCCATTGTTGTTGTATCATACCATCGATTGAATTTAAAACCGCACTTGTTGAAAATACAAGGATTAGTATACCCCATTTTTTTATGAAATCTGACACTATCATTTGTAAGATATTCATCTTCTTTATCTGTTGAAGCTATTACCGCGTATAAGTTGAGGACATTCTGTTTTGCAAGACGACTTTCAAGTTCTATTAAAAGTTGTTTACCTATTCCTTTTCCACGATAATCCTGATGAACATAAATTGAACTTTCTGCTGTCCATGAATAGGCTTTTCTTGAGCGAAAAGTATTGGCATAAGCATAGCCTCTGATCTCTCCATTCACTTCAGCAACTATGTAAGGATATCTGGCAGAAATATTTTCAATACGTTTTTTAAACTCCTGGATTGTCGGAACTACCCACTCAAAAGTAATTGCCGTATTCTTCACATAAGGTGAATATATATTAAGAAGTGATTCTGCATCTTCAATTAGTGCATCTCTAATTAAAATTTCACAATTCATTTTTTCGCACCTAACCGTCTTCGTTTTGCATCCGGATCCAGATATTTTATCTCATCCTCTTTTTTTAAAGGAATATCATTTGCAGAATTTAAGTGAATTGAATAGAACAGTCCTTTTGTTTCAAGTGCAGCAACTGCTTTCTCAACATCCTGTATCGCAAGTCCAGCTTTTTGCTTTCCTTCAATATTTGCATTATCTCGAATTCTTTTTGCAATAATTGCTTCTGTGCAAAGAGCTTTCCCAGACTGATGTTCTATTGCTTTTAAAATTTCATTTTGAATTTGATTTAATCCCTGTTCCATAATCTAAATAATAAATACAAAAATAATTACTTTCAATAATTTTGTTTTTAAAATTATAGCTTAGAAACAATATCTTGTAATTCCAATGCATTTTTAAAACCTGTTCCCTTAGGATGATTATTAAAATACAGCTGAACAATTTTTCCTTCTTTCTGGGCATTTGAAATTATCGGAATAAAACTTTTTAACTCTTCTATGGTATATTCGTAATCGTATCGATGAGTTTCTTCACCATAAACATTCTTCGCATACCATCCATTCTGATTTCTACCATGAAGACGGATATATGCATTGGTTCCAATAAATGGTGTACGAGACGAAAACCCATCAGGTAAATTCTTTAACTGTGGCATATCGCAAAAAACAATACCTGCGTTACGAGATTCAAGTCCAGCAAAAACAGATTCTCTTATCCAATCTTTATGTCGGAATTCCACAACACAAGGCATGCCTTCTAATTCCTTTAATAAATTTGAAAGATAAAATCTGTTCTGTTGTGTATAACCGAAACTTTCAGGAAACTGAACAAGAATAGATGCAAGTGCATTTTTATCAACTATTGGAACTAAAGCAGTTCTAAATTCTTTTACTTTCAGCTGCCATTGAGAATCAATTTCATGAGTTAGAACTCTTGTTAATTTTATCGAGAATTTTATTCGACCTTCAGTACGATCATAAAATGATTTAATTCGCTCTGCAGTTGGCATACCATAAAAAGTACTGTTAATTTCCAATGCATTGAATTTTGTAGAATAATAAGAGAGAAAATCTTTTCTTGCCAAATTTAACGGATAAAAACTTCCTTTCAATTCCGGATGATCATATCCACTTGTTCCGATTAAAATCTCTTTCATTTATTATCCGGTCTATTTTGAAAAAAAGCCATCTGCTGATTTTTTAGATTTATCTTCGCTATAAAAAACCTTTCCGGTGTATTCTAATCTGAAGCAGCCGTTTTCAAGAACTATTTTATTTATTGTGCAATTTGACATTTTTGTTTTCCAGTAATCTTTAAGAGATCTTCCGTCGATGTGAAGCAGAAGGCTCTGCATTGTTCCACCATGAGTTACAACAAGAATATTCTGTATTTCCGTTTTCTCCAATGGTTTAATTTCATCTTCCCAAAATGCTGCTGTTCTTTTTAATACTGATTCAAATGGTTCTGCACCTTCAAGTGCAACATATTTTTCCGGCTCATCAAAAAACAAGTGAAAATCTTTTAGTTCAGGATCTTCCTTTCTTTCATCGGGAGTTTTTCCTTCTGCCTTTCCAAAAGAGAATTCAATTAAACGATCGTCCTTTATAATTTCGGACTCAGATTTTTCTGTCATCAAAACAGCAGTTTCTACAGCACGCTTAAGTGGGCTTGAATAAATTCTGTCAAAGGAAATTCCTGCTTCAACAAAACCATTATGTGTAAGACATGCCTGTTCTCTGCCCTTTTCATTGAGCACAGTATTTGATCTGCCTTGAAGCTTCCAATATGTATTCCATTCTGTTTCGCCATGTCGTGTTACATAAATATTCATAAACTCATTATATCTTTTTGTTTATTTTTTTTCAAAGAAATGAAACGGCAGCTGCCATTATGACAACTGCCGTTTTTATAATCAACATTAAATTAATCTTCTTCTTCACTGACGGAAAAAATATGTTTGCTGCCGAATTTTCCACGGACTCTTTTATTATTTCTTCCTGCTATAGAACTGTTAGACAAATCATGCCTGCATCGAATATATTCATCTACCTTCTGGATATTCTTCATTTCACGCTTAGTTTCTTTTTCATGATAATGGCGCACAGTACTATTTCTATATCTGAAATAATTAATAAGAAAGAAAATCGGACCAGCTGATAGACCAAGCAATGGAACCCACCATACAACATTATCCTCATCAAGAGTCAATCTCAGAATACCTGCTGCGATTATGGCAGCCAATGCAATTAAGATTGTAAATCCCCAAAGCTTTGGAAAATGAATTGGAACGCTTCCCATTGTTTCACTTGTTCTGGCATTTACTGCAACATAGTGAAGAATATTTTTCTTTCCTTTTTGCTGCATATATGAATAGAGCCATACAGGAAGATATGCTGAGTTCCAGTTAGTTCCTTTAATTTTAAGTTCTTCCTTCTTCCATTTTACACCACGGTCGTAATATCTAAGTGTTTCATTTGCAGCATAACGGGCAATATCTTTTGCTTCTTCATTTACTAATGGCTTTAATGCATCAACATTGACATTGCGTTTTTCTGAAGTATAACCTGCAAGATAGTTTGCATCCCACTTTACCGCATTTTCTGTATCAAACGGCAAAATGGAATTGATAATATTGTTAGTCTGTTCTTTTGAATTAACAAGTTTATCTGCACTTGCTTCAACTGTAAGCCCTTCAATTTCAATATCAAAGTTGCGTTCAACTTTGTAAACATCAGCATCATAACGAGTTTCTTCATGTTTGTTATCACCTGATCCAACTTCTACCGTATAACTACGAACCTCATGTTCTCCTTCTCCGCTGAATGAAGCTTTCGCATTCATATCAACTACCATGTAAGGAAAATAAACGCCCATGATATTTTCAGAAGTAAATTCTCTACGGAATTTTGGATGCGCAAAGAATTTTCTTTTGCCGACAAATCCATTGATAGAATCTCTTGCCTGTTCCTTTGTAATCTTGAAAGGAAGAATAAAATCAGGAACTGCACCGTTTGGAATTTTTTCATTGATGGACAAAGCATTACGACACCAGTGACATCTTGCTCTTGTTGCTTCTTCAGTATTAATAACTACTTCTGCACCACAGCTTTGACATTTTAATGTCATTACACTGTCAAAAGTTTTATCAATTTTAGAAGCACCTTTTCCTATCTTTTCGCCTGACAATTCGGAAACCGATGTTTTTGTATCAACAACTTCTGGTTCAAATTCAAATCTACAGAAATTACAACGGAGTTTTCCTGTTTTATTGTTCAATGAAATATCAGTTGCGCCGCATTTTGGACATTTTGTCTGTCCGTTTGTTTCATTAGACATTATTACAATCCAAGAATTTTATTTTTTGCAGCATCATAGTCAGTCTGAGTAATAAGGCCTGCATCAAGCATCTGTTTCATTTTAGAAAGCTTTGCCATCGGATCTTCTGCTGCTGGAGCTGCCTGCTGTGGCTGTTGCTGCATCATTCCCATTGCTCCACCAACGGCGTTCATTCCCATTCCCATAAATGCCATTGCGTTAGCACCGCCACCATTTTCACCTGCAGCCTGGAATCCTCGTGCAACTGACTGCTGCATGAATGAATTTCCTCTAGCACCTGATAATGCATCAGCTTTCTTAACATCGCTGAGAAGCTTCTTTGTATCTTCATCATATTCGATTGCTGCGATTGCAACTTTTACAATCTGCAAACCTCTTTCTGAATTCCACTGATATGCTTCTTCAACAGCCTGAGAGAGTGACTGAGCAAGACCAATCTGGTCGCTCTGAATTTTTGTAATTCTATTTCCTTTTGAAGGATCATTTGTATAATTTGAGAACGCTGCAGAGAGACTTCCAACTACTTCGTTGAAAAGCTGTTCACCTGCATCGTTATCCATATCAGCAAAATCAAAAACTGGAGCATTTTGCTGAAGATATTTAGCTGGAACAAAATTTGATACAAATGCGATCGGGTTTGTAATTTTCATTGAGTATGTACCACGGGCAACTGCGCCAACCTGTGCATTCATATAAGCATCATCCCAATAAATTTCTGACTGTGTACCAAATCTGTTGTTAGGAATTTCTTTTAAGTTCACATAGAATGCAAGCTGCTGAGATCCAGGAATTCCTCCAAACTTGAATCTTTCAAATGCTTCTTTCAATGAACTCAAAAGTCCATTACCAGCTAAGAATGACTGCGAATTTGGATCATTGCTCTGATATGTATAACCCCCAGCTTCAGCAATAAAGTTTGTGATTTTTCCATCTTCAAGAGTAATAAGAGCAGTTCCTTCTGGAACTACGATTTTACTTCCGTTTGTAATAATATTTTCAGAACCGTTAACATTGCTTCCACGGCCCGCATTCTGTCCTTTTAAAACTGCTCTAAAAATTGCTGCAGTTCCAGGAATATTTTCCATTGGAACATAATAATCTTTCCACTGATCTGCTAATGTACCACTGATTGTACCTTTAAATGCCTGAATAAAACCCATAAAATTTTCCCTTCTTTAACAATTATTAATAACCGCGAACACCTTCAAGTGATTCATCGTTTTTGATCCAGTCAGAAACTTCAATTACACGATATTCTGTCTGAGAATCTCGAATAATAACAGTTTTAATTCCCGCATTAATTACCATTCTTTTACACATAGAACAGCAGCAGGAATTTTTAATAATTTCATTTGTATCAACTTCACGACCTGAAAGATACATTGTTGAATCAACCATTTTTGCTCGCTCTGCACTAATTATTGCATTTGCTTCAGCATGAACACTGCGGCACAGTTCATAACGTTCACCGCGTGGAACATTTAATTTCTGACGGATACAAGTTCCCATATCACAACAGTTTTTACGACCTCTTGGAGCACCAACATATCCTGTTGAAATAATCTCATCATTCTTAACGATGATTGCTCCATATCTGCGTCTTAAACATGTTCCCTGATTTGAAACTACATCAGCAATATCAAGGTAATAATTGATCTTATCTTTTCTCATAATATTATTGTAGCATAAGGAAAGGCAGTTTCCAATAAAAAACTTTCTTTTCATTCCTTTTCAGATTTTTTGACTTTCTTTCTGTACTCTTCCATTTTAAAAAATGAATAACCAGCATCATTCATTTCCTGAATTTTCTCGAAACTTTTATTCAATGGAACCTGTTGGTGAGCCATCGCAAGATAATTTTTTGCTTCTTCATATTTTTTTTCTTCAAACATTATTTGCGAATATAATGCCAATGCACTTACTCTTTCATATTTTGTGGCAGATACTTTTGATGCTTTAAGGATTTTTTCAAGACCGGCTTCTTTATTACCACCCATCGCTTTAGGCATCATATACATAACCATGCCAAGAGTAAAAAGATTTTCTCCATAGTTAGGATTCATTTCTTCGATCTTTTCATAATCTTTAAGGATATTTTTAAATATTTCCATCTTCTGACCTATTGGAAGATATTGCATTGTTGCAAACTCGGCCTGCTTATAATAATAATAAAAATGTGATGACAGATCTTCGTTTGCTTCTGCAAGAGCTTTGAACTCATTGAACATTTCCATTGCAGCAGCTTCTTTTACAGGATCTTTCTCCGGCTTTGAAGTTTTTTTCTGAACATCTTCTTTTTTTAACTTATCCATTCCAATTGCTGTTTCTTTCTGCTTTGCAATAACCAGTTTGCAGATTAATTTTGCTTCCTCGGAAATTCCATCACCATAAGATGCTATCTTACGCTCAATTCGATTCAGAAAATTCAGCTGATCTTGCAGTTCTTCAAATTCATTAACACCTAAATTTGCTTCCAGAACAGTTTTTACCGCCTGAAGATTTGTACCTTCAAGCTCTTTGGCAAAGGAAGATGAAATTCCTATTACTGTAATAAATATTAAACTTAAAATTTTTCTCATTTACGACCTGCTATCTTGACTGATACTCAACATCGTTATTGTATTATACAAAACTTTCTTGTACTAGTTTAAAATAAAACAGGCAGTCACCTTTTAAGGTTACTGCCCGTGTTTTTTCAAAAAGACTTTCTATTTTTTCTTGTACTCACCGTAAACTTTTACTTCTGTATCATCTGCAGTAAGGATTATTGTATTTCCCTGAACTTGAACATTCCTCCATCTTCAGAAATGATCATATCACCTTTTACTTTTCCATCTTTTGTTTTTCCAGAGTTTTTATTTCAACACTTTCTTCTGCCAGCTTTTTTTACCGCATTCTGGACATTTCATGTATTTTGTTGTTCCCATGTGTGGTGACCAGATAGAAGCTTTGTAAGTTGGAACATATTTATGACCACATTCGCTGCACTGATAATTACCGGTTTTTGTTTCAATTCTCCAGCAGAAAGGTGCAATTACAAATATAAGCAAAAAACATATTCCCATAATGACAGCACGAAGCCAGCTTTCGCTAACCAAATATGAACTTACGAGAGCACCGGCAATAACTATAAAAACCATCAACGCAATAAGAATGTATTCTGTATGAATAAGCATTTTGTTTGTGCGTTCATTTAATGCAGCCATTTCAATAAGATTTTTTTCCATAATTTCTGTGTTGTTTTCCATAGGTATTTTTTCTCCTGTTAATAATTCGTTTACGGAGATTTCAAGGATTTTACACAGGTCCAGCATAAGCCCGGCATCCGGAAGACAGATTCCTCTTTCCCATTTAGAAATTGCTCTGTCTGTAATGCCCAACTTTTCGGAAAGTTCACTTTGTGTAAGATTGTGCACTTTTCTCTGTTCACTAATGAATTTTCCAATTTTAATCTGATCCATCTCTAACTCCTTTGAATACTCTGTATTAGCAGCAAGCCAGGGATTTCGATACTTCCCTGCTCTTTTGATGCTTCTAACATAACGGAGAACATATCAATTTTAAACAAACCGTTGGTTGAGTTGCAAGTTTTTTTTACAAAAAAAACGGCAGCCTCCATCAGGAAACTGCCGTTCAATTATTTTATAAGCATTTATTCTTCAACATCGTAACAAGTGATGTGAAGATCCTTAAGCTGCGAATCATCTACTGCACTTGGACATTCGTCCATAGGTGAAGCTGCCAGGTTGTTCTTAGGGAATGCAATTACTTCATGGATTGATTCCTCGTGACGCATGAGCATGATCAAGCGATCAAGTCCAGGTGCAATTCCTCCGTGTGGTGGCGCACCGAACTTGAATGCCTGTACCAAAAAGCCGAATGCTTTTTCTGCGCGTTCATTGCTGTAGCCAACAATCTTGAAGATTCTCTGCTGCAAGTTAGGATCGTTAATACGCATAGAACCAGAAGCTAATTCATAGCCGTTCAAAACTAAGTCGTACAAGTCACCTTTAACTGCACCTGGGTCACTTTCCAAAGTATCCCAGTACTGTTTCTGAGGGAGAGTGAACATGTGGTGTTCTGTTTCCCAACCCTGAGTTTCTTCATTGAATGCAAAATATGGGAAGTCGATAATCCAGGCAAAGTGGAATTCATCGTTTGGATTGTAAAGGTTCAAATCTTTACCAAGCTGCTTACGAACAGCACCAAGAGCTGTACAAGCAAGCTGCCAGTTTTCATCGCTTACGAACAAAAGCAAGTCGTTCTTTTCAGCCCCAAGTTTCGCACAAACTTCTGATTCTTTACCGGCATAGAATTTAGAAATACCGCCTTCGAAAACGCCTTCTGCATTTACCTTCATCCATGCAAGACCTTTTGCCTTGTATGTCTTCGCAACTGCTTCAAGAGCTTCTACCTGTTTACGGCTGTATTTATCTGCAACATTCTTAACAACAAGTGCCTTAAGACCAGAACGCTTGTGGCGTTGAATATTACGACCAGCATTTGCAGCTCCAGCCTTGAATGCATTAAAGTCAGCAAGGTCAGCCATAAATGTTGCATCCTGCATCTTCATATCAAAACGCAAATCTGGTTTGTCACTTCCGTAAAGATCGAATGCATCTTCCCATGAAATACGGTCAAACTTTGCAGGAAGATCGTAGTTCAATGTTGTCTTAAAAATGTGCTGCATCATTCCTTCTGTTGTAGAAAGAACTTCTTCGCGGTTTGTGAATGACATCTCCATATCGATCTGAGTAAATTCAGGCTGACGGTCACCACGAGCATCTTCGTCACGATAACATCGGGCAATCTGGAAATATTTGTCGAATCCAGAAACCATCAAAAGCTGTTTGTAAAGCTGAGGTGACTGTGGAAGTGAATAGAATTTTCCAGGATGAACGCGTGAAGGTACTAAGTAGTCACGAGCTCCTTCTGGAGTTGATTTAATGAAAGTTGGAGTTTCAATTTCCAAGAATCCTTTAGAAGTCAAATATTCCCGAGTTGCGAAGGTTACCTTTGAACGAAGAATGATATTCTGCTGCATTGGATCGCGGCGAAGATCAAGGTAACGATATTTTAAACGAAGATCTTCGTTAGGAAGAACGATTGTTCCGTCCTTCTGACGAACTTCTTCAATTGAGAATGGAAGTTCCTGTGAAGTTGTAAAGATTTCGATGTCGTTTGCTTCAACTTCGATTTCTCCAGTTGCCATATCTTTGTTGATATCTTTTTCAGCACGGGCTGCAACAGTTCCTTCTACTGCAATACAATATTCGCTTTTGAGAGAAGCAGCGATTTCTTTTACCTTGTCGCTTGCTTTGTCGCCAACCATTACCTGTGTAATTCCGTAACGATCGCGAAGACGAATAAATACGAGGCCGCCCAAGTCACGAGTACGGCTTACCCAACCATTTAAAACTACTTTCTTGCCGACATCAGCTTTTGTAAGCTCGCCGCAAGTAACTGTTCTCTTTGTATTTTCCATAATAGCATATTTTATCAATATCGCTATTTGTGTGCAAGTTAGCGGATAGTATTCTCTTCTGTTTCTTTATAACTTAAAGGCTGAGGCACTTTGTTTTCGTCCTCAAAAAATGGAGAATAATCTTCATTATGACATTCATAAAGATAAACTTCTCCTTCATCCTGTGTAATAACTGAACGCTGGAATAATGAAATTTTGCACGGAGGATTACCTTCAAGCTCATCCACAACTGTTTTAGAAACAAGAACAGGTACTCCAAATTTTAAAGAAATATTTTCAATTCTTGATGCTACTTCAATTCCAGGTCCTAAAATACATTCAGTAAATGAATTTTCCTCTCCAATCACACCAACAATAACATCACCTTTATGAATACCACAACTTATCATCGCACTTGCTTCACCAAGTTTTACATTCTGTTCGTTTAATCTTCGTAATTCATTTATCATTTCTCTGGCACAAGTAAATACATCTTCAGGATTTGTATCGAATATTGCAATACATCCATTTCCTACAGAACCAGAAATAATTCCATTATTCTTTTGTATAATATCATAAATTGATTTTATAAACTGTGAATATGCTTCAAACTCTTTTCGAGGATGTAAAGTTCTACCATCTGAATACATAACCATAAGATGAGCATCAAGAATTATGGCTTTCTTACGTTTATAATTTCCACGAGACACTTTTTCAGGATGTTCATTGTTAATTAATTTCAAGAAATCGTTCACAATGAACTTCATGTAGGTTTCATTGACATTCTTAAGTTCAAACATTGCTTTTCTTGTATTATGAAAAATCGACTGATGATTGTAGGCCATAAAGAAAACGTCAAATATTTCAAGAAGCAAAATTGTAAACTGACTGAATATAATTGTACTGTTTGCAGAAATTTCAGGAAACAGCAAATCAAAGAAATATCCAACTGCAATCAAAATGTAGAATGATATGAAAATTCCCAGCTTTATCTGATTAGTAGCAAATGCAAGCGACATTCTGAAAATTGAATAAGCAAAGAAAATTCCATTTGCTACCCACAATGTCGAAATAAGATAATTAGTATATCGAATAGGAATTATGAGGAAAACTATTCCGAATGTAGAGAAAATACAGAATAAAATTTTATCAAGATATTTTACTTTATTACTGAACGTTTTATCGTCCATCATTATTAAACTGAACAGTTGTGGTGAGATCCATAAAGAAATGATTTCAAGCTGCTTAATAAAATTATATGGTAATATCGGAAACGCCCATGAAATGATATTTGAATTTACAGTTAGCGAATGGCAAAGAATTCCAAAAAGAAGAAAACCAAAAATTAAATGAATTTTTAATGAATGGTCACCTACAAAAATTGCAAAGTTAATAATACAAGCAAATAACAATGCACCGACAATAATAGTAATAAACAGCAATATGTTTTCAAACTTATTTGTAATCACATCTCTTCTTGCAAAAAGAATCGGAGAAATAATTCCCGCTTCATAATTTGCATAACAAGAGACCTGAACTACAAGTTCAATTGAACCAATGAAATCTGATTCTAAAAATGCATATACTGGTGTATTTGCCGGAGTCGAATTTTTTTCTTCAGAAGAGTATTCACCATATGAGGCAATCAATTTTCCATTACAGAAAAATTTTGAAGCTGTGGCAGGACATCTTCGGGAATATATTGCGTATTGAGCATTTGATTCCAGGCCGACAATCTTAATTCGATAGCAGGCAAAATTAGAACGAAAATTTTTCTTCGCCTGAACGTTCCATGAACCAGGGACTTTAATAAATGCCGTATCATATTGTTCTTTATTATATGATTGAAATTCCTGATTCGGATAAAATTCCCACATACCACTAAGATTGATTGGCTTCTTTTCAAGATCAGCTGGATTAGAAATGTGAACAAGTCCGTTCCATACTTCTGTTGCAAATATAGGCACTGAAATTATTACAGCTGCCAATAAAGCTAGGATTTTTTTCATGATTCTTCTCCCGGCAAAAAATCAATATTTGCATTTGCTGATTCAAAAGGAATTACTTTATAAACAAGAGTCTTAACCCCATGAATTTCTATAATAACACCTTCAAACATACTCTCCATGTAACTTCGACAGTAATCCAGTGCCTGTTCGCTGATTAAAATATTGCTTCCAACATACTTATTCATTCCACAAATCTGTATTGCTTCTGCAATACCTGATGAACATTCACAAGTCGTCAGATGCTTGTCATTACCTACAAGTCCAAGAGCAATTTTAGATGTATGAATTGCCATATCAACTTTAACAAGTAATCTTTGTTGTAGTTCATGTTCTGAATTTATTGCATTTACATAACGCTGAATTGCAACGCCACAGCGGACAATATTATCATTTTTTTCTGTAAAAATTATTACAAAGTTTTTACCGGCCATCTTTGCAAAAAAGCCACCATGCATTTTGACGATGTTAATTATTCCTTCATAATATTTTTCCATCAATAAGAAAAGCTTTTCATCTTTAATTGCTACGCCACTTTCCATATTTGTTCTCATGCATGCAGTAAGAATCATACCATCACAAATAGCATTATCCCCAGCTTTGACTCCACCAGCATTTTTAACCTGAAGATAACTAATAATCTGTTCAGGAACGAAACGTTTATAAGATTCATTAAATTTCTCGTATTGATCTAATTTGTTTTTGTTTTCTCTTGAAAGTAAATCTCTTTTAATTCCAGCAAGACTAGATTGTGCGACAGCAAAACACATAATGGCAATTTTAAACAGAAAAATTCCACTGTTACCTTCACTTTCATACTGACCAATCAATAAACCATATAATGCTGTGATAAGCATCAGAATAATTATCACAACGTTGAAAGTATACAGCATTTTTGGTGATTTGCTGTTTTTCAAAATTAACCAGCACAAGTATAGAGAATTAAAATATAGAATGATCATCGCAATTGTGACTTTCTGTGTTGTATATAAAATTGGGAATACTGCAAAATAAAGTGGAACAAGAAAATCAACAAGAACAACAATCCAGTTATATTTAAATTTTATTCCATAAAGATTGACTGCATAAAGGTTGTATAACGGAATAATCAATGACAGTGAAACAAGAACTATCTTAAAATGCAAACCTGTCTGCCAGTCAGCTGAAAAGTAGCTTAGTAAAGAAAAGTCCAGAGTACATGATGAAATAATAAGATCAAAACTCAAAAGTGCAAGATACAAATACATCTTCTGATTTCTATTCAGAAGAAAAATTATTAAATTATATAAAGAGAGCATTATAAGTACGCCAGCAATAATTGCTTCAAAAGCAATATTCTTTAATACTACTTTGCTCATATTATATGCCGTGGTAATTTTCGGAACTAGAAGAATACCACCTCGTGCAATATCATAATTTGAAATATGAATGACCAGATCCACAACGCCATCTTTATCTGCTGAAAAAATAATTGGTCGTATATGGCGTAATGATTTTTTTCCGGTTTCGGCTGAACCTGAAGTTGTGGAACTTTTAAAAATACATTTTCCATTTATAAAAACATCTGCTGATCCATAAATGCTTTTATATAAGATCATTGAGTATTCAACATCTGTATGAAGATTTTCAATACGGCAATGATAAGTTGCAAAACCGGTTTTACCTTCCAACGCGTATGGAAGCTGAACTCTTTTTCCATTATATTCACTTAAAGATGCATCTTCACCGTTATCATAGAAATATGATGGATTTATAAACTCACTATCAAAGTAATCCCATTTACAGTTAAGAGGAATTTGAACAGTTTCCAACTCACTTGGATTTCGAACAACTTTTACGTTATTCGAAATCTGTGCGTATGAGCATGAAATTGAAACTAATAATGTAATCAAAAATAATTTAAAATAGTGGGTTTTCATGAATATTATATTATAACGCAAATTTGTAACTTTTGCACTTTTTTCGAGAATCAGAATTTTTTAAACTATCTGTACTTATATTTTGAAGCTTCAATTAATTCAGGATGATATTCAAAATGCATATTATCCCATACCGCCCAGGTTCCACCCCAGATAAATCCTTCATCATAAAAAATATCAACTACGGCTTTTGGTGGCATCCATCGTTTTGACAACGGAATCAGCATCCAGTCTTTATTACCGTTATTTTTTTCAAAACCCCAATAAACAATTTTTTTACCCCACATCTTTGGAAGGATATCAATTGCAATACCATAACTATGAAAAGACCTGGTTTTTACATCCCGGATCTCTCGCCAATTGTAAGCCTCTGTACTATAAAGCTCATCAAGGAATTTTTTAACTTCTGGATTCTTTTGGCTTTCGGCCTGGATTCGTTTTTCAACACGAGCAAGTTTTGTTTCTAAATATTCGTGTGCATTAACTGTTCGTCCAAGAAATGGAATTTGTTTGATATGCTGTTCTGTTGAAAGGCGAGTTAAACCATCATAGATTCCGCAGAAAATAAACTTTGATGAAACTTTCCCGGTTTTACGATTAGAACTGAATTCTCTGATTCGCTCTGTCATCTCCGGAGTAAAATCTGCAGGATCTAAGACTTTATTTTCATAGCGTGAAATTACACGCCAGTATTTATCCTTATTTTTAATTTCTTCGTAGGGAAGATACTTTCCATCACACCAATAATAAGACTGCAACTTGTTGTAGTTCCCTACGGTAATTTTCCAGTCAGCAACTTTTTCATCCCATGAAAGTTCAAAGCTTACCTCAGGATAACATTTCTTAAATATTTGAATTTCCTGCTTTACAGAAAGACCCGTTTCTGCCCAATCTGTATTTTTCTGCTTACCCATTTCAGGATTCTGTGCCGGTGCTGAAAAAATCAACCAGCACAGAAGAATATAAAAAATTGCTTTCTGCTTTTTCATTTATTTATTCTTGTTCAAAATGCGAGTTTCATATTTTCCAGTTTCAATATCAATGAATCTGACAAACAATGAAACTTTATTATTTTCGTTAAGGCTGTTCCAGATGTTGTCTGTAAACTCGTCAATGTTACCTTTGATTTCTACAGGAGTTGGTTCACCTTCATAGCTTGGAAGTGGATTGCCGTCACCCATGTAAGTATGGATGTAGTGACCTTTACCTGCTACAGGTGCATCGTATGTGTATGTAAAACGAAGTGTATTGTCTGGATTTCCATTATCACTTTTCAAAATAGAAAGAGCATAATCGTATCCGTTTTCAAAGTTCATAACTGAAGAAATACGAGGTGTATAGTTTGGAGCATCGTGTTCGTATTTACGGCTTCTGAGTGACTGTTCAAAAGTCAAACCAGATTTAAGTCCGTCATAAATAGTGTCTGTCTGATCACCGTTTGTTACGATTGTCTTTTTATCAAGAACTCTAACGGCAGCATAAATAATAAGACTTGGATCACCTGCGATTAAACTTGGATCAAATGCCTGTGTTCTGATTCCTTCACCGTCTTCAACAAAAACACGATTGCGACTTCCGGCACTTCTTCCCATTGTCCAGTATGCAGCTACAGCTTTTTTACCATCTTCTGATTTTCCGATAATAATTCCACGTCCAGGGTATGCGTTGTTTTCAAGCTCTGATTTGATTGTAACAGTTTTCATGATTATTCCTATTAAAGAGTGATTAAATACGCTTTATTTTAGACTAATGCTGAAAAATTGTAAATAAAAGGACTGACCCCTTTATAATTTAGGAATCAGTCCTTAAAAATCAGCCTAGTTAAAGTGTCCAATAATTGGGGTGCACTTCAACCGACTGACACTTTATTTATCTAGATTTTAATCTAGTTACTACTTATTTCTTTGTAGTTTTTTTAGCTGGAGCTTTTTTTGCTGGAGCTTTTGCTGCAGGCTTTTTAGCTGGAGCTTTTTTTGCTGGAGCTTTTGCTGCTGGCTTTTTAGCTGGAGCTTTTGCTGCTGGTTTTGCAGCTGCTTTTTTAGCAGGTGCTGCTTTCTTTGCAGGAGCTTTTGCAGCTGCTGCTTTAGAAGCGATTACAGCCTGAGCTGCAGCAAGGCGTGCTACTGGAACACGGAATGGAGAACATGAAACGTAGTTGAGACCTGCTTCATAACAGAATTTAATAGAAGCTGGATCACCACCATGTTCACCACAAATACCACAGTGGAAGTCAGGTTTTACAGAACGAGCTTTTTCAACTGCCATCTTAATGAGGGCACCAACACCGTTTGAATCCAGTGTCTTGAATGGATCGTCTGCAAGGATCTTTCTTTCATAGTAAACATCAAGGAACTTAGCAGCGTCATCACGGCTGTAACCGAATGTCATCTGTGTAAGGTCGTTTGTACCGAAGCTGTAGAAGTCAGCTGACTGTACGATCTGATCAGAGAGGATAGCTGCACGTGGGATTTCGATCATTGTACCGATGTTGATAGATGTCTTAACACCCTTTTCTTTCTGTACACGAGCGATTACTTCTTCACATTCCTTGCGGATTGTTGCCAATTCGTTAGGTTCACCAACGATAGGAATCATGATGTTTGGCTGAACTTTAACGCCAGCTTTCTGACATTCGATAGCTGCAAGAGCAACTGCTTCTGTCTGCATCATGAAGATTTCTGGATATGTGATAGCAAGACGGCATCCACGGTGACCCATCATAGGGTTAAATTCATGGAGTGAATTGAAGATAGCTTTGAGAGCTGAAGCATCAACTTTAGATCCCTGTTTCTTCAATACGTCTACTACTTTGTTAAGGTCAGCATCTGTTTTTGGAGTGAACTCGTGGAGAGGTGGATCCAAGAAACGGATGATTACTGGCTGTCCCTTCATAGCTTTGAAGATTCCTACGAAGTCTTTCTGCTGGAGTGGGAGAATGTGCTTGAGAGCTACTTCACGCATTTCTTTTGTTTCAGAACCGATCATAGCCTGGAAGTAAGGAAGCTTAGCTGGGTCGAAGAACATATGTTCTGTACGACAAAGTCCGATTCCTTCAGCACCGAATGCAAATGCGTTTTCAGCATCTATTGGCTGGTCACCATTAGCACGTACACCAAATCCCTTAATTGTAGATTTACCGATTTTACGAACTGAACCGTTGCGTACTTCATCACACCAACCAAGGAATGTTTCCAGATCTTTTCCGAGTTTAGCAGGTTCTGTAGCAATCTTTCCTTCGTATACGATACCAGTAGAACCATCAATTGAGAGGAAAGCATCTTCTGAGTATTTTTTACCGTTGATTGAGATTGTTTTTGCATCGAGGAATTTAACGTCACCACAACCACAAACACAAGGAGTGTTCATACCACGAGCTACTACAGCAGCGTGTGATGTACGTCCACCAGTTGCAGTCAAGATACCTTCAGCAGCAACCATTCCGGCGATATCATCTGGAGATGTTTCTTTACGAACGAGAAGAACCTTCTTTCCGTCTTTTGCCCCTTTTTCAGCTTCAGCAGCTGTAAATACGATATGTCCACAAGCAGCACCTGGAGAAGCGTTAAGACCTGTTGCAATCTTAATACCTTTTGCAAGTTCAGCTTTGTTGAATGTAGGGTGCAAAAGTGAATCGATCTGATCTGGTTTTACACGTGAGATAGCTGTTTCTTTTGTGATCATCTTTTCAGCTACCATGTCTACAGCCATCTTGATTGCAGCAGCACCTGTACGTTTTCCGCTACGGCACTGGAGCATGTAAAGTTTTCCTTCCTGAACTGTAAATTCCATATCCTGCATATCGCGATAGTGTTTTTCAAGGCGATTGCGGATCTTTGTGATTTCTTCAAAGATTTTTGGCTGCTGTTTTTCAAGAGCAGAAATATCCATTGGAGTACGGATACCAGCTACAACGTCTTCACCCTGAGCGTTGATGAGGTATTCTGCCATGAATTTGTTTTCACCAGTTGAAGGGTCGCGAGAGAATGCAACACCAGTTCCTGATGTTTCACCCATGTTACCGAATACCATTGCCATTACAGTAACAGCTGTTCCCTTGATTACTCTTTCGTCAATGTTGTTGAGTTTGCGGTAAATGATAGCGCGTTCGTTCATCCAAGAACCGAATACAGCACCGATAGCTCCCCACATCTGTTCCTGTGGATCCTGAGGGAAGTCTTTACCTTTTTCTTTCTTGTACATTGCTTTGTATTTAGCAACGATTTCCTGGAGGTTTTCTGTTGTAAGTTCTGTATCTTCTTTAACTCCAGCTTTTTCTTTTACTTCTTCGATAATTGCTTCGAATTTATCGTGGTCTACACCCATTGCAACGTTACCGAACATCTGGATAAAGCGACGGTAAGCGTCCCATGCGAAACGTGGGTTGTTTGTCTTTGTAGCAAGTCCGATTACTGACTTGTCGTTAAGTCCGAGGTTGAGGATTGTATCCATCATACCTGGCATAGATTCAGCTGCACCTGAGCGAACTGAAACAAGGAGTGGATCCTTTTCATCACCGAGCTTTTTGCCCATTGATTTTTCGAGTTTAGCAAGATTCTTAGCTACTTCAGCTGCGAGTGTTTCTGGATACTTACGTCCGAGCTTGTAGTATTCCTGACATACGTCGATAGAAATTGTGAATCCTGATGGAACTGGAAGGCTCAAAGGTTTTTTTGCCATCTGAGCAAGGTTAGCACCTTTTCCACCAAGGATGAGACGCATTGATTCATCGCCTTCTGCGTCACCGTCACCGAAATAATAAACATATTTGGTCTTAGCCATTAATGTCCTCCATATATATATGTAACTAAAGATTATACAAACATTCTATTTTGTGGTCAACAAATTACTACATTTTTATAAATCCGCTTGTAGAAAAAAACTACTTTTCCTATTATATAAACAATAATTTTGTCTCATTTTTTTACAGAGGAATTTATGAATAGATTTAAAATGCTTCTAAACCTTTACTGGTCATTCTTTAAAATCGGTGGTCTTACTTTTGGTGGTGGCCTTACAATGCTTCCAATGCTGGAACACGAACTTGTTCAAAATAAAAAATGGGTTACAGAAGAGGAGCTTCTTGACTGCTATGCTATCGGTCAGTGCACACCTGGAATTATCGCAGTTAACACCGCAACATTTGTTGGATATAAAAAAGGAAAAGTGCTGGGAGGAATTTTCTCCACTTTGGGAATGGTAACTCCGTCCCTGGTAATCATTACAGTTGCAGCAATGTTTCTGCAGCTTATCATGGGTAACGAAATTTTTCAGCATGCCATGATGGGAATCCGAAGCGTCGTGTGTGCACTGATGGTTAATACCGTTCTTAATCTTATAAAAAAAAGTATTGTAAGTTATCTCAGCTGTGCAATATTTGCTCTTGTCCTTGCAGCCGGATTGTTCTTCAAAATTCCAACAATATTTTTAGTACTTGCAGCAACAACTGTTGGAATCATTATTGAGTTAATCAACAATCCACCACAAAAAAAGAATAAGGAGGATAAAAATGTTTGATGTAAAACTTGCACTCCTTCTTTTCTGGGAATTTTTCAAGATCGGACTTTTTGCTGTAGGTGGTGGTCCTGCTACCCTTCCTTACTTAATGGAGCTTACAGAAAAATATGACTGGTTCACAATGGAACAGCTTACAAATATGATTGCAATAAGTGAATCTACACCGGGCCCTTTGGGGCTGAACATGGCCACTTATGTAGGGTTCCAGACACTGGGACCTGTTGGTGGAGTTATTACAACTCTGGGACTCGTTCTTCCTAGCATTATTGTAATTTGTGTGATTGCGGCTTTCTTTGCAAAATTCAATCAGAACAGATTTGTAAAATCAGCCTTTTCAGCTATCCGTCCAGGAGTTGCGGCAATCATTGCTGTCTCTGTTTATTCAATCTGCCGGGTATCACTTTTTAAAATCGTTGATAATGTTTACACACCTGTGTGGCGTCTTATAATTTTTTCAACGATACTTTTTGGTGTGCTTCAAATAAAACCATTAAAAAAGATTCATCCGTTTTTCTGGTTTGTATTTGGTGCAATCGTAGGAATTATTTTCAAATTCTAAATTGCAGGAAAATATAAAAGCCTTCTGAAACTGAATTTTTTTCCAGCTTCAGAAGGCTTTCTTTTCTCTCATCTTTAATCAATACATTTTTTTCAGTTTCTTGATTTCTTCCTTTACCATATCAACAAGCTCAGGTGGATTTACAACCTGTACGCTGGAACCAAAGCTCATAACCCAATGCAAAGTTTCCTGAAGCTGATTTGACATGAAGGTCAAATAAACTGAACCATCCTTCTGCTGCTTGCATTTCTGGTTTACATGCCATGTTCGTTCAAGAATATATGTATTTATTTCTTTACTGAAAATCAATTCAATTTTCGTTGGTTTTTCATCGCTGTTCCAAATTCCAAAATCAGGATCAATGTATTTCTCAAGCTTAAAATCTTTTTTTATTTCGAAAGCATCATTTGAAATCTGAACATCTTTCATTCTGGAAAGACTGTATACATTGAATCGTTCATGAAGATGACAATAGCCGATTACATACCAGTTACCTTTCTGACAGAGAACTTTATACGGATCAAAGCGACGGCGTGTATAACTTTGTTTGCTGATAGACCGATAGCTGAATTCCATTGTCTTTGAACTTCTGATTGAATCAAAAACAGAATTAAATGTTGCCTCAGAAATTTCCGGCAACGGATCTTTAATGAACTGAACATGATGAGTACTGAAAGGAGAATCTATCTCAACTTTATTCGGCAACATTTCAATCATCTTCATCATGATTGATTTAAAAGTAGCTTCCAGCGGAGTGTTTTTATACTGTTCCATCAAAGGCAGAATTGTTGCAACAGTCATAAGCTCGCCTTCAGAAAGCATGATACTTTGAATTGTAAATGTCGGGTCAGTATAGTAATACCCACGGTTTACAAAATCATATTCAATGGGTGCATTATATCTGGTCTGAAGAAATTCAATATCACGCATCATTGTACTTCGTGATACTTCAAACTTTTTGCACAGCTCCGTTGCATTCGGGTAATGACTGTTTTTAATATAATCTGCTACCTGAAAAAGTCGCAGAGTTCTGACTTTATCCTCTCTGTCTTTCATATTTTTATTTTAGCATATTTAAAGGAATTTTATAAAACACTTTTTTATTGTTTAAAAAACATGTTAGAATAGTTCATCAAATTCACAGGATGTAATTATGAAGCAAAGCCTCTATCAAGTTCCTGAATATAATCAGGAAAAAATCAACACAGCGGTTGCAAAAATCATGAAGGATCAGAAGGTTGAAAAAGACCTTCGCCCCGGAATGAAAGTTGTAATCAAGCCAAACTTAATCATGGCCAAGCCAACTTCTATTCCTGCAACAACACATCCAATGGTTGTTCGCGCTGTTGCTCTCTGGCTTCGCGAAAAAGGAATTACAGACATCACTCTGGCCGAAAGCTCAGGTGGACCTTACATAGCCGACTACATGAAGAACATTTACCGTGTCTGCGGAATGGCTTCATTAAGTGATGTTCTTACACTTAACAATGATTTTTCTTCAAAGCCTGTTAATACAGCTGAAGGATTTAAAAACCACAGCTTCAACATCATAACTCCGATTATTGAAGCTGATTACATTATTAATATCTGTAAATTAAAAACTCATGCTATGACCGGTGTTTCAGCTGGAATCAAAAATCTGTTCGGTGTAATTCCAGGACTTGAAAAGCCACAGCTTCATTACATGTGGCCTGACATCGAAGACTTCTCGAACATGCTTCTCGAAATTGCCCGGACAGTAAAACCTGATCTTACAATTGTTGATGCCATTGATGCCATGGAAGGTAACGGTCCAACTGGAGGAACTTCTCATCCTCTCAAGTTACTTCTTGGCGCTAAAGATTTTTATACCCAGGATTATTTTGCAACAACATTGATGCAGCTTGATCCGAACAACATTGTAATGATCAGACAGGCTGTAGAACGCGGACTTGCTCATCCTGATCAGATTGAACTTTGCGGCGACCCGATTCCTGAAGGTCTTACTCAGTTTCAGATTCCTGATTCAATCAAACTGGACTTCTCAAATTTTATGCCTGGCCCATTAGGAAAAGCATTTGCAAAGATTGCTTCAAAAGTTTTGAAGTCATTCCCTAAAGTGGACAAAGAAAAATGTGTCGGATGTGCAAAATGTGCAGAAAGCTGTCCTCAAAAAATTATTAAGATAAAAAACAAAAAAGCAGTATTCCAACGCAAGGGTTGTATTTCCTGCTTCTGCTGCCAGGAAATGTGTCCTGCAAAAGCCATTTCAGTTAAGAAGGCGTTGTAAAAAAAAGCTGCAGTTAAAGTGTCCAATAATCAGGCTACACTTCAAAAACAACTGCAGCTTTTTTATTTATTCATAAACTCTCACGTAGTCTATTTCCATTACACATTTTTCGAGCTTTTTATCAATGTCACCGCCGAGATTTCCACCCATGGCAACATTAAAGATAAAGTGGAATGGCTGATCAAAAGGCCAGGCCATCCAGTCATCTTCTGCGTTATGAGGATTACGATAGTCTGTCAAAACCTGTCCATCGTAATACCATGTTATTCCTTCTGGAGTCCAGTTAACTGCATAAGTGTGCCATTTTTTGTCTATCTTCTTCATTTCTTTACCTACAGAAATGATTGGATTTCCGCCGTGACCTGCAAGACAGTGAGCTGTTCCGTAAACTTTATTGCCCCACACATTTGCAGATGCTTCCATAATATCGATTTCGCCACTTCTAGGCCAAATGCCGTATGCATTGCTTTCTGGAAGCATCCAGATTGCTGGCCAGCATCCTTTATCAACAGGAACTTTGGCACGAACTTCTATGTATCCATATGCAACCGATTTTTTATATTGAGAAAAAAGTCTGGCGCTTGTCCACTTTCCTTTTTCATTTTTCTTTGCTTCAATTTTTAATGTACCATTTGTTACATAGGAATTTTCACGGTCCTTTGTATAGTTCTGGAGCTCGTTATTTCCCCAGCCGTGAGCTCCTTCTTTATAATCCCAAACCTCAGGATTAGGTTCATCTGATGGTCCGTCAAATTCATCTGACCAGACAAGCTTCATTTCATCTTTTACAAATTCCGGCAATGTATCCTTTGCCCCGCAGGACATAAGAGATAAGCTGATTGTTGAACAACAAACCAGGGCAAATACTGTCTTTGCTACTTTTTCTAATGGTTTCATTTTTATTCCTTTTTCAGAAAAAATACTGGTGCACAAACTTTGTTGAAATACTGAATAATTCATTATTACACGAAAATTCCTATTACGCAAAAAAAAATTTTGTGTGTACCTACACACGCAATATATAGTAAAGAAAATTCATTGACATCAGAATAAATCTAAATTACTCTTTTTAATACCGAAATATGCAATTTTTTGCATGAAAATCACTTATCCAGAGGTTCAACATGAACGCAAACATGCGCACAATTGAGCAGATTAAATCACTCGCCCCAGAACAGTCTAATGGTTCTGTTGTAAAAATCGACGGCGATTTGTGGTACAAAATTGAAAATTACGATTCAATTCCTCCTTTCTTTATGACAATTACAAGTTCCAGCGATATATGGAACTTTATCTGGTCTTCAGGTGCTTTAAGTGCCGGACGTAAAGATGCAAGTTTTGCAATTTTCCCATATTACACTTCTGACAAAATCGATGACTTTAAAAATCAGGCAGGTCCTTTTACTGCAATCAAAATTAAGGCTGCTGATTCAACATATTACTGGGAACCATTTGCAACAACTCCATCCTTCAAAGTAAAGAGAAACATTTACAAGAACAGTGCAGGATCTCACATCATCTTTGAAGAAATTAACACTGAATTAAATCTCACATTCAAACAGGAATGGACTTCAAGTGCAAAATACGGTCTTGTTCGTATTGCACGCATCATCAACAACGGTCCAGATTCTCAGCAGATTCAGATTCTTGACGGATGCCGCAACATTATGCCAGCTTGTGCAACTGTTCAGCTTCAGAATGATTCGAGCGTTCTTCTTGATGCTTACAAGAAAACTGACCTTGACCTGGACAGCCGCCTTGCAATGTTCAGCCTTTCATCAGTTTTGACAGACCGTGCAGAACCTTCAGAAGCATTGTGGGCTAACACTTGCTGGTTCAGCATAGATGCTCCTGTTTACCTTGATCCTGCAGTTGAAAAGCAGTTCATGATGAATGCTGATATTAATCAGACAATTGCTGAAACTAAAGTTCTCAAAGGTGGAAGAGCTTCTTGTGACATTATTAAGACTTTAAACCTTGCTTCTAATCAGGAAGAAATGTGGTATCAGGTATTTGATACTAAGCTTGAAATTTCACGCATCAAAGAGCTTAAGAAAAAACTTGCTGACCGCAAAGCCTTGGCAGAAGATCTTGCAAAAGATATCGAAGAAGGAAAGAAGCTTCTTGACCAGTATGTTGGAGACGCTGACGGTATTCAGAACACAGCTGACAGCATCACATGTATGCACCACAAAGCAAACGTAATGTTCAACATCATGCGCGGTGGTGTATTCGTAGAAAACAACACAATCCACTCTGCAGATTTCATCAAGTTCGTTACAACCCGCAACACAAACGAAGTAGAAGCAGCAAAGAAGGTTTGCTCAAAAGATACATTCTCATACAAGGAACTTGGAGCTGCTGTAAAAGCAACTGGCGATGACCAGCTTTACAGACTTTACCTTGAATACCTCCCTCTTTCATTCTCACGCCGCCACGGTGACCCAAGCCGTCCATGGAACAAGTTCTCAATCAACCTCCGTGACTCACTTGGAAACCCTATTCTCAACTACGAAGGAAACTGGCGCGACATCTTCCAGAACTGGGAAGCACTTGCAATGAGCTACCCTTCTTACACAACCGGAATGATTTCAAAATTCGTAAACGCAACAAGCTGTGACGGATTTAACCCATACCGTATTACAAGAAGCGGTCTCGACTGGGAAGTTCCAGAACCAGAAAATCCATGGAGCAACATCGGATACTGGAATGACCACCAGATCATTTACCTTTCAAAACTTCTCGAGCTCCAGAACCAGCTTGATCCAGAAGCTTTGAATTCTCTCTTGAACAAACCATTGTTCACAACTGCAAACATTCCATATCACATCAAGTCATATGCTGACATAGAAAAAAATCCACGCAGCACAATCGCCTTCAATTATGACCTTAACGACAAAATTGAAGCTGACCAGAAAAAATATGGAACAGATGCAAAACTCATGGGCAAAAACGGAAACCCATACCTTGTTACATTGACTTCAAAACTTTTACAGCTTGTTCTTACAAAGCTTGCTAACTTTGTACCATGTGGCGGTATTTGGATGAACACACAGCGCCCTGAATGGAACGATGCTAACAACGCTCTTGCAGGCTACGGACTTTCAATCGTAACAACAGCTTATCTCCGCCGCATGCTTTCATTCCTCAAAGGACTTTATGCAGCAAGCCCAGATGCAAGCTTTACACTTCCAAAAACAGAAAAAGCTTTCTTTGATGAAATCCTCAAGATTTACTCAGGAACAGCTCCAGAAAATACTAACAATGACACAGCCCGTGCTCAGTTTACACGCGCATGTGGAGTTGCATTTGAAAAAGAACGCAAGGCATTCTACAAAGATCCTTCACTTCTCACAAAAACAACATCCATCAAGAAAGATGAACTTCTTGCTGCCATCGATGTATTCATGAGCCACCTTGAATATTCTATCAAGGCAAACAAAAAGGACAACGGACTTTTCCATTCATACAACATTCTTGGAATCGGCAAAGACACAATGAAGGTTTCTTACCTCCAGGAAATGCTTGAAGGTCAGGTTGCAGTTCTTTCAAGTAAAATGCTTTCATCAAAAGAAGTTTGCGAAATGTACACAGCTCTCAGAAACAGTGCAATGTACGAAAAACGCCAGAACTCTTACATGCTCTATCCAACAAAAGAGCTTCCTGACTTTGTTGCTAAAAACTCAGTTTCAAAAGCAGAAGCTGTTAAATATGCAGCACTCAAGAACGAGCTTGATAACGGTTATACAGCACCAGATGCAGGATGTCTCATTTACAATGACAGCGTAGATTCATCAATCTGTCACTTCAATCCTGACTTCAGAAATGCTGAAATTCTTTCTAACGCACTTAACGCAAAGAAAGTTGACGGTTCTCAGGCAGAAGGAATCCTTGCTCTTTACGAAGCAACATTCCATCACGCATCATTTACAGGACGTTCTGGAACATTCTATGCATTCGAAGGACTGGGTTCTATTTACTGGCACATGGTTTCAAAACTCTTGCTTGCAATCCAGGAAAACTTCGACGATGCAGCTGATGGTACTCCAGAAAAAGCTGAACTTGCAAAAGCATACTATGAAGTTCGTAACGGCTTAAGCTTCAACAAAACACCAGAAATTTACGGAGCATTCCCTGTTGATCCATATTCACACACACCAAGCATGCAGGGTGCAAAACAGCCTGGTATGACTGGACAAGTAAAAGAAGAAGTTATCACTCGCTGGGGTGAACTTGGAATGAAAATCTGTGATGGTAAACTTTGCTTTAAGCCTGATCTTTTGTGCAAAAAGGAATTTGCAGAAGACGGAACATTGAGCTTTACAAGATTTGCAGTTCCATTTACTTACAAAGTAACTGATGGTGACAAGTGTACAATCACAGTTGACGGCGCTTCTTTTGAAAATGAAATCTCAAAAGAAGTTACAGCTAAACTCTTTGCCCGTGAAGGTGAAGTAAAAGCTGTAACAGTTGAAGTTCCTTCAAAATACTTGTTGAATTACTAATTTATACTGCTGGCTGTGTAATTCACAGTCAGTAACTATAACACATTAAAAGGGCTGATCCGGAAAATTATAAACTTTTTCAGGTCAGTCCTTTTTTTTATTCTTCAAAAGTTTTGATTTCTTCCACTATTTTCACAATCCAGTCTTTTCATTAAAATCAATGCTATGAAATACGACGTTGTAATTTTCGACTTAGACGGAACTATCCTCAACACACTGGACGACCTTGCAGATTCCCTTAATCATGTTTTAGAAGCAAACAACTTTCCAACCCACACTATAGACGAAGTCCGCATGTTTGTCGGTAACGGAATCCGTAAACTCATCGAACGGGCACTTCCACAAGACGCCGACGAAGCAACTCGTGAAAATATTTACAAACAGTTCAGTGAATATTACGGACAGCATTCCCAGGATAAAACCAGACCTTATGATGGCATTCCAGAATTATTCCGTGAGCTCCATAATGTAGGAATTAAAATCGCAGTCAACACAAACAAAGACGAAGACATTGCAAAAGTCATCTGCGACAAATATTTTAAAGGAATGATTGATGTTATTGCAGGCGGAAGAACAGATACACCGATTAAGCCAGCGCCAGACGGTGTTAATAAAATTTTAAAGACACTGAACATTCCAAAAGAAGAAGCCCTTTATGTAGGCGATTCGGATGTTGATATTCAGACCGGCGCAAACTGTGGCATTGATGAAATTGGTGTGGCATGGGGATTTCGCGGTGAAGAATTTCTTCGCCAGCACGGAGCAAAGACTGTATTCTCAGATGTGGAGCAGTTAAAAAAATATATTCTCTTAACTTCAGTGCTGTTTTAGTCTACTAAACTAATGCAAGAAACTTACAGATTCTATCAGTAAAATCCGGAGCCTCCTCAAAAGCAATTATAACATTTAAGTAGTTAAAAATAAAAAGATAGAGTATAATAAGCTTAGGAGAGCAAAAAGTATGGACGTTAAAGTTATCAACCCTTTTTTAAATGCAACACTTAATACTTTCAAACAAATGTTCCAGATTGAGTCAAACAATAAAGAACCATTTGTTGTAGATATCAAGTCAGGTCATCAGTGGGAAATTTCAGGAATCCTGGGAATTACCGGAGACTACAGCGGAGTTGTTTCCGTTCGTCTTCATAAAATCCTTGCTTTTAAATTACTGGAACTTTCGGGACTTACCGACATTCCCGAAAACGAAAAACTTGATATGTCACAGGAACTTGTAAGTGAATTTACAAACATCGTTTCAGGTAACGCAGTTTCTTCTATGCCTGGAATCAATCTTACAGTTTCGCCCCCAGTAACAATCACAGGTAAAGATCACGTTATTTCATGGCCAAAGAATTATCCGGTAGTAGGAATTCCGTTCAGTACGCCTTACGGTCCTTATGAAGTAGATGTTTGTTTTAAATAAATTTTTAAATTGAACTATTTTGAACACCTTAAGGTATTCATCTTACCTTAAGGCGTTTTTTAAATATTCCCCCAATCCCATAAATCCAATATAATACCAACATGAATTTACTTTCCATCAGCAATTTAGCAAAAATCGGTCGTGAAGAACCATTATTTACAGAAGTTACATTCGGCCTCAATGAAGGCGAAAAAGCAGCACTCATCGGAAAAAACGGAACCGGTAAGTCCACACTTCTAAACACAATCGCAGGCGTTCTTCAGCCCGATGATGGAACAGTCGTTCTTAACAAAACAGGCGGAACATCATTTCTTCCACAGAATCCCGTATACGAAAAAGAAGACACAATCCGCCATCACATCTTTAAATCAAAAAGTCCAAAGCTGGAAATCATCCGCGAGTACGAGGAACTTTGTTTAAACCTCGGTTCCCTTTCTGATTCCCAGCAAAAACGCTACGACCAGCTCTGTGACACAATGGAAAAACAGGACCTGTGGAATTACGAAGCCCAGATCTCTTCCATCCTCAGCACATTGGGAATCACAGACATGTCCCGCAAAATGGGAAGTCTCTCCGGCGGAATGATCAAAAAAGTTGCCCTGGCACAGGTTCTTGTTGAAGACACAAAACTTCTTCTCTTGGACGAACCTACAAACCACCTGGACATCACAACCATCAGCTGGCTCCAGGACTACTTAAAAAACACAGACCGTGCCGTCCTCATGGTAACCCATGACCGCTACTTTCTCGACAACGTCTGCACCAACATCTACGAGCTTGACCATCACAGACTCAAGCTCTATCAGGGTAACTACTCAACCTACCTTGAAAAAAAAGAAACTGAAAACGAAATCGCAAAAAATACAGACCGCCGCATCGAAGCAGTTCTCCGCTTTGAACGAGACTGGCTCCTTCGTGGTCCATGTGCCCGGGGAACAAAAGCAAAAGCCCGCATCCAGCACGACATGGAACTGATCAACCGTGAAAAATTTAAAGAAGAGAAAGGCTTTACATTTGAAGTAAAAGGCCGCCGCTTAGGTGGAAAAGTTCTGGAACTTCACGGCATCTCCAAAAACTTTCCAAAAGGTTACGCAGGAGCCAATGCCGGAAACACAACACCGGTCATCAAAGATTTTTCATACAATTTTACAGCAGGTCAGAAAATCGGAATTTTCGGAAACAACGGAACTGGTAAGTCAACTCTTCTCAACATCATTACCGGAAGTCTCCAGCCTGATGAAGGCTCAATCGTTGTAGGCGACAACACACACTTTGCTTACTACCAGCAAAATCCTGTATTTAAAGACACAAATCTCACCGTTCTCGAATACATTCAGGAAGTTGCAGAAAACGTAACAATGAATAACGGCAAAACATATTCTGCTGCCAGATTCCTTGAAGAGTTTGGCTTTGAAGGAAAGATTCAGTACTCACCGGTTTCTACATTAAGTGGTGGTGAAAGAAAACGACTTTTCCTTGTTCGTCTTCTGATTTCAAATCCAAACTTTTTGATTCTCGACGAACCTACAAACGACTTTGATATTTTTACAATGAATATTCTCGAACAGTTCCTTGAACAATTTCAGGGTTGTCTCCTGATTGTAAGCCATGACCGCTTCTTTATGGATAAAGTTGCAGACACACTTTTCATCCTTGAAGATGATGGTGGAATTTCGGGCTTTGTAGGAAAGTGTTCCGAATACATCGACTATCTTGCAGAAAGGAAAAAGCTTGAGGCTCAGAAGGAATCTGAAGAAAAAGCTCTCGAACGCGAAAAACAGAAAGCCGCTTATGTTGAAGAACAGAAACAGGCACAAGCTTCAGGCGATTCTGCAAAACCTAAAAAGCTTTCATTTAAAGAACAGCGGGAATTTGAACAGCTTGAAAAAGACATCGAAACTCTTGAAGCAAGAAAAACAGAACTAGAAGGCTTAATGGCTGGCCCTGATTACTCAAAGCTCGCCGAATATACAAAAGAATACAATGAAGTTTCAGCAACTCTTGATGAAAAATATTTACGTTGGGAAGAATTAGCATAATGCATCCAATGTCAGCATCTATGGGAATAATAGTGCCTGTCTTACAATTACCGGCTTATTTATAAGCAACAAAAAATCAACTTCGCAACCACAAGTACAGCAATAAATATTAAGTTCATCAATGTGAATACTGCGATGAACTTAGTACCATTTGCATTTTCTGAACCAGCATAAAGCTTGTACGAAATCAAACTTGCAAGTGAAGCAATCAAAGTTCCAAGGCCGCCAAGATCTACACCCAGCAACAGTTCCTTTGTATTTTTAGAAAATTCATAAAGAAGAAGTGTTGCAGGAACATTGCTGATAATCTGGCTTGAAAGAATTCCGCATAAAAATTCTCTTCCTTCTACAACATTCTGCAACTGATTTTTTACAAATTCAATATTCTGCATATTCCCTGAGAAAATGAAAAAACAAACAAATGTCAAAAGCAGAATATAATCAACTTTGAATAAAATCTTAAACTGTACTGCAGCAACACATACTGCAACCACAATGCCAAGAATCCATGCAGGAATAATTTTCAGCACAGAAAGAATACAAAGTACGAACAACACAAGATAAACAACTGTTCTGAAAATGTTCAGTCCGTTCTTTTCTTCTGATTCTATCGGTTTATTAAAAAATCTATTTTTAGCTTCTTCAGTTTCAAATAAATTTTTTCGTGGAATAAATAGAGAACAGATTACAAGAACAACTGCACTCACGATTGTATAAGGTAAAAGAATCTTGCAAAACTGCAATGCATTAATTCCCATCTTCGAATAAAGAAAAAGATTCTGGGGATTCCCCATTGGTGTAAGCATACTTCCAAGGTTTGCAGCAATTGTCTGTAATACAACAATATAGATAATATGTTTTTCCTGCCCACAACTTGCAAGCAGCATGATTGTAAAAGGAACAAATGTTAAAAGTGCAACATCGTTTGTAATGAACATACTGAAAATAAAACACATGAACACAAGTGCAATTCCCAAAGTTCTTACCGATGAAGTCAACTTACATAAAAATTTTGCACACTTATCAAACACTCCACAGTATCTAAGCCCTGCAACAACTGTCATGAAAGCAAAAAGCAGACATAATACTTTTACATCAATATATTTTATATAACCTGGATTTGGCTTTACAAAAAAGCAACTGGCTGCTGCAAGAATGAATGAAATTACAAAAACGATTTCTTTTTTTAAAAATGCTATAATTTTATTACCCATTAGGATTTCCTTTTCAAATATATTAATTCTTTATTAAGTAATTCACAATATGATATACTCAAATTTATGATTACAGAATTAACAGCAATTATTAAACCAGAAGAAGAAAAAAATTCCTTTGCCATCAATCGTGTTATTTGCGAAGAACTTTTCAAAAAAAACATAAAAGCAAAACCTCAGGAAGTTCAATTTCAGATTTTAAAAAAATCAATTGATGCCCGACACGGAAGACAAAAGCTTGTCCTTCGCCTCAGAGTTTTCATCAACGAATCTCCTGATGCACTTAAAAATCAAGGCAAACTCCCAGAATGGAAAAATGCCGATGGAAATAAATCTGTAATCATAATTGGTTCAGGTCCTGCAGGCTTATTCGCTGCACTCAAGCTTCTCGAAGCCGGAATCAAACCTGTCATAATCGAACGTGGAAAAGATACTTCAAGCCGCAAGGTTGATATTGCTGCAATTTCTACAAAAGACATCGTAGACCAGGACAGCAATTACTGCTTTGGCGAAGGAGGGGCAGGAACTTTCTCAGACGGAAAACTTTATACAAGAAGCAACAAGCGCGGTGACATTTCAAAGATTCTCAAAATCTTCAACGCATTTGGTGCCGATGAAAAAATCTTAACCGATGCTCATCCTCATATCGGAACTGATCGACTTCCAAAAATCATCAATGCAATGAGAGAAAAAATAATTTCTCTCGGCGGCGAATTTCACTTTAATACAAAATGCACCGACTTTATTCTTGAACCCGCAAAGATCGGCGGATTAAAAATCACAGGCATAATAACAATCAACAACGAAACAAAGACCGAAGAAACTTTTACTGGCAATGCTGTCATTCTTGCTACAGGTCATTCTGCTTCGGATATTTATTTCTTAATCGCAAAACATTCACCTGTTTCACTCGAAGCAAAAACTTTCGCAGCAGGCGTTCGTGTCGAACATCCCCGGGAATTAATCGATGCAATTCAATATCATGGTCAGAATATTAACGGACATCTTCCAACTGCTGAATATCGTTTTACAACTCAGGTAGAAGACCGTGGTGTTTACTCGTTCTGCATGTGTCCTGGTGGCTTTGTAGTACCATCAAGCAGCGGCCCAGATGAAATTGTGGTAAACGGCATGTCTGCTGCTAAACGAAATTCAAAATGGTCTAATGCCGCAATTGTTGTAGAAATCCGTCCCGAAGATATTCCAGAAACATTTCAGCAGCAGGCAAAAACTGAAGGCTGCAAAGACCTTGCAGGATTGTACTTTAGAACATCCCTTGAAAAACTTACAAAAGAAAAAGGTAAAGGACAGTCTGCACCTGCCCAAAGGCTTTCTGATTTTCTTGATCATAAAGAAAGCACTTCACTTCCTGTATCAAGCTACACACCTGGCCTTGTTTCAAGCCGCTTAGACAAATGGCTTCCTGCTCATATTGAACGCCGTCTAGAACAGGGATTTAAGGATTTTAATAAAAATGCCCGCGGCTTTATCTGTAACGATGCAGTTCTGATTGCCAGCGAAACAAGAACAAGCACACCGGTACGAATCGTCCGCAACAAAGAAACATTTGAATGTGAAGGAATTAAAAATCTTTATCCTGCAGGAGAAGGTTCAGGTTATTCTGGAGGAATTGTATCCAGCGCAATGGACGGAGAAAATGCCGCAGAAAAAATCATCGAGAAATTAAAATAATTTTTCTTGGCATCATACTAAAAAAGCTGCAGTTAAAGCTGAAGCATTTTCTTATTCATCTTTAAGGAATTTTCTGTTGGCATCAATGAATGCATAAGAACTGACAGGTTTTCCGAACAAGTAACCCTGGTATTTATCAGCCTTAAGTGGCGCAAGAACTGCAACATCATTTTCTGATTCAACACCTTCAAGACAGACATTCATTCCTAAATCATGAGCCATATTGATGATGTATTCAATAACCTTGCGTTCTGATTCACCATCACGATCTTCAACAGCTTTGTGAACAAATGTGTAATCAAGTTTAAGCGTATTCGCATGAAGGTTCTGAATATAACGAAGGTTTGAATAACCTGTACCAAAATCATCAATATCAACACGAATCTTCATATTATGGAATTCATCAAGGATGCGCTGAAGTTCCACGTGATCAATATAACCGCTTTCTGTAATCTCAAGAATGATGTTTTCAGGATTAACCTTAGATTTTTCCAAAGCCATCTGTACATCCATAAGAATGTCACTTCTTTCAAACTGCATGTAAGAAAGGTTCACACTCATATGGAATCTCTTGTCATATTCATTCCACATCTTACACTGTGTGAATGTTTTAATCAAAATCCAACGACCAACAGGAGCAATCAATCCACTCTCTTCAAGAATCGGAACAATCTGATCAGCACCAAGCATTCCAAGTTCTGGACAAGACCATCTGAGTAAAGCTTCTGCACCGATTACACGAACACCTTCAATTTTTTCACTGTTGCTTGTTACCTTTGAAGCATCAACAACAGGCTGATAGAACATCTCAAATCCTTTGAAATCATTCTTTACAGATTCACGAAGCTTTTCGCGAATATGAATTTTATTAATATGTTTTGTATACTCAATTGAATTAAAAAGATAAAGATTGTTCTTTCCAGATTTCTTTCCCATACTCAAGGAGAAATCTGCTTTTTTTAAAAGCTCTTTTAATTTTGAAGAGTCATTGACGAATGCTACAAGACCTGCAGAAATTGTAAATACTACAGCGTAGTCAAGATTATATTCAATTTCAGCAACCTTCTGTTTTAACGATGAATAAAGCATCTGAGCATCACGGGCATTAAGTCCGTTTACATTCATCAAAGCAATTTTATTACCACTGATTCTGTAAACCAGAGTATCTTCATCACGAACAGTCTGACAAGCCTGCGCAACAAGATTGAAAACCTTATCACCAACATCAAGTCCAAAGCTTTCATTAATGCGTTCAAGACCTTCAATACGAAGCGCCAGAATAAATCCTGTAAGAGCTCCATTGTCAGCAAGAAGATCATCATAATCAGCAACCATCTGTGACTCCAAAGGAAGTCCAGTAATATCATCACGCTGATTTGATTTAAGAGTAATCATTCCAGTAAGAATATTACCGCTAGCTCCTATTGACAGAACACGACCGCGAATAGTTACAGGAACATAAAATTCTTTTCCGTTTTCAAATCTGTATTCTGCAATAAAGTCACCCATTCCGCCAGTTTTGAGACGGGCTATAGCTTTTGCAAAGAGTTCATTATCTTCTGGGTGACAAATTGATGAAAGTGTATTAAACGCATTATTAAATTTGTTCGAAGGCAAATTTAATACCTGCACAACTTCATCACTAAGACTGATTACATCTGTATCAAGATTATAGAGGAATACAAAGTCATCCGCACCAGCAGTGCGAACATTGGCTTTAAATTCAGAGTTTTCAAAACTTTTTTTATTCAATGAATTATCATTCATACTTTTTACTATGCTTTATTTTATCACGGGTTTACCATTAAAATCAATAAAAACAATTTTTATTCCATCGAATCCAATTTCATATGGGTTAAAATCTCCATTAACTCCACTTACATAGCAAGCAGTTGCCAGAGCATCACAAACAATACTCTTATCATAAATAACTGATACACTTGCCAATCCGCTTTCAGCAGGATAACCAGTTTTACAATCAAGAATATGATGATAACGTTTCCCGTTTTCCTCAAAATAGCGCTCGTAATTTCCGCTTGTTACAACGCTGCCTGATTTTAAGCTGACTGTTTCTATGACTTCCCCATCCGGATTAACAGGATTTTTAATTCCCACATTCCAATTTTCATCAGGATTAAATTTTGATTTCTGTCCGTAAACGTAAATGTTCCCGCCCAAATTGACTATCGCTTTTCTAACATTCTTAGCTTTCAAAATTTCTACAATTTTGTCAGTAGCATAACCTTTTACGATTGCTCCAAGATCAAGCTGTGTTTTAGAATCAGTGATTTCTATCAGATATAAATTCTCTGACTCATCAAATCCTGGAATCTCTGTCAGTATGATTACACGAGGATTACAATGTTCAAGTGCTTCAGCAATTTCTTCTTTACCAGGGATTCGTTGGTGGTCGGTTCCAATTCCCCACATCTTAATTAAAGTTCCCATTGCCGGGTTAAAGGAATTTTGTGTAAGCCTTGCAAATTCCAGCGACTGCTCAACTACTTCGTAAACCTCTTTACTGACATTGACAGCATTACCAGAGCCTGCACTTTGGTTTACCTTTGATATTTCAGAATCCTCTTTATTTACACTGAACTTATTATCGATGTCCTTCAACAGATTTATGATTTCACTGTAATTTTCATAAGTGCCGTCTTCATATAAATTTACGACACAAATTGTTCCGAGAGAATAAATTGTCTGTGGTTCACAAACATCTTTTTTACAACCAAAAATTACAATACAAAAAGCTGCTGCAAAAACAAAAAATGCTTTTTTCATCTTCCGTAAATTCGCTCCACTTCTTCAGAATAAACACCTTTGTCTTTATAAACAACCAGTTCACTTTCAACCGTCATTCCACTGGCTGCACATTTTACATATTCAACCAGAACCATTGTCGGATTTTTTCCTTTTTCTGGAACAACAAAACGTAATCGCTTAACTTCAAGATTGTATTTAATTCCGTCATTGATAATTTCAGAAAGCCGTTCCGGTTTGTGAATCATATAAAAGCGCCCGTTTGGTTTTAAAACATATGCGGCTGCTTTTATAACTGATTGTAAAGTGCATTTTATTTCATGGCGGGCAATTGCAATTTTCTCTGAGGAATTTTTAACCGCCCCAGATTTTTTCATATATGGAGGATTGCTTATAACAACATTCACAGATTGCGGACTAAGAATTTTTTCGATTGACTCAAGGCTTTCGTTAACAACTTCAATTCTGTCAGACATATTATTCAAGGCAACAGAATTTTTTGCCATATTTGCAGATTCCTTCTGAATTTCAAATGCCGTTATTTTCTTTACCTTTGTTTTTGCCACAATCAGAATCGGAATAATTCCCGTTCCTGTTCCCAATTCAACAACTTCTTCATTACATTTTACTTTTGCAAAATCGCTTAAAAGGATCGCATCAATTCCATACATAAAACTATTCTTGCTCTGAATAATTTTTAATCCTGGAATATGAAGTTCATCAACCTTTTGATCAGGCAGTAATGTAATTTCATTTTTAGAAGTCATAATCAAAATATAAATTAAATCCTGCTGGTTTTCAATTAAAATCTTCTATATATTAAGTGCACTCGACAAAAGATGTTTAATTTCGTATCATTTAACCATGTTAAAAATACTCTCCATATTTAACAAAAGAAAATTCTCACAGGAAAATCAAAAGGCTGCAGAAGATTCAATGAAATCTCTCCGTGACCGAATGAATACATTAAATCAAAAAGCATTTAACCTTTCAGAAAATTATCCTCAGCAGCGAAAAGAAATCGAAGAATGTAACAATATTCTTAATTCTATTGAACCAAGTTCATCTGTACGAGCAGGAAAATTTGAACAGCAGATCGCAGTTGCAATTACAAAAGTAAGTACTGTATGCGATCAAGTTTTTACAACTAAAGATGAAAAGAAATTAAATTCAGAAATCAAACTCTTGACCCGCGCAATCCGTGAACGTCAGAACGCAGATATAACAGTACAGGAAGAATAATGTCCAACGATTTTCTTATCTGTCCAAAATGTCAGAGCAAAAACATTCAAAATATAAATGACAGAAAATGGTTTTGTCCTGACTGCGGCTTTGATCTCTACAATAATGTTGCAGCCGCTGTTGGTTTAATCATTGAGGATACAGACGGAACCTTAATATTTGAAATACGTGCAAAAGAACCTCGTAAAGGCTTTCTTGCTTTACCAGGCGGCTTTTGTGATCCTGATGAATCAGCAGAACAGGCGGCATTCCGAGAATGCAGAGAAGAGACAGGTGTTGAACCTTCTTCTATAAAATACATAGCAAGTTTTCCTAACACTTATATATATAAAGAAATTAAATACAAAACTTGTGACCTCTTCTTTTCTGCGGAATTTACAAAAACCGAAAAAACAATTATTGAACAGATGCAGGGTGAAGAATCTGAAGTAACAGGTTTTAAAAGCATTAGAATCAATTCTATAGATGATATTGATAATTTACCTTTAGCATTTGAATCTGCACACAAAGCACTTAAGGTCTGGTTTTCACAGAACCATAAATAAGCTTTCGTCAAACTGGAGTCTGATTATGAACCGAGCACATGAAATCATTAAAATTATATTTGCGGCAGCTGCAATGCTTTATTTTATTCTTCAGTTATGCTTTATGGGCTTGTGGAAAAAAAACATACTTAAAAAAGCTGGAGAATTAATTTTAAAAACTTCAGGAACAAAAAGAGTTGCTGCAATCGTGGTTTTAGTATTATGTCCTTTGCTGATTCTCTTTTCATTAATTACTAAAGCAACATTTTTTGTATGCTGTTTGATGAGCGTTGTTGCTGCCCTTGCCTGTTTTATTAACTGTCGTGAATTGGTCTATGGAAAAGTAAACGGTATTTATTCAAATGGAATTGTTGGCGGTGGCCGTTTTACAAAATTTGATGATATAGAAACTTTCCCTGATACATTATGGAAAGAACCAGAGAAACAGGAAACAGTTTCTCTGGCAATCCAGTTAAAAACTGAAGGCTCAAAAAAAGCCCAGGTTTACATCATTGATTATCCCTCAATTGTTGAATACGTTCATGTTGTAAACAAATTAAAAGAGATAAAACAGAATAAATAACTATTTACTCTGAAGATTAAAAACGCCATCCCACTTTGCAGGTGGTGGATTTTTTATCAGCTTAGTACATCTTGCTGAATATAATTTAGCTGTTTCATCTTTTTTATCAGCCCTACAAATTGAATCAAACAATTTTTTAGCTTTTTCATATTCTCGTTTTTCGTACTGCGAAAGGGCCTTGTGCCATTTTTCAATCAACGCCCACTGTTCATCAGATGTAAATTCTGTTTCATCAATCAATTCAAAAATACGCAATGGAGTCTTTACTCCAACTACACGCACTTTATCCAATGCACGCAAAGCAAAATTAGTACCGATTTCTTTTTGAGTTGCTTCACTGATTAAAATTCCACGAGTATCATACTGCTTGTTCACACCTTCAAGGCGACTTGCAAGATTAACTGCATTTCCCATCATTGTGTAATTCATTTTGTTATTTGTTCCCATATTACCAACAACGATGTCGCCGGTGTTAATACCAATACGAGTAAAGATCTCACAAGGACATTCTCCACTGGCAAGAATTTCTTCATTTAATTCTGCTTCTGCTTTCTTCATTTGAACAGCAGCACGACAGGCTCTCACTGCATGATCCTCGTAATAAATCGGAGCACCAAAGAATGCTATGATAGCATCACCTTCATACTTATCAATAGTTCCTCCATTTTCCAGAATGATGTCGGACATCTTTGTAAGATATTTATTCAAAAGTGCAACAAGTCTTTCAGGATTATCAAGCTGTTCTGAGATAGTTGAAAAACCACGAATATCTGTAAACATTGCAGTCATCCAGAGCTTTTGTCCTCCAAGCTTAAGACTGTCTGGATTTTTAATATAACTATCAATTACTTTTGGAGAAAGATAACGACCAAATGCACTCTGAAGGAAAATTTTTTCTTTTGAAACCGCAATAATAAATATTGCAATCAAGAATATAAAAGTAAGTGCTATGCTTACAAACGGAATTACTACTCCAGTGTAAACATTGAAAATTTTAAATACTACAAATGGAATTAAAATTCCTGCAACAATGAACAGCACACCAAAAAGTATTTTTTTACCAACACCGTTAACTTTTTCAAATACAAAAGCAAGAGCTGCAGAAAGTAACAATGCAAAAATTAATGATACATGCCAAGGCAAATCATATATAATTGATTCGCCATTAAGAATCATATTTGCAAGAATATAATGAACTCCAACATTTGGATATCTTTTCTGATAAAGCGTCATACTGTAATCTGTTGTACTTGATGCACATGTTCCCATAATACAAACAGCTCCAGAAACTTTTTTTTCAACAGCACTACGAGAATCTACAAGTTCCTTATACTGAGAATTTATTACATCAAAATAGTCATTAATATAATCAATTGTTTCCTGATCCTTATCTGCCAGTTCTATCAAAAGCTCCTGGGCAGCACTTGCAAGATATTCATTTATAGTTTCATAAAAGTTGTTCTTAGCATCCTGATATTCATCAAAAGCAAGTTCAATTTCGTCAGTTGCTCCATCAGTTTTTGCAAACAAAGCATCTTTTGCCTTAATAAATTCCTCACAAGCATCATATGGAGAATGAAAGCTTGCAGTGTAATCGAAGAATCCTTCATCCTCCATCTGAAGAATATTCTGAACAATATCATTTTCCAAAAGCTTTATTCTATAAACATTCCATGCTGTAACATTATTATAATCAAAGAAATCCTTATTAACATAATTAAGAATTACACTACCTTCTGAATCACGTTTAATAATATAATCGTATTCTTCCTTTTCTTCTGTTGCAGGAATTGTTAATATAATCTTATCGTTTGAAACCTTCACCTTTGATACATTTAATTCCTTCAACAGAATATTGAACATTAACTGACCATAATATTTACCATCACATTTTGAAATCAAATGTGTTCTTCTCAAACTTCCATCCGCATCCGCTTCAGCATTCACAAATCCATTGTTAGCAGCAGCTTTTGAAAAAACATCAATGCATGGCCAGATAGAATCATACTCAGGTGTTACAGTATCATTAACTGCTTCAATATTTTTGATTTCAAAATTCTGTTTAATATAATTAACATCATAGTTTTCAAGTATTCTGTCATTTACCATCACTGTTGGAACAGAAACATTCTGACAAACCTTAATCGCATTCTTTAAAAAATCATCATAATCTATTAATGATTTATATGGACTTTCATCGACAAAGTTCAAATCAAGAACAATATTTTTTGCACCTAATTCACGAAGTACAAGAACTGTTTCTGCATAAATATCTCTTGTCCAGGGAAAGCTTCCTAATTTTTCAATTGAACTATCATCTATATTTATTAAGACTACTTTTTCATTTTCTTTTATATTTTTATTTGTCATCATAAACAAATCGCAGATTTTTTTATCCACGCTTGTAAAAATAAAAAGACAGCTTAAAAGCAACGCAGTTGAACATACAATTATTGATGTTTTCTTTTTCATTATTTTTTCCACTCAAAAGTATTTTTTTCATCAGCACGACTTGATGCAGTCTGAACACTTTTCTGTGTTACAGTTGCTCCACCAATAGAAGAAGAGACCGGCCGAGCTCGTTTCAATACTCCATTCTTTCCTCTTATTCTTACTCCATCTCCAGTTCGTGATAATCTTTCCATTGCAATAGAATTTTTATCATCACCACGTCCTTTTCTGGAATCATTATTTTTTCCCGATTTTTCTGTACCCGACAGTGATTCAGCAATTTTACTATATTTGCCTGAATTAATTTCATCTCCTTTAAGCTTGAATAAACCAGAAAGATTTGAAACTACTGCTTTATTTCTTGAATCAATCTTATAAGCTTTAAGTAGAGTTCTGATAGAATTTTCAATATCATTCAGTTCAAAATATATTTCTGCAATTCCATTTAATTCATCAGCATCATTACATTCTTCTTCACTTACAGGGCTTGCTTTAACAAACATTGCAGTTATTTCATTAAAGCAATTTTCATTAAGCATTTTTTCTTCTACAGAAATATTTCCATTTAAAAGTTTTTCTTCGCTCTCTTCAACTGAAACACTTTGATAACGCAACATTGCATCTGACACAGGAATAAATTCAAAATCTTCATTCATTAAAGTATCACAAGCCGTTTTCCATGCTTTCATAAAACCATTATTACAGGCAGTAACTTCTACAGGAATCCACGCCTCACCATCAACCTCAAGTGCTGCATATCCATCAGGCAAATTATTCCACACACTGTTATAAGCTTTTCCAGTATTAAAAGCCATAAAAATATGCCCCGAAGTTGTAATCAATGCAGTGCTTATTCCTGCAGATTCCATTAAAGAGCAAAGTAAAGTTGTAAGATCATCACAGTCACCGCCCTTCAACTTTAATGTTTCAAAAGGAAGTCTTACAGTATCAACAGCGTATTCATTTCCAAGCTGTTCAGAAACTGGTGCAACAGGATCAGGAATGTATTTTACAGGAAGTTTTCCGACAGCATTACAAATTAAAATTCCATTTGAAATATTGTGACTCAAAACTTTCCGTTCATTAATTACAATCGTATTAAATGCAAAGCTTGCCACCGACTTATCATTTGGCAGAATGAAACAACTGAGCATTGAAGTATCACTCCAAACAATTGCTGACTTTTTATACATTGTTACCGGTCGTGTAATAACCTGTTTTTTCTGCAAGTTTTTTTCATTCCAGGTCAAAGTTAACTGCATCTGTAAATTTACATTTTCGTTAACCTTCATCACTTCAGAATTTAGAACTGTCTTAATAGGAATTTCCACCGTATCTCCCGGCTTAATTTCCGCAACAATATCTGAAGCCGACCCAAAATCCATATACTTACGAATGTATGCAGAAAGCTCCACATTCTTTATAGTTTCTTTTGAATTATTCTTAACTTTCAAAACACCTGAAGGCTCACAGGCGTAAACATTCATCAGCGCCGGGAACAATACTCCAAGTTCTACGGACATCACTTCAAGCGAAGGAACAGGTTTTGCAACTACATCTGAACCTAGTGATTTTTTCAAATCATTATATATTCCCAAAAGCTCTTCATCCTGTGGAAAATATTTTCTGTATTTTTCAAGAATTTTCATTGCTGCCTTATATTCTTCATCAGCAGTTTCTTCACCATATTCTTCATATAATTCAATCGCTTTTGCTGCATGTTCTGCAGCACTTTCTTTTGCAAGAGCAAGTTCACAGTTAAGCATTTGTTCTCTTGCCTTTGAATCGGCAGGACTGTATTCCAGATATTTTTTTAGATACTCATAAGCTGCAGAAATTCCATTATTAACCAGATAAATGTCAGCTATCTGTTTATAACATTCTGCATTCTTGCTTCTGCTATTTACGTCCTTCAATGTTTGATTCAATTGAACAAGCTTTTCAAGTTCTGCAGGTAATTTTGCCTCTGGATCTTTTACACGAATAACAGTTCCTTTCGAATCCTGAAAATATAAAATACCATCACGATAACCAAATAAATAGGTATTTTTACAAACCTCAGGAAGATCTGCGGACCAGATTTTTTTTCCATCATAGTTGTATTTTACAATTGTATTTCCATACATATTGTAAGTTAAGAAATTATTTTCTTTATCTACAAAAGCAATATGATGATCTGAGTCTGATTCCTCACTTTTGAAAATAACTTTTACAAGCTCACCATCATTGTTATAAACACATGTTGCTTCATAACGCTCAATCCAGTAATCGCCATTGTTTCCTGTTTTTCTGCTTCCCTGTAATCCCTGAACGAAAGTGTATTCTTTTAATGCCTGACCTTCATATCCTGCTTTAATTAATTTTGCATTAAAATAATTTTTACCAAAGTCATAATACAAAGGAAGACCTGTATCCGTAAATCCAATAAAATATATTTTGCTGTCCGGAATTACCAGCGATTCAGTTCTTAATAGCTTTCCTGTTTTATCAAATATATAAGTTTTAGTATTGTAAGGGCTGACCAGCTTTACCATATCGTTATCGATATACAAAGGCGAATATGATTCCAATATATTTTTTTCACCTAATTTTTCTGAAAAGGAAATTTCGCGATTCCAGAATGGACTGAAGGAATAAACATTCCCTGAACTGTTTTTATAAATTTTATAATTATCACCTGCACAGCAACGAACATTCAAAGCAGAAGAAGAATCAGAAGGATAATATTTTTCTAAATCAAAGGAATCTATTAACGATAGTTCAATTTGATTTTTTTCTTCTTCAGGCGTTAAAGTACTTGCCGCTCCTTCAATGAACTTTTTAAACAGATTTACTTTTTCCTTTCTGTTGAGTTTTTCAATATAAAAAATTGAAGAATAACTCGAATTACTATTTTCAGATCTATATACTTC
>JAHAZA010000069.1 GCA_018385415.1 Treponema sp. | reverse complement strand
TCCACATTGAGTATTTTGGATCCAAATACCTAGCTCCATAGTAATACAAACCGGTTTCTTGGTCTACTTCTTTTCCTGTAAACTTATATGGTAAGAATTCAGACCCTGAATTGTTTGTTTTTTCTACCCATGTCCCACCATATGGTGTATATTCGATTCTCTGGTACTCTTTTCCTTCCCAGTCCGTTATCATTGTAGCACTTCCAAGATGATCTGAGTGATAGTAATACTGCTTGTACATCTCTTCATGGGCTGTTTTCTGGTCTGCACGGGCAAGCTTTGTTACTATTCTTGTTTCTCCAAGATATACGTTCTTTGCATACTGACCGCCATATACTGAGTTTCCGTTGTCTGTATGTAAAGTCCACATTTTATTGAAATACAGTGTTTCAGACCCTTGAGTATACTTGTTAGATCTCTGTCCATCCTGTCCATACACATATGATGTTGAATAATTTGAATCTACGCTTGAGACAAGCTGATTTCTTGAGTTCCATGTATATGTTCTTCTGTATCTGTGTGTCTGACCTCGTCCTTCACCAGATTCATCTTTGAACAATCCCCATCCGTTGTCTGTTGAATACACGTCTTCTGAGTGCTGTTCAACTTTGTAGTATGAAACATCATTTTCAGAATCGTCAAAGCTTCCGTCCTGTTCACAGATGATGTTTCCGTTTGCATCATATTTGTAATAACGGTTTCCTGCCTGTACAAGGCGATGGGCATAGTTTTCGTCATACACATAACCGATATTGTAATTCAGGTTATCTCCGATTACTTTAAGAGGTGATACAGTTTCTTTACTGACTTTACTCATCATATTTCCAAGCCCTTTGTCATCAAAAACAAAGTCCTGTGTATATGTTGACTTATAGTCTGGTACTGATGATATTGCAGGATAATATTCTGTATTACCTGTTACATGAATCAGCTGATAAAGATCATCGTATTCGTAACTCTGGTCTGTTTTGTATTTACCGCTTAATGTATCCATACAGTCATTTACATAATTTCTTACGTTTCCTACACGATCAAAATCATACCTGATGTTCTGATAGCTTTGACCATATTTGTTCTTGGTCTTAACTGTTTCAAGCCAGCGTCTTTCTGGGTTATATGTATAGTCTGTATAAGTACCGTTTCCGTATTCGATTCTTGTACGCTGACCATACTCATCGTATTTATATTCTGTTTCTGTATGAATAAATTCAGAATTTCCGCTGGATTTTTCGTAAGTCCAAGACTACTCGCATTTAGGCTGTGCATAAGGAGATTCTCTGAGAATTGTTTCCGACTTCCCTAAAACAAAATCATCACTATCATACTGAACACTTTCTTTAATTGCTTATTTTTTGTAATATTCATCCATATAATATGTGTCAGTTTGATAAGTTTCATCTGCATTTTTTGTAGTTACCGTTTTTAATCCATAAAACTCTTTTTCTTTTCTGTTGTAATAGCCATCTTCATAATCATACTCTGTTGTTACAAAATGTTTACCATGATTAATTTCTGGAATTGTTATTCCACACCCATCACAAACTGTAACTTTGCTCATTACATACTTAAAGTTTGGATTATTCACCGTTCCGTATTTCTCTGCATATTCCAGCCGGACATTTCCGCCTTGTGGAAGATTTACCTGTGTAAGCTGCCCATATTTTCCGCTTATGTTTCTTTTCCAATATGTTCCAAAGCCAGGAATGCGAAGAACATGGTCTGCAAGACCGTCTCCGTCTAGGTCTGTGAGTTTTGGCGTTTTCCTGCCTTTCGCAAGCATTTTTCGCGTTGCTCAAAACTTTGGCTCGGCAGGGCGCGCTTTTCGTGGTTCCGCGTCAGAGCGCTTCATTGCTCCACTTCGTTTCGCAACCAGCCTAACGGCTGGCCACTACAATCGCTAACCGTGAGGGAAATAGTGAAACTTAATTTACAGGATACTCCCTGCATTTTTCTTCGAGCAGTTTGAAATCACAACAGAATTTTATTACTTTACCCGTAGAAATTTGTTTTTCATAAAGTTTAGATGCCTTTTGAATCACCGAATCAATAATTTTCAAGCAAAATGTATATTCAATATTTAATAGGACTTTATACTTTATTTCTTGCACAGAATCTTTCTTTGACGGATTCAAATCAACCTCAGAATAAAGCCCCGATTTTATTGGAATCATTTTTTTCAAGTCTATAACAGAAAGAATATGTTTAAAAGTTCCGTCCTTATTTTTTACATAAATATCTTTCGTGCCTGTCTCAGCAGTTTTACAGTTCTCAAATATTAGAAACCGGTCTGTTTCCACATTCTTCCAGGACTTATGTTTTTCCTTTGCGGAAGAAAGAGGTATTACGTATTCAACACCATTTTCCTCAACAAGGATTCCAATATATGGCTTTGTTTCATAGTCATACGTTTTATAATAAACTTCCCTGCAAGAATCGTGTAAAGTCTTTAAATAATTTTGGTCAATAGTGATAAATTTCAGATTCTTTTTCAAAGAAAACATTTTTGCCTCAAAAAAAACTAAGGCTGCCTGAAAATCAAGCAGCCTTTCTTTAATCTTCATCTCTTCACGGATTAAAACCGCAGGTTAATGGAGACCTTCTCCTTTCAATATAGAACTAGATTTCATTCTTGTCAAGATAATTTCTATATTA
>JAHAZA010000063.1 GCA_018385415.1 Treponema sp. | reverse complement strand
ACTCGTTTGTTCCGGGGTGCTAAATACAACATTACAATCAAAAATCCTAACCATGTATGCAAAGGTGTTAAATCACTTGTTGTTGATGGTAAAGCTATAGACGGATGCGTTGTTCCATTCGTTGAAGGAAAGAAAGAAGTAAATGTTGAAATTACATTAGGCTAAGCTGGTAACCGAATTATTATTCGGGAACCTAAAAGCGCACTGATGAAAAGTCAGTGCGTTTTTTTTAGTTTTTGATATAACAATTTGCAAGTGACTTGCAATTTCCTTTTTAATAATATATTATTTCGATATGTCTCAGATTGTGTGTAAAAATCTTGCTGTAGGTTACAACGGAATTCCTGCTGCAGAGAATATTAATTTTACAATTGAAAAGGGTGGTTACCTTTGTGTAACTGGCGAAAATGGTTCCGGTAAAAGTACACTCATAAAAACCTTGTTAAATTTGATTAAACCAATATCAGGTACAATTGAGTTTTCAGATGGACTTACACAGAAATCTGTAGGATATCTTCCCCAATATTCAGATGTACAGAGCGATTTTCCTGCCAGTGTTACAGAAATAGTTTTAAGTGGATTTTTAGGAAAGAAAAAGGTGAATGCCTTTTATTCCAGTGAAGAAAAGAAAGAAGTAAAAAGAATTCTTGATATGCTTGGAATATTAACTCTGGAAAAAAAAGTGTTTTCAAAATTAAGTGGTGGACAAAAACAAAGAGTGCTTCTTGCAAGAGCTTTGTGTGCTTGTGGAGGGCTTCTTGTACTTGATGAACCTGTTGCAGGTCTTGATCCTGAAGCAACTGAAGAGATGTATGCAACAGTAGAGCGGTTGAATCGTGAACATATTATCAGTGTAATAATGATTACCCATGACATGAACGCCGTTAAAAAATATGCAAAACAAGTATTAAAGATTGGAGAGTAGGATGGTAGAATTTTTTTCAACATTACAGTCATATTTTTCAGTTGAGCTTGTAAGGAATGCATTCATTGTCAGTGTTTTTATTTCAGTTGCTGCTTCATTACTGGGCGTAACACTTGTATTAAAACGTTTTTCATTTATTGGAGACGGACTATCACATACAGCGTTCGGTGCAATGGCTATTGCAACAGTGTTAAGGTTAACCAACAGTAATCTTTTTGTTATGCCGGTTACTATTCTATGTGCAGTAATCCTTCTTAGAATGAATAATTCCAAGAAAGTAAAAGGAGATGCTAGTTTAGCTGTTATCAGTGTTACCAGTATGGCATTAGGTTATTTCTTGATGAATGTATGTAATGTAAAGGCTAATGTAAGCGGAGATGTCTGTTCTACATTATTTGGCTCTACTGCAATCTTAACTCTTACACCATCTGATGTATGGCTTTGTATCGGATCCTCAATTTTAGTAGTTCTGGTTTATATTTTCTATTATCACAATATTTTTGCTGTTACTTTTGACGAGGAATTTGCAAAAGCTAGTGGAATTAATGTTAATTTGTATAACACAATGATAGCTGTAATTTCTGCTGTTGTAATTGTACTTGCAATGAATCTTGTTGGTTCATTACTAATAACAGCGCTTGTTGTTTTTCCTGCTTTGGCAGCAATGAAAGTATGTTCAAGCTTTAAAAAGGTTATTATTACTGCAAGTATTTTTGCTGTATTAACATCAAGCATTGGTATGCTGATTTCTATTTTCCTTTCTACACCGGTTGGTGCAACAATTGTTCTTGTAGAACTTGCAGTTTATTTTATATTTGCAATTGTTGGTATGATAAAAAAATAGACAAAGTAGAAATAGAAAAAATTGCATTAGAATCAAACGAGTATCTTAAAGCTTATATTTTTTGCCAGACTATTACTGAAAAATCATTTGAAAATTAAATTTCATCAAGCAAGGCTTCGTATAATGTCATCATTTCTTTGTTAGAACGGCGAAGGGCAGAAGCAATTCTTCTTGAGATGCGATACATTACATGATAGCCAAGGACAGGCTCTTTGTCACAAAGTTCTTTAAATCTAGAGCCATCTAATTTTAATACTTTACAGTTTTCGATAGCAATAACAGATGCTGATCTAGTATCTCTGTCTATTAATGCAACTTCACCAAAAAATACATTTTGTTCTGTAGTAAGGTTAACTACTGCAAATTGATCATTGCTTGGTGTATTTCTTCTGATTTGAACTGTTCCTTCATAAAGAATATAAAGAGTATCACCTGTATCACCTTCTTTTATAATCACATCACCAGAATTGTATGACTGAGGTTCCAGCAATTGACATACTTCTTTTAACAATCGTCTGTGTTCTTCATTTGAAGAATTAAAGTCTGAGAATATTTCAAGATGTACAAGCTTATCAATTATTTCCTGACTGTGTTCCATTTGTATTCTCCTTAATCTTCAACGGTTTTTGCCGAGCCATGAATAAAAATTGCTTTTGCATTTGGTGGAATTATGTAACTGTCATCAGGTGCAAAATAAGGTTCGTTACTTTTTAAAGTCTTTACTTTCTTGAGATTTAATACGATTTTTTCAATATCAGGATTTTTTTGTGCTTCTGCTAAAGCTTCCTTTCGTCTTTTATAAAAATTTCCGGTATTTTCAAGTAAACCGATAAGAATGTCTTTTTGTGAGGCCAGGGAATTTTTGAAATCCTGATATGGCTTACCAATAAATTTGTCAGGAATATTTTCAATTAAAATTCCGGAATCATTGTCATCAGAAATAAGTTCCCTTAAAATATGACTCATACCTTTCCCTGCAGAAGCCTTTACTAACAGATTTTGTTCGTAATCTGATGAAAGTATGATTTCATCGCAGTGAGCAAGAGTTAAATGTTTTTCAAACTTTGTATCAAGAATCTCTGCAACACAATAAATTTTTGGATTAAGATTTTTTATCGTTATTACAGCAAGTACTGTTCTTGAATCAATTTCAAGTGTAGAAAAGTTTTCAGACGTATCAGCAAGAATTACAGCTCTGTCTGCTGTAGAAAGCTGAGCTTTTAATAATGTTCCTTCATCGGTGAAATCCCCATGAAGAAAATTGATATTCTTAAAACGTTCATCTGATTTAATAACTTCTATTTCTGACAGTGGAGCATTATTTAAAAGAACCATTTTTTCAGCGGGAATTTCTGGATTAGCATATAGAATGCCTTCAAGGATTTTAGAAAAATTTTGTTTCCAGCCTAGAATTAAAAAGTGATTTTTCATGTTAGTCATTTTTAAAAGTCCTCTGTCTTTTTTTTGCTGTCGTTCAAAAAGAAAAGATGCGAATTTTCCTGATAATGCACCGAAAATTGCAACACCTGCAATCAAAAGAATCATGGCGGTAATTCTTCCAATAACAGATGTAGGGGCAATATCGCCATAGCCTACAGTTGTAATTGTAACAAGAGTATACCAGATTGCATCAAATAATGAATTTATTTCAGAGTTTGTTTTTTGCTCTGAAATAAATATGATGAACATCAATATAAATAGTGAAAGAAATAAAATTATTCCCCAAAGTATGTATGAAGAAGTAAAAAAGTCTTTAATTCTATCTTTGAAATTTCTTCTGTCTATCTGGCGTTGTGATTTATTCTTCATGGTCTAATATATTATATTATGGAAATTATATTCTGCACTAATAAAATTTAAAAATGTCCTGAGGCAAAAAAAAAGACTTGATATTTTTATCAAGTCTTTAGCGCGAGTGACGGGGCTCGAACCCGTGATCTCCGGCGTGACAGGCCAGCGCGATAACCAGCTTCGCTACACCCGCGTGTTATGTTGTTAATATATATAATATTCAGAATTATGTCAATAACTTATATAAAAAAAATAAAAAAAAATTATAGTTTTTTATCAAACCATCTTTTATAATCATTTTATGAATTTATATAAGGAACCTTTATCCAGGTTTTTAATTTCCTATAATTTATGTTCTCAGCGTTCTGCAAAAAACTTTGTTAAAAATAATGAAGTGGTTGTAAATGGAAATTCCATTAAAGATGCAGCTTTTTTAGTAGATACAGAAAATGATACTGTAATAGTTGGAGGTAAAATACTTCCACAAGTGAAGCATAAATACATAATGTTGAATAAGCCAGAAGGAGTTGTATGTTCCACTGTATCTGATTCACATAAAACTGTTTATGATCTTTTAAAAGGGAATTTCAACGAAACAGAACTTTATAAGTTAAAATGTGTGGGTCGACTTGATAACAATACATCTGGTCTTTTGCTTTTGTCCACCAACGGAACGTTTGTAAATCAGCTTACTTCTCCAGAAAACGAAGTAGAGAAAACATATTTTGTTAAACTTCGTGATTCTATTACTGACAAAAAATCTTATGTATTAAAAGCAGAGAAGGGAATTGAAATTCCTCCAGAAAATAAATCACCAGCATTTATAAGTAAAAGTGCTTTTATAAAATGGCTTTCAGATGAGTCACTGGAAATTACGATTACAGAAGGAAAATTTCACGAGATAAGAAGAATATTTTCTGCATTGGGAAATTATGTAGTAAAATTAAAAAGATTGAAGATGGGAGATTTTATTCTTGATGAAACATTAAATGAAGGTGAATTTAAATTTTTATGATTTTTTTTGATGACGATTTAATAGATTAGTTACAGGAAAATTACGAAGAGCCAGTTGAAAAGCCTGTCTGAAAAATCCAGACAGGCTTTTGTATTCAGTCTATAGGACTAAACTATGCTTTGTTAAGACGAGCTTACGTCTGGTCAAGGTACGCTTACGCTTAAAGCCTTGACTCAGCCGTTTGCCAGGTTTTTTATAAATTATAAACCTGGCATCAAGATCATCCAAAATTATGCTTTGTTAAGACGAGCTTCGAGATCGTCAAGGATAGCTGTGAGTTCTTTTGGAAGGTGTTTTCCAAATTTTGGATAGTGGTTTTCACGGATATCTTTAACTTCTTTCTTCCATCCTTCAACATCAACTTTGAGGATTTCTGGGAGAGTTTTCTTGTAGCAGTCAGCAAGACCTTCTGTATTAAGAGCACCATCAGCTGGCATAAGGCCAATTGGAGTGTCCTTAGCATTGTCAACGCCATTACAGCGGTCAAAAATCCAAGCAAGAACACGTGAGTTATCACCGTATCCTGGCCACATGAATCCACCTGGGAGATCCTTGTTGTTATCATCCTTACGGAACCAGTTAACGTAGAAGATCTTAGGAAGCTTATCCTTATCAGGAGCAGCATTACCTACATCAATCCAGTGCTGGAAGTAGTCACCCATGTTATATCCACAGAATGGGAGAATAGCAAATGGGTCACGACGAATCTTTCCAACTTCTGCAGCGTTAATTGTAGAAGCAGCTGTGATTTCTGAACCTACGATAGATCCAAGGAATACACCGTGTTCCCATGAACGAGCCTGGTGTACCAGTGGAACTGTTGATGGACGGCGTCCACCAAAGAGGATAGCAGAAATAGGAACACCTTCTGGAGATTCCCAGTCAGATGCGATACATGGACACTGACCAGCTGGAGCTGTAAAGCGAGCGTTTGGATGTGCCATTTCTTCTCCCTTAGGAGCTTTGTCTTTTTCGAATGCTGGGCGAGTCTGACCTTTCCAGTCAACCAGGTTACCTTTAGCTGGGTATCCGATTCCTTCCCACCAAACGTCTCCGTCTTCTGTAAGAGCACAGTTTGTGTAAATTGTGTTCTTTTCAGCTGATATGAGAGCGTTCTTGTTGCTTTCTGCAGATGTTCCTGGAGCAACTCCGAAGAATCCTGCTTCTGGGTTGATAGCATAGAGACGACCATCTTTTCCGAATTTCATCCAAGCGATATCGTCACCAACTGTTTCAACCTTCCATCCTGGGATAGTTGGAATCAACATAGCGAGGTTTGTTTTTCCACAAGCTGATGGGAAAGCACCTGTTACATATTTTACTTCGCCCTGTGGGTTTGTGAGCTTGAGAATGAGCATGTGTTCAGCAAGCCATCCTTCTTCACGAGCGATTACTGTTGCGATACGGAGAGCGAAACATTTCTTTCCGAGAAGAGCATTTCCACCGTAACCCGATCCGTAAGACCAGATGAGTCTTTCTTCTGGGAAGTGTGAAATGTATTTGTTTTCAACGTCAGCACAAGGCCAGATACCGTTATCTTTTTCACCATTATTAAGTGGTTTACCAACTGAGTGGAGACATGGAACGAATTCATCATCAAGGTACTGCCATACTTTTTCGCCGGCACGTGTCATGATGTCCATGTTCAATACTACGTATTCTGAGTCTGTAAGTTCAACACCATATTTAGCGATAGGTGAACCAAGTGGACCCATACAGAATGGAATTACATACATTGTACGTCCGTGCATACAACCTTTGTAAAGACCTGTCATTGTAGCTTTGAGTTCTTTTGGATCGATCCAGTGGTTTGTAGGACCAGCATCTTCTTCTTTAACTGAAGAAATGAATGTACGTCCTTCTACACGAGCAACGTCACTTGGAAGTGAACGGAAAAGGAAGCTGTTAGCTTTCTTTGCAAGTGGTGTAGCAAGTCCTGCATCAACACATTTCTGCATCAAGCGGTCGTATTCAGCGGTTGAACCATCACAAACTACTACTGAGTCTGGTTCACACATCTTAACACATTCTTCAATCCATGCCTTGATTTTGGCATTTTTAATGTCATTAACTGTCATTGAAAACTCCTTAAGTTTTTATTTTTAACGGAATCTTCGATAAATCAATTTTTCCGAAAAAAATTCACAATTTGGTTATAAAGATACTAAATTTTTTATATGAATTCAATAGAAACTATTGATGGAAATTGACAGCTTTGCACCTTTTGTAATTTCGTCATTTGAGGCAGAAATCGTTCCACCTAAACTTTGAATAATTGCTTTTGCAATAGAAAGTCCAAGTCCAGATCCACCTGCACTTCTTGTATGTGCATCATCTCCGCGATAAAAACGTTCAAATACATGAGGTATAATATCTGGGGCAAAGCCTGGGCCGTTGTCTGTAACATGAATGCTTATGCTTTGATTTGTATCAGAAGCTGATACTGTTAATTTTAAAGGCTTAGGACAGAATTTTAAGCTGTTGGATATACATACCATTAGAGACTGATGAAGCAATTCAAAGTCTGTAGTAATTTTTAAGTCAGGAGCGTAGTTGAAAATAATTTCGCTTGTTGGATCCAGTATTTCAATTTCTTCCTTTATTTTGCCAAACAATTCGGAGAGCAAAAACTCTTCTTTTGATGGAATTATTTTACCGCTTTCTATTCTAGTCATCTGGAGCAGGTTCTGAATGATTGCATCCATTGATTTCGTTTCCGAGATAATTGTATTTATTGATTTATCAAGTTGGACAGGATCGTTTTTTCCCCAGCGGCGTAAAAGATTTGCCTGACCTAAAATTACAGCTACAGGTGTCTTCAATTCGTGAGAAACATCACTTGTAAACTGGCGTTCTCTGTCAAAATCAATTTTTAATCGTGAGAATAAATCATTGAAAGTTTTTGCAAGTTCATCAAGTTCATCACCATTATTTTTTACTGGAAGAAATGTATCAAGACTGGAACTTGAAATATGTTTTGCGTCTTCTGTCATTTTTACAACAGGCTTCATGATATTGCGTGCAATAAAATATGTAATGAAATAACATATGATTAAAATTGGAATCAAAGAAATTAGAATGATTCGTGGCTGATCATGCTTCATCTGATACAAGGAGTCATTGTGAACATCAATCCATAATTGAATTACAACTGACGGGTCTGATTGAACCGGCCGTGACATATAAATGATTTTTATTTCTTGTCCTGGAGTAGTTCGTTTGGTGTAATATTTTGCTTTTTTTTCTGCAAAGGGTACAGGCGGAACTTCATCAGAATTAGTGTCGACTGTAATTATCTGGTCACCGTCAATTTTATATATAAGATAACCTAAATGTTTCGGAATTCTCTTGATTGTGAAGCGTTCTTCCGGTGTTTCTTTAATATGGGTGAGGTAATTTCGTTCGATGATTGAAATAGATCGGTCTAATTCAACTGTGCGCTGGTTATTCAGATCAACAAGAAGAATTCTTGAAAAAACAAGTACGAGAATAATTACAACTGCAGTCAGAATAAAAGTAAATCTGAAAGCTAAGATTGAAGAAATGGACAGCTTCTTTATCTTTTTTTTGTTCATGAAAATTCCTTTATTCTTGTTACTCGGTCTTGCTTAAAAGTTTATATCCTACGCCACGAATTGTTTTAATATATTCTTCTTTGATTGTATTATCAATTTTTGAACGAAGATAGCCGATGTAGACATCGATTGTATTTTCATCAATGAAGTGGCCTTTTCCCCAGATTACGTCGATTAAATCTTCTCTTGAGAAAACTTTGTCAGGATTTTCTACAAGCTTTTTAAGCATCATATATTCAGTTTTCGAAAGATTGATAGCCTGGCCTTTTAGTTTGACAATCATTTCGTCAGGGATAATTTCAATATCTCTAAGCTTTAATACTGCTGGGGAATTTTCGACTTTTGTCATTCGTCTTAATACTGCACGCATGCGTGCCAATAGTTCTTCGATTTCAAATGGCTTTGGAATGTAGTCATCTGCTCCGGCATCAAGTCCATTGACTCTGTCATATGTTTCGCCGCGGGCTGTTATCATAATTACAGGAACGGAAGATGTTTTTCTTATACGGCGAAGAACTTCCAGACCACTTAATTCCGGAAGCATTACATCAAGAAGAATCAAATCCGGGTTGAAAGATTCAAACTGTTCAAGTGCCTGTCTTCCTGTTGCGGCAACAGAAGTTTCAAAGCCTTCATGCTGTAATTCAAGATTAATAAAATCACTGATTCCTGAATCATCTTCTACAATTAAGATACGCTGTGATTTTTCTGTTTGATTCATAATTAATAACTCCAGGTTATTTATTTGATAAGTAATAAAAGTAATAAAAAATTCCCTTTGTATAAATAGTATAAACTAAAAATTAATGTTTTTGAAGAAAAGTTAATATAAGAGTCTTCTTATTTTGTTCTTAGTAACTTAAGGAAGATCTGGGTCTTATTTAGGTGTAATTTAATTAAGCAAGTTACAGAAACTTATGAAATTAAATACCTGCAAAATGCAGATTTTATGGGAGATTAATTATGAAAAAGAATTTCAAAAAAGCAATTGTGTTTATGACATGTGCATTGGTAGGTGGAGCTGCACTTTTTGCTTCTCCAACTGAAGTAAAGCATCACGGAAAAAGACCTCAGCCAGTTCCTCATGTACAGTTTCAGGGACATAAAAAGGATCGTCATCATACAGAAAGACCAGGCTATAGACCACAGAAACATCATAAGTCAGAACTTCAGGTAAGACAGCCGGAACATCATAAGTCAGAACCTCAGGTAAGACAGCCGGAACATCACAAGTCAGAACCTAAGGTAAGACAGCCGGAATATCACAAGTCAGAACCTAAGGTAAGACAGCCAGAACATCATAAATCAGAACCAAGAAATGGCTGTGCTGGTAAGGGACCTATAGCAATGAGAATAACAGCCCAGAATGACCGTTAATTACTGTTGGAGGAACAAATAATTATATGTTAGGCTGCCTTAGGAAACTAGGGCAGCTATTTTTTTATGCTAATGAAATTGCCATTTTAGAAATAATAAAGTTTTTTACTATTATTATTGAAGTCCCGTTGATATATGTTTATAATGGAAGAATGACAGCATCAGAAGCATTGGATAAATTATTACCTGCATATTCAGGTTATTACACAATAAAAAAAGAAAATGTAACCAGTCCTTTTAATGCGGAAGCAGAATTTACCTGTCATACAGAGAATTACGTGTTGGTCAAAGCTGCAAAAATTGCAGATATCGATTCTAACGAATTTGTGTATTTTTCAACCCAGCAGAGCCTGGATTCATTCCTGTTAAGTGAATTAAGCAATATTGCCTGGAAAGCAGGTCTTGAAAGAATAAAACCATATTACGGACATAGAAATTCCGATGTTACACTGATTGTAATTACAGAAAGTGGCAGTGGGGATCTAAAAAAAGCTGCCCGTAAGCTTCATATGTCAAAAGATTACAAATTTGGAATTTATGGCTGGAGTAATTTTAAGCTTTGTGTACTTGATTTAAGTGTACGGAAGGCTTTTTCAAATTATCATGGCTCAGATATAAAGAAGATATTGTATAAATTAGGTCTTTCGTCATGTAAATGACATTAGATATATTTAATTCTTATTTAAATTCCGTAATGGAGGAATAAAAATGACAGCATTATTGATTATCATTGCTGCTATCGTTTTGCTTTTCATTGGATACGTTTTCTACGGTTCATGGCTTGCAAAACAGTGGGGTATTGACCCTTCAAAAAATACTCCTGCAAAGGCAATGCCAGACGGTGTTGACTATGTAGAAGCAAAACCTGCTGTATTGATGGGACATCACTTTTCGTCAATCGCTGGTGCTGGTCCTATCAACGGTCCTATTCAGGCTGCTGTATTTGGATGGGTACCAGTATTTCTCTGGTGTGTAATCGGAGGTATTTTCTTCGGTGGTCTTCAGGACTTTGGTTCGTTGTTTGCTTCTATCCGTCATGATGGTAAATCAGTTGGTGAAATCATCAAAGATTCAATGGGTAAAACAGCAAAGAAGTTGTTCATTATCTTTGCTTTGCTTGTATTGATTCTTGTAATTGCTTCTTTTGTAAACGTAGTAGCATCTACATTCTTCTCTACTGCAGATGATATTGCAAAAGCCGGAATGTCATTCGGTTTTGTAAAGAATCCTACTGGAAATCAGACAACTGCTATGATTTCTGTTCTCTTTATCGTACTTGCCGTAGTATATGGTATTCTTACAAACAAATGTGGTCTTAAGACTCTTCCTGCAACAATCATTGGTATTGTAGGAATTGTAGGAATTGTTATTTTGGGTCT
>JAHAZA010000035.1 GCA_018385415.1 Treponema sp. | reverse complement strand
AATGAAAAAAAAAGATTTTTTTTCATTTTAATCTTCCATAGGGTTTGAAATTCCGGAAGGGAAAAGGAAAAGATCCTGAATCTTAAGAGAGTAAAGAGATAATCCCCTTGTCTGTTTTAAAAGTTCACTTGTAACAGGAATAGAGAATGCATAAGAAATACTTTCATATCCTTCTGCTTCAACAAGAACCGTAAATTCATATTGTTTTGTTTCACCTTCGTTCTGAGAAACTTCTGGTTTAACATTGAATGAATAAGTACCCTTTGTTGAAAGATATGTTTTAGTAGGGTTGTTCCAAGTTTGATCTATCATTTCTGCATTCTTACCATCTTTAATGAGTGTTATTGAAACATCTGTGAGAGGTTCGAATGTTGTTCCATCCATAACAGTTCCTGTAAAAACAGGGAAAAAGAAATAAGGAGTAGAGCCACTGATATAAAGAGCTTCTGATGTTGCATTAATATTATGTGTAGGACGTTTAGAAGAACTAACGAGACGAATTCCTTCCATAGCTAATGTATCAATATCTGCTTTAATCTGTGTGAGATTTTGATCTGCTGCAGTATGAGTTATACCTCGTGATGAAATAATATATTTAGGAGGAATTCTGTTTAATACAAAAGCCATTGCATCAAGACGACAATTTTCACAATCACAAGTAAGCCAGACTGTGTTATATTTTTTTAAATCGTCATATAATTTATTAACCTTTGTTTCTACGAGATCTTCCATCAAGTTGCGAATTTTCATAAATCCCCCAAAGATAATTTTAGATTTTTTAATTATAGACCCAAATTCTGGATTTTGCAATAATATCATTTATATGTTAAAATATTAATATTATATGAAGTTTAATTCTTTTTTCTTATTATCTTTTATCCTGATTCTCTTTATAAGTTGTTCCAATTCAGCTGTGTCAGATAAACTTCTGCATTCGGAAAATTTAAAAAGTATTACAGACAGCAAGCGTTCAGAATTACAGTGGACACTTGAACTTGAAAAAAACAGACTTTCAGAAAGAATTACTTCAATAGAATATATCAATCAGAATAACAGACTGACACCTGCTGTTTTAATGGCCTTTGAAGCGGGAAATGAACGTCAGCCCTTGTATCCTGAATTGAAAGGTTTTGGAAGTCTAGATATTTCTGATGTGGATCCTAATGTTGTATCAATCATAAATCAGTTTTGTCGTTCTTTGATCAATAACGAAGAATGCGAAGTATTATTTGATGATGATTCTGTTTATTCTCTTGTTCTGTTTACTCATGATATCAGTAATTATGATCTGAGAAAAAACTGGTGGTACATCGGTAAAAGTTATTTTGAAGGTGGGGCAATTGAAGTACCTGTAAGATTGACAAATGGTCAAGGTTTTCTTGATTTTAAGGTTTACCTTAAAGAAAAACAACTTGCCGAAATTAAAAGCCTTCAAAATACAAATAATTCATTAAATAATTTAGCTTACAAAATTATCGATGTAGAAATAATTGATTCAGGAAATATAAATTAGGTGGAGGAATTTTTATGGAAAGTAACAGTTTAACTGGTATTGAAAGGGAACTTGTTCTTCAGTATCTCATTGATGGTAATGTTCCATTAACTATTACTCCTATTGAAGAAGATGTTTCTGTAGATAACGATAATAAAATAAAACCTGCTTCTTCTGCAATTTTTCCTGTGGCCCTTAAAGGAGAACAAATAAAGGTTCTTGAACAGGGAATTATTTTGCTTACTAATCCTCCAAAGTCAGTTAAAAATTTTCAGACAAAAAATGTTCGCGTTGAATTTTATTTTAATCGCTTAGGTTTGTTTTTTAATACTGAATTAAAGGAAGTAAAATCAGGGCTTGCTCTTGTGATTCCTTCCAGTATCAGTCGAATTACAGAAATTGAAAAAGAACGTCCATTGGATTTTTCAGCAACATTGTTTTATGCTGTAAGTGAAAAAACTGATGTACATATTAATTGTTATCCGCTTGAAAACTACAGACTTTTTTCTAAACCAATTTGGAGCGATGTTCCTGAAGAGTTGCAGCATAAAACAAAGGCATATCTGGAAGAGTTTATTGCGCATGCAAGAAAACAGGGAACTGCTGGTAATGGCCTCCAATTAATACCAGTGTGCAGATACCTCACAGAGGCCCGGGAAAAAATGCAGACTGTTGAAGGTAGGGCTGAACCTCTTGATATTATTTATGTTGATTATGAGAGAATTGTATTTGGTTCTAAAACATCAAATATGCATCTGGATGCCGGCGCTGAATATGCTCTAGAATTAACATTCCCAATTGATTCAATTATAAAAACAAGAAAGATGTTTTTGACATGTTGTGTAGAAGCTCTGTACATGAACGATGAAAAGACTTTTGTTACAGCTGTATGTAGATACACTTCAATAAAAGAAGAAGATGTACGATTCCTTTATGAAAAGACTACAAATAAAATTTTTGAATAGATTATAATTTGAAATTATAAAGAATTAGGTGACCTCTATTCGGAGGCCACCTTTACTAGCTATGATTTATTTCTTTTCAATCTTGTCAAAACCACAGAGTGGGCGAAGTACTTCTGGAATTGTAATTGATCCGTCTTCGTTCTGATAGTTTTCGATAATTGCAAGCATTGCACGACCTACAGCGATTGCAGTACCGTTAAGCATGTGAACATATTTGTTCTTTCCGTCATCATCCTTAAAGCGTACATTAAGGCGGCGGCTCTGGTAATCTGTACAGTTAGAAGTTGATGTAACTTCTCCGTATTCTCCTCCGTTACGACCAGGCATCCATGCTTCAAGATCCCATTTGCGGTATGCTGGAGCACCAAGGTCACCAGTACATGTATCTACTACATGGAAAGGAATTCCAAGGCCTTCGAAGATTTCTTCTTCGATTAAGCGAAGCTTTTCATGGATTTCGTCTGACTGTTCTGGGAGACAATATACAAACATTTCTACTTTATCAAACTGGTGTACGCGGTATAATCCTTTTGAAAACTGACCTGCAGCACCTGCTTCACGACGGAAACAGTGTGAAAGTCCACAGTAGTAAAGTGGAAGCTTTGATTTATCAAGGATTTCGTTTGAGTGGTAACCACCAAGGGTAATTTCTGCAGTAGCAACGAGACATGTTCCTTCTTCTTCGATAGAGTAAACATTTGATTCGTTACCGCGTGGATTAAAGCCGATACCTTTGAGAACTTCTTCTTTTGCAACGTCTGGAGTGATGAATGGAGTAAATCCGTGTTTTCTCAATGTGTTCAATGCATACTGAATCAAAGCCTGTTCAAGGAATACTGCATCGTTTTTGAGGTAGTAGAATTTTGGTCCAGAGACTTTTGTACCACGTTCAAAATCGATCAAATCCAAAGCTTCCATAAGTTCTACGTGGTCTTTTGGTTTAAATTCGAATGTGCGTGGAGTTCCAACTTTCTTTACTTCAAGGTTTTCTGTATCAAGTTTTCCAATAGGAGCTTTTGGGCTTGCCATGTTAGGAATCTTGCGTGCAGCTTCATCCAGCTGTGCTTCAACTTGTGCAAGAACTTTTTCAGCTTCAGCAAGTTCATCTTTAATTTTCTTTCCTTCGTCGATAAGTGCCTGGCGCTGTTCTGGTTCAAGCTTTTGTTTCATTGACTGAGCATTAGCATTGCGTTTTTCCTGCAAAGCCTGGCGGTCTGTAACAAGCTTAGTGCGTTTGTCGTAAAGTTCTACTACGATGTCAGCATCAGCAGTCATGTTTCTATCAGAAATGTTCTTTTTTACTGCTTCAAGATTATCTTTAATGAATTTATAATCTAACATTTTTTCCTCTTATAAATGTGATTTATATTAATTCGTATTACCGAACTTTAATACTTATTTTAACGAATATCAATATAGAAGCGTTTTAAGTAAATGCTTCTTTCATTTGATTTTTTCCAACATTTGCTTTGAGGCCAGTTTCGTATTACAGTGTCATAATCCTTAATGGCCTCTTTAATATTCTGTACACTTGAGTTTGCTTCTAATATCTGTGCTTCAAGGAAAATACCTTCATCAAATCTATCTGATGTATCCTGAAGGAATTTTTTTACAAGTGACAGTGCATCAGGGAATCTCTTTTCATTATAAGCTTTCTGTGCTGCTTCAAGTAAATCATCAGAAACTTGATTATTCTCCATTGGCTGAGTTACAGCAGGGGAAAGAATATTTGAATCAGAGTTATATTGATTATTAGCGTCAACATTGTTTTCATTATTCTGGTTATTTGCATTTTGAATGATTGTTTGAATATTTAAGTCTGGCTCAGAAGGTTTTGCGTTCACCTTTGTTTCTGGTTGAGGCTTATACTCAATTATATTTTCTGTATCAGATTGGTCTTTTTCTAATTCTGTAATTTCTGAAGGCTGATGTTTCTGAGGTTTTGGTGGAACAATTTTTGCATATTCAGGTATTGTTACATGGCTATTGTCTGTAGCAGAATCTGTATTAACCGAAACTTCTACATAATCATCGATGTATTTTCCTGAAAGATTATCATTTTTATAAAAATGAAGTACGGCAGTACCAGATTTTCTTGACTGCAAAGTAAAGGTTGTTGTATCACCATTTACTTTTCTGCCGAAGAAAACAAGAAGATTCTGACGTTCTACTTCACCAAGGTATACCCAGCCTGAACCAGGGTAGTTAATATCAAGATACTGATTATTTTTAATGGAAATTGTTCTTGATGGAACTGGTGGTTTTTCTGGTTCTTCATTATTGTTGATTGTTTCAGCAGCCATTTCAGCTTCTTTCTGAAGATAAAAAGATGATTCTGGCTCATGGGCTTTTAACTCTGTTTTAGTTTCTGTTTTGACTTCCTGCTTGGGGTCTGTTTTTACAGATGAAACTTCTGGTTTTGAAACAACAGGTGAAACAGGTTTTGTTTCCTGCTTTGTAGAAGCTGCGGCTGTCACAGTTTTGGGTAAATCTGGAACAGTTTTTACTTCGACATTGTCTTCTGTATTTTCTTCAAGCTTTGCAAGATCGTCTTTAATTTCTTCGTCAGAAATTTTTTCTTCTTCCGGAATAAACGCTGGTTCAGAAAAAGCTTCATCTACAATTTCTTCTTCTGATTCCGATGTCGTTTCCACTACTACATTAATATTAGAAGTAGAATCAGGTTCACCTTCTGAATCAGAATTACTATCGCTTTCAGAAAATGAATCAGGTATTGCTTCTATATTGTTCTCATAAGTATCTGAAGTGTCCTCTGAAATTTCTGCTGAAATTGTATCTGTAAGATTGTTACTGCCTTCAAGAGTGTTTGAGGCACATGAGAAAAATATAAAACTTGAAATAAATGTAAGTGTTACAAGCTTTTTCATGGAGTAGCCCCCAGAATATCTTCGATCAACTTGTCATTTGAATATTCAAGATTTTTTAATTCCTGTTCATCAGGCATTGTAAAATATTCTTGAGATTCTTCTTTTGTCCATTTTTCTTTTGGCTCTCTGGTAAGAGCATAGCCCTCTGGAATTGATGGACCATCTGGAAGAATAAGTTCATTGTCGGGAACTAAGGGAGTATCTGTAACTGAAGGTTGTTTGTTGTGGCCGTTGACACCTTGCACGATAAAGATAATAAGTGCAAGAAAAAACAATACAACGACAATTGAAATTAAAATTGCCGGTAATGTTTTTTCTCTGTAAAAATCTTTTACGTTTTCAACAACTTCAGAAAAATCAATCATTATTCTTCTTCCTGCTTCTGCTGGTCTTCAGCAGGAGTTTCTGAAGATTGATTATCTTGAGACTCCTGTGGGTTTTCTTCAGATTCCTGAATCTGTTCTTTTGTGTTGTCCTTTATTCTAGGGGCTGGTCGTTGAGGGAGAACAACTCCCTGTTCTGGTTCAACATCTTCTTCAATAAAATTATCATCTTCCTTGATAACTTCTGCTTTGATTTTTTCAATGTCATCATCAAGACGAAGAGCAATAATCTTACTGATTCCAGATTCTTCCATTGTAACACCAAGCATTGTACTTGCTCCCATAACTGTTTTTCTGTTATGAGTAATTACAATGTACTGGCTCATATTTGCGAAGGAACGCAATGCAGTTACAAAGCTTGATACGTTCTTATCGTCAAGGGCAGCATCAATTTCGTCTAAGAGACAGAATGGACTTGGACGAACCTGATATGTTGCAAAGAGAAGGGCAATGGCTGTCATTGTTTTTTCTCCACCGGAAAGAAGAGCAATGCTTTCAAGCTTCTTTCCAGGTGGCTGTGCCAGAATATCAATACCTGTTGTGAGAATATTTTCAGGATCTTCCAGCCGAAGTTCTGCATGTCCACCATTGAAGAGACGACGGAACATGTTGTGGAAGTTCTTTTTGATTTTATTGTAGGTATCAAGGAACATGTCACTTGATTTAGCTTTAATTTCCTGTGAAACTCTTTCAAGATCTTCAAGAGTACGTTTAGTATCCTTGTAGTTTGCTTCCTGACGTTCATAGCGGTCTTTGACTTCAGTAAATTCTTCTGGAGCCATAAGGTTAATGTTATGACCAAGGCTTTCAAGATTCTGTTTTGCAGCAGCCAGATCTTCTTTAAGTTTTGCTACAGGAGTTGTAATTTTGTACATCTGCTCTTCATATTCCATAAGATCGCGGGAATACTGATCCAAAAAGTTCTGCTTAACATTTCTGATTTCTGTATCAAGAGAACCCATTGAAATAGAAAGCTGTTCGTACTGACTCTGGAATTTTTTCTGGAGTTCCTGTTTTTTCTGAAGGTCATTCTGTTTACCAGAAACCTTGTTATTACATTCATCAATCTGTTTGTAAAGATTGTTCTGACGGTCTACAGTTTCTGCACCACGTTTTTCGATTTCAGCAAGCTCTTCCTGAATTTCATCAATCTGATCCTGTGTATCTTCGAGACGTTTGTTTTCTGTATAAACTTCATCTTCATTTGTTTTAAGATTGATTTCTTCCGATCTGATATTGCGCTGAAGAATTGTAATTTTTTCCTGTGCAGATTTTAACTGTTCTCCAACTGCAACTTCATTCTGTCTCTGTTTTGAAAGTGTATCCTTATACTCATCAATTTTCATTGCAAGAGTAACATTGCTTGCATTTAAATCTTTGATGATCTGATTATATTCGCTTATAAGTTTAAGGTTTGATTCAATCTTTGCATCGATTTCACGTTTCTTTGTGATAATACCTTCTGGTGCAAGGAATTCGCTGATGAAAGCAGGGGATGCATTGATGTATGAAGTGAGCGCCTTTTCAAGAAGCTGAACCATATTATGAGCTTCAGCAAAAGCATCTGCAGCCTGCTGTGTGAGATTCTCATTAGGACGGTTTCCAGTTTTTGCAGCATCAGCAAAAATATTTTTGCGGCCTTCAACAAATACACGGAGTTTACCCAGAGTTTCTTCCAGTTGACTTTTAGCTGTGTTCATTGCACCTTCGGAATATCCTGCATCTTTTAACTTTGCGTCAAGCATTGTTACGATGTCTTCTGTAATTGCAGTAAGGTCTTTCTGAAGCTGTGCACGAGCATTATCAAGTTCTTCAATCTGCATGCGTTTTTCATTTGCTTCAGTATCATTCTGAGTAATCTGTGAACTTGCAGCTTCTATACTCTGCTGGAAGGATTCAATATTCTTTTTGATGTCTTCCAGATACTTTGTCTTTTCATGAAGCCCACTCTGGGCTTCTCCAACTTCTTCTGTTAAGTCATCAATTTTATTCTGGATTGTAGCCTGTTTTGCTTCAAGCTGGGCAATTTTATCTCTGATTTCAGCCAGACGGTTTTTCTGCTGTTTCTGAAGTTCCAGCTTACCATTTTTCATACTCTGAATCTGAGTAAGTTCATTCTGGCATACGTAAACCTGTTCCTGCAGGCTGTTTACCAAGTCTGTATTTTCAGTAAGGGAATTGTTGATTTCTTCAATTTCTTTTCTTACTTTGTCACGCTTTTCTTCAACTTCTTTGATGGAACTTTCATTACGAGCTTTTGTTTCAATAAAGCCTTTAAGTTTAAGAAGCTGGATATTAAGCTGAATGTTGAAAAGTTCTTCCTTTACTTTTCTGTACTTTGTAGTTTTTTCAGCCTGGATTTTTAATGTATCATAACTTCGTTTGATTTCTGCAAGTGAGATTTCAATCTGAGTAATATTTTGTCTTGTTTTTTCAAGTTCTCTTTCTGCTTCTGCACATTCAGCTTTCGAACGGCTGATACCAGCAGCTTCTTCGAAGAGGTAACGACGGTCTTCTGGTTTGCTTGAAAGAATCTGATCGATTTTTCCCTGTTCCATAACAGAGTAGGCTGCTTTACCGACACCAGTATCCATAAACAGCTTACGGATTTCTGAAGGGCCTACCTGACGGCCGTTGATAAAATACTGTGATTCTCCTGAACGATAAAGGCGCCTCTTAATTTCAATTTCTGGATCTTCAAGAGGAAGAAGTCCGTTTTCGTTCATGATTGTAAGTGCAACTTCGGCTACGTTTAATGCAGGACGATTTGCAGTTCCGGCAAAGATAACGTCTTCCATTTTTTCTGCACGAAGGTTTTTACTCTTGCTTTCTGCAAGAACCCATTTCATTGCATCCACAACGTTACTTTTACCACATCCGTTAGGACCAAGGAGAGCTGTAATTCCATTTGAAAAACTAATATGAGTTTTATCTGCAAATGATTTGAAACCGAATATGTCAAGGCTTTTTAAAAACACAAAAAACCACCTTTTAAAATTTAGCAATAATATCAGACTTTAGATAATACAGCCATGATATTGTCAGTATATAATATAGTAGATTATAACATATTTAGTAGTGAGAATTCAATTAAAAGATGAAAAATCCTGTTCAGGCTATTCTTCTGAGAAATCCTGAATATCTGATGGATTTACAAGCTTCCCTTTATAAAGCATTTTTGGATAAACTTTGAGTCCAAATTTTTTTTCAAGGGCTGCATATTTTCTCATTTCGTATTCATCACCGATTACAACATTAATTCCTGATTTGCCGGCTCTGGCTGTTCGTCCTGAACGATGCACGAAAAAGTCTTCGTTAGAAGGAAGATCCATCTGGACAATGTGTGTAATTCCCGGAATATCAAGCCCTCTGCTTGCAAGATCTGAAGTTATGAGAATACGACATTTTCCGTTTCTGAAGCGGTCAATGGCAGCTTTTCGTTCTTTTTTGTCAGTTTTTGCGTGAAGGGCCATACAGTCAACTTTTTTGTACTGAAGCTTCTGTGCAATGTTTTCAACCTGGTCTGCGCGGCTTGTGAAGACCAGCACTTTTTCTGGGTTTTCAGCAAGGATAAAGCTTTTAAGTGTTGAAATCTTGTCACGGCTTTCTGCAAAAAGTGCATAGTGAGTGATTTTTCTTGAAAGAATGTCTTCTTTGGGAAGAATTATTTCGCTGAGATTTGAAAATAGACCCTTAAGGGTGTGTTTTGTATTCTGATTTAAAGTAGCAGTGCAGGCAATAAACTGTGCATCGCAAGGAATTGTTGAAATAAGTTTTTTGGTTTCATCAGCAATTTCAACGCTGACAAGACGGTCTGCTTCATCAAGTACAAGAGCTCTAACATTAGATGTTTTAAGCTTTTTCAAGTGAATCAGTTCAAGGATTCTTGACGGATTACCAATAATAATTTGAGGCTTGTCTTTAAGAACTTCAATCTGGCGCTTGATTGGAGTTCCTCCGATAAAGAGGCTTGCTTTAAGTGAAGTTACCTGAGAAGCCGTAAGTTTAATCTGAGATGCAAGTTCATAAGTTGGTGCAAGAATGATTATTTTATCTTCATTTGATTTGCAGTTTTCAAGATTCTGTATAAGGGGCAGAAGATAAGCAAATGTTTTTCCTGTTCCTGTTTCTGATTCAAAAACTACATTTTTGTTCTGCAGGACTTCAGGAATTGTTTTTTGCTGAATAAGTGATGGAGTTGAAATATCAAGCTTTGATAGAATTTGTATAATGCTTTCTTTAAGCCCAAGGTTTGAAAAAGTAATATCGTCGTTTTTTTCGTTCATTTTTCTACTATAGCATATCGCAGGGAACTATGCTATAATTCCCAACGATATGAAAGTTGGAATTGATACCTTTGGTTTGGATCATGGTCAGTCAGGTCTTGGCGCTTATCTCTACTTTTTGATGCAGAATATGCCTTTTGAAGAGGGAATTGAGTACGACCTTTTTGGTGTTGAAGCAGACCGTTACACATATAAAGCAAAATTTGATACAGGTTATACGCCGGTTGATATAAAAGAAACCCAGAAATATCAGCAGCACTGGCACAAAAGAAGAGTAAACCGTTTTGCAAAAAAAAATAAATATGATGTTGTTCTTTTTACTGCAGCAACTCAGCTTCTTCCTAAAAGGTTCTATTCAAAGGGAATTGCCATTGTAAATGACATTGTTTCCGAAATCTTTCAGGATAAAAAAGACAGATATCTTCGTCATTATTGCCTTAACGGCTTAAAAAGAATTAACCGTATCATTGCCCCAAGTGAATATGTAAAAAATGATCTTGTTTCACTTGGAATTGAAAGCTGGAAAATTGCAGTTATTCCTAACGGAATTGATCACAGTGTTTTTTATCAGCAGAATCTGGCAGATGGAGATTATGTTGACATAAAGCCTTTTGCCATTAAAAAACCATATATAATTTATCCCACACGCATTTCAGATCCAGAAAAATATCATAAGGAACTTATAAGGGCTTTTGATAAATTCAAATCAAAAACAGGTCTTCCTTATCGACTTGTACTTGCAGGCGCTCTTGACGATTATGCAGGCGAAGTACAGAATGCCATTCTTGACTCACCATATGCCAGCGATATTTTCATGACAGGATATTTTCCACATTCTGAACTGGGACGCTTGTATTCAAACGCTGAGTGCTGTGTATTTCCATCAAGTAAAGAAGGCGTTGGATTACCTGTTATTGAAACAATGGCCTGTGGAATTCCTGCAGCATGTGCAGAACGAGGTGCAATTCCTGAAATATCTGGAAAGAATGTTGTAATGTTTAATCCTGATAATATTGATGAAATGGCTCAAGCGATTGAAAAAGTAACCACCGATCAGAGTTTAAGACAGAATATGATTCAGAAAGGGCTTCAGTGGGCAAAAAATTACACATGGGAAAATACAGCCATAAAGGTTCTGGATGTAATAAAATCCCTTAGATAATAAAAAAAAGGCCCATAGCCTAAAATAAGTGTTTTGTTTATTTTAGGTGTAAGCGCCTTTTTTTGTATTGAAGTGTTTACTTTTATTTAAGCCAGTAACTTTTCAACATCTATTGATTTTTCCTGAGTAACGATTTCTTTTGTTACCTCAAGCTTCTTTTTACCTTTGATACTTGGAACTTCAAACATAATATCCAGAAGCATTTTTTCAACAATTGCACGTAATCCGCGGGCACCGGTTTCCTGACGGATGGCGATATCAGCGATTTCTGCAATAGCATCATCAGTGAATGTAAGTTCAACATCATCCATTGCAAATGAAGCCTGGAACTGCTTTGTAATAGCGTTTTTAGGTTTTGTAAGGATTGAAATTAAATCATCCCGGGTAAGTTCCTTCAAAGCAACAGATACAGGCATACGACCAATTAATTCAGGAATCAAACCGAACTTAACAAGATCGTCTGGAATTACTTTGTTAAGCATATCAACTTTGTCCTGATCTGACATTGTTGATTCAGCTGAGTCAAAACCGATTGTCTGTTCATTAATGCGCTGGTCAATGATTTTATCAAGGCCCACAAAGGCTCCACCGAGAATGAACAGAATGTTTGTTGTATCAATTTCAAGCATTTCCTGGTTTGGATGTTTTCTTCCGCCTTGTGGTGGAACGCTTGCTTTAGTACCTTCAATGATTTTAAGAAGAGCCTGTTGAACGCCTTCACCTGATACGTCACGAGTGATAGATGTGTTTTCGCTTTTGCGGGCAATCTTATCGATTTCGTCTATGAAGATAATTCCTTTTTCTGCCGCAGCAATATTACCATTTGCAGCATTGATAAGTTTAAGAAGAACGTTTTCTACATCTTCACCTACATAGCCTGCTTCTGTGAGGGTAGTTGCATCAGCTATAGCAAAAGGAACTTTAAGTTTCTGAGCCAGTGTTTTTGCAAGAAGTGTTTTTCCGCTTCCTGTAGGTCCGATCAAAAGAATGTTTGATTTTTCGATTGTAACATCGTTCTTTTCAAGCTTTTTGAGGGAAGCCATTCTTTTGTAGTGATTGTAAACAGCAACTGACAGTGCTTTTTTAGCATAATTCTGACCGATTACATATTGGTCAAGGTAAGCTTTAAATTCTTTTGGTGAAGGAACTTCTGAAAGCTCAATTGATAGATCATCTTTTGGTTCTGATTCGAAAATTCCTTTACAGATATCAACACAGTCGTTACAGATAAAAACCGGTGCAATACGAGAACCGATAAGACGTCTGAAGTCCTGTTTTTTGTCTCCTGCAGGCATTCCACAGAAAGCGCAATATTCCTGATTGCCAAATTTTTTCACTTTCTATATCTCCTGATTAATTCTTGTCATCGTCATTATCTTCTTTATCTGTTCTGAAAGAAGTGATCTTGTCAACAATTCCATATTCCAGAGCTTTTTCTGCAGACATAAAGAAATCTCTTTCGATATCTTTTGCAATTTGCTTTTCAGATTTACCTGTGTCAGAAGCAAGGTAGGAAATAGAGAGCTTTTTAAGTCTCTGAATTTCTGCATTCTGGATTTCGATATCAGATTCCTGACCTTCAGCTCCGCCAGATGGCTGGTGAATCAATACACGACCAGATGGAAGAATTGAACGTTTACCTTTAGTTCCTCCGGCTAGGAGTATGGCACCCATGCTTGCAGCCTGACCCATACAGATTGTGCGGATTGGTGGTCTTACAACATGCATTGTATCATAGATTGCAAGACCTGCAGTTACAGAGCCTCCAGGTGAGTTAATATACATATTGATAGTTTTGTGTGGATTTTCTGAGTCAAGGAATAGAAGCTGTGCAATAATCAAATCGGCAGTAGCATCTGTAATCTGTCCGTCGACAAAAATAATGCGTTCTTTCAAAAGTCTTGAAAAAATGTCGTATGATCTTTCACTATTTCCGCTTCTTTCGATTACGTATGGTACTAAATCATGCATCTGTTCGTTCATAAATAGTCCTTTACAGGTTTTACCTGCTAAATAATATTTTATATAACTTAAATATATTAAAAAAAATAGAAAACGTCTTTAAATTGGTGATTTATTTTAACAAAAAAAAGGAATGTGCGTAAGCCGTACATTCCTTTTTTTAATCAAGTGATTATTTGATTATCTTTTAAAGAGATCTGCAAAAGACATTTTATCGCCTTTTGAAATTTTAACTTCTTTATAAAGTTCGTCATAAAGCTTCTGTTCTTTTGCATCATCAATAAGATATTCTTTTGCACGTGGGTCAGAGTAGTGTTTCTTAACTTCTTCTACTGTCATACCACCGTCAGCAGCGATTTTTTCGTACTGAGCTTCGATTTCTTCTGGTGTAACTGTGATGTTGCGTTCTTTAAGAAGAGATTCAACGATGATGCGGCTCTTGAGCATTTTTTCGCTTTCTTCTGCCCATGCTGCTGTCATAGCTTCTTTTGTCTGACCTGAAGCTGTAAGCATTTTTTCAAGCTGCTGTGGTGTTGTCTGGAACTGCTGTGCCATCATGTTGAAACGGCCTTCAAGCTCTGCAGCAAGCATGCTTGCAGGAAGATCGAACTGGTTCTTTTCAACGAGCTGTGTAAGAAGGTCATTGTTTTTCATTTCCTTAACACGGCGGTCTTTTGCAACTTCCATCTGATGTTTAAGATCATTCTTAAGGTCATCAAGAGTCTTGTATTTTTCGTTAACATCCTGTGCAAGGTCATCATCGAGAGCAGGGAGGTTACGGAGTTTGATAGCTGTAACTGTTACGCTGATTTTCTTTGTTTTTCCAGCCAGATCTGCATCTGCATCATCTTTTGCATATGTTTTTGTGATTTCTTTTGTTTCGTTCTTCTTCATACCGATGATTTCGTCATCGATTTTGTAAAGGTTTTCGCCAGATCCTACAGTGAATACGAAACCTTCGCGTTTTGAACCTGCAATAAGTGCTCCGTTATCATCAAGTTCTGAGTAGTTGATAGTAACGATATCATCTTTTGCAACTGCTTCAGAATCTTTCTTGTCAATTACTGTTGCATTGCGTTCCTGAATTGCTTTGAGTTCTTCAGCAAGTTCTGCATCTCCAACTGTAACCTGTGGTTCTTTTACTGTAATTCCAGAGAAGTTTTTAACTTCAACTTTTGGAAGAACGTCATAAGTTACTGTGTATGTCAAATCTTTTGTAAGATCCATTTCTGGAACAGCTTCGAGTTTTGGCTGTGCGTATGGAAGTGGGCGGTTGTCTTTTTCGTTTTCGTCAGAGAAGATTTCGTTCAAAGATCCATCAATTGCTTCGCTCAAAGTGTCTGCTTTAAGAGCATCGCCGTATTTCTGTACGAGTACCTTTGCTGGTACATGTCCTTTTCTAAAACCAGGAATCTGTGCGTTCTTTGAGTAGTTAGCAGTTACTTTGTTATAGATAGCTTCGAGTTCACTTTTATCTACTGTTACTGTAAGTTTTACTGCAGATTTTTCGAGTTTTTCGTATTTTTTTGTTAATTTCACGATCTTTTTCCTCTTTACAAAAAAAATAAATGAAAAAAAAAGCGATTCAGATTGCTCTCGAATCGCTTTAATTTAGAGCGGGAAACGGGAGTTGGACCCGCGACATCCACCTTGGCAAGGTGGCGCTCTACCACTGAGCTATTCCCGCAAAATATTGAGTTTTGCGCTCTGATTAATGCAGTTAAACTGCTAGAGCGGGAAACGGGAGTTGGACCCGCGACATCCACCTTGGCAAGGTGGCGCTCTACCACTGAGCTATTCCCGCAAAAATATTTTGCTTTTCCGTTCCTGCTGTAAAAGCGAAGAACTTGCGAGAGGAGGGACTTGAACCCTCAAGCCGAAGCACTAGATCCTAAGTCTAGCGTGTATGCCAGTTTCACCACTCTCGCTTAATGAAACTTCGTAATTAGGAATATATCAAATTGAAATAACTATGTCTAGTATTTTAAAAGAATTTATTACAATTTTTAATTTGCCTTACTATATTATGTGTGTTAAACTTATAAAAGTTTTATATTTAAAATATTTTAATTCAGGTGGTTTTTTATGAAAAAATCAGTAATGCTATTTGCTGCCACTTTTGCAGCAGCTCTTTCATTTGTAAGTTGCGTAAACAGTAAATATGCTAATGATACTCATCTTGCAATCGAAGATGGAAAAACTGTAGTAGAACGTTATGGTCAGCTCCAGGTAATCGGAACTGATCTTTGTGATCAGAATGGAAATCCTGTGCAGCTTAGAGGAATGAGTTCTCATGGTCTTCACTGGTATGGAAAATATGCCAATAAGGATGTAATTACTTGGCTGCGGGATGACTGGAACTGTCAGATCTGGCGTGCTGCTTTGTATACAGGCGGTCAGGGTGGATATGTTTCAAATCCTGCATTGAAAGAAAGAGTTACAGATTCTGTTGAAGCATGTATTGAAAACGGAATGTATGTTCTTGTTGACTGGCATGTTCTTGAAGAACATGATCCATTGCTTTACAAAAAATATGCTGTGGAATTCTTTGATGAAATGTCTAAAAAATATGGCGATAAACCAAATGTTATCTATGAAATCTGTAATGAACCAAACGGCGAAAAAGTAACTTGGAGTGATAACATTAAACCTTATGCTGAAGAAATTATTGAAGTAATCAGAAAGAATGACCCGGATAATATTATCATTGTAGGAACTCCTGTATGGAGCTCACAGGTAATGGCACCATCATCTGATCCGCTGAAAAATGGAAAGAATGTAATGTATACATGCCATTTCTATGCAGGTTCACATAAAGCAGAAGCTCGTAAAAATGTTGCTAATGCGCTTAAAGCTGGAACTCCGATTTTCGTTACAGAATGGGGTACAACACAGGCTAGTGGTGATGGCGGAGTCTACGAAAAAGAAACATTGAAATGGATGGAATTTTTGAAAGCTCATAATATCTCTTGGGCTAACTGGTCTGTTAACAATAAAGGCGAAGATTCTGGTATTCTTGCATTCAATGCAGACCGTGAAGCTAAAGGAAACTGGAAGGATAAGGATCTTTCAAAGGATGGAAAATTTCTCCGCAGAATTCTTCGTAATGAACTTGATATGAAAAGCTGGAAACAGGAACAAAAAAATAAATAATTTGTTGTATCATTTGAAGAGGTAATGATGTCAAATATACTTGATTATTTTAACTGGCGTGGAGATTTGACCTTTGAACAGGATCCATTCAATGATGTTGATGCTGCTATTATGGCTCAACTTTCTTATTTGAATTTTGATTCTATTGTGCCTGCAAATCCAGAATTAGGAATGCCACTTAAGATTGTGTGGGATAAATTCCGCAGCGCACCTGATTATGAGGACCGATGCGACCTTGGAATGGTAATAAACCGAAAAACGGTTGATGTTCTTGAGGCTGCTGCCAAATCTAAGCGTTTTGGTTCACTGGTTATGTGCGCTTATTCAAATAAAATTGACTTTTCTAGTGAAGAACAGTTTTCTGCTGTAACATTCCTTTTGAATACAAAAGGTAAGTTTTCGAAGTCATCTGATCCGTTCATCGTATATCGTGGAACAGATGATACTATTGTTGGCTGGAAAGAAGATTTTAACCTTGCACTTAATACCGGAGTTCCTTCTCAACAGGATGCTGTTGATTATGCAAATCATATTGCAAAAAAATGCAAAGGAAAGATACGCATTGCAGGCCATTCAAAAGGTGGAAATCTTGCAGTATATGCAGGTTCATTTATAAATAAATCTTTCAGAAAACGGCTTGTTGAGATTTACAACTTTGACGGTCCTGGCTTTACTTCTCAGGTTATGGATACTCCTGAGTATAAAGCTGCAATGCCAAAAATTAACAGCTGGTTTCCGCACTTTTCTGTGGTGGGAATGTTCTTTGAACATTTAGACAGATACACAGTAGTTGAAAGTGTTCAGCATGGAATTATGCAGCATGATCTTATGTCATGGCAGATATTAGGAAAAGATTTTGTAACTGCTGATGAACTTGATGCAAAGAGCCTTTCTCTTAATACCAGCATTAATGCCTGGTTAAAGCCTATTTCAGAAGATAAACGGGCTAAGATTATAGATTCTGTATTTTCCGTGCTTGAAGCAACCGGTGCATCGACAAATTCTGAGATTGAAGCAAATCTATTGAAGAATTCTGCAAAAATGTTAAAGGCAATCTCAAAAATTGATGACGAAGTTCGTGATGAAGTTTCTGCCCTTGTTAAATTAATTGTAGAAAGTTTACTTGATAATTCAATATTTAGAAAATAAAGGATTATTGACTACAATTCTTTTATGGATTATTATTACACAAATTTGAAAAATTACGGGGCTTATAATGTGAAGGCCCATTTGGAGTATTAATTATGGTTAATGGATTAAAAGTTGCCCTTATCGTTTTATTTGCAATTATCAGTGTTATCCTTATTCTTCTCGTTATTGTACAGAATGATGAAGGTGGTGGACTTGGAGGATTGCTCTCAGGTTCTGGTACAGCTGCATTTGGTTCACACTCTTCAAGTGTTTTGAATAAAGCAACTTTTGTCCTTGTTGCTCTTTTCTTCGTAGTTGCATTATTGATTGCTCGTTTCAACAAAGCTCCAGCTGTAAGAGATGTTAACTCTACTGAAGCTATCGAACAAATCGAAGAAAAGCAGAACACAGAAGGATTCGACGACTGGTATAAAGAAGAAGTTCCAGCAGTTGAGGCTACAGAAAGTTCAATGTCTGCAGCAGAAGCTGTTCAGGAATAATTTAGTATATAACCGGAATTTATAATGCTAGAGGAATTATTAAGACCAGAGACTATCAATATTAATCTTGAAAGTGAAGATAAGGATGAAGTTTTTGAAGAAATGACGGAACTCTTTGTTGCTTCTTGTCCTGGTCTTGACCGTAGCGAAGTACTTGATTCTTTGTTTGAGCGCGAAAAGAAAATGTCTACGGGAATAATTCAAGGTATTGCAATTCCACATGCTATAACTGCAAAAATTAAGAAACCGATTTGTGCAGTAGGAATCAGTAAAGAGGGAATCGATTACGAAGCTCTTGATGGTAAACCAGTTCATATTATTTTTATGTTTCTGTTTCCAGCTGATGATGCTGCACTGCACCTTAATATTCTGAAGCGATTAGCTCTTATGTTTGATGTACCTGATTTTTATAAAAGTCTTATGGACAAAAACTCCTGTGCTCAGGTAGTACAGGCAATTGTTCAAGCAGAACAGAGTTTATAAAAAAACGCTCACTGCGCATCCAGTTTTAAGGAGTAAGATAATGGCAGAAAACGAAGTTAATGTTATCAGTCATTTGCTCGAAGTTGAGAGCCAGGCCACTGCACTTATTGATGATGCCCAGATTGAAAGTAACAAACGCATCACAGAAGCTAAAACAAAAGCTGACGAACTTTTCTACACAAAATATCGTGATATAGTTGAAACCCTTGAGAATGACTTTAATAAGAAAATCCAGGGGTATGAAGCAGCTCATAATGCTGAAATTGAATCTTATAAAAACAAGATTTCAAATTCAGAAAAAGATGTGGATGCTTTTAATTCTTTCTTGAATAAAACCTTGTTTAAGGCATAACAGGACGACAATTATGGATCGTACTGGAGCAGCTTGTTATGTATATGCCAAAGCAAGTGGAATGCTTGCAAAATCATTTGTTGGTTCTAAAGCTGTAAAATTATTTAATGTGAAATCTTTGCAGGAACTCTGGTCTCTTTTATTTACTGATGAAGTTCCTGTCGTTCCTCAAACAATTCTCGCACAGGAAATTGAAAAAAAAGCCGCTCAGAAATTTATTAATGAATATATAATGCTGGTTTCGTCATATTCAAAACCAGCTCCTGTTCTTCTTGATCTGCTTCAGTGGTTCGATTATGAAAATATAAAAAATGCCGGTGCAAAGCTTGCTGCAAACAATTCCGGTGAAATCGAATTTCAGTCTATAAAACCATATAATATTCTTAACTACGATAAGTGGCCTGATATTGCCAAAATGACTTCTGGGACAGAACTTAGCTGGTATAATAAAGTTCCATTAACAGAAGAAGTGAATCTTTTAGCCAATAGTGTTGATACTCAGTTCATTAAGAAAATATGGAGTTCAATTCAGAAACTTCCAAAGCCAGAAAGAGAGGTTGCCCGAAATATTATTGCCAAACATTATTCTCTTATGAATATTACATGGGCAATGCGTCTTAAAGTCTTTTACAATATGGATGCTGATAAAATCAGTGAACATCTTATTTATCTTGATGACAAAAAAAGTAGTGGAGATCTGTTTGCTGGCGATGCATTGAAAATTCTTGATTATAAAATTGATCTTTTTGATGATTGGGCAAAATTCAAATATGTAAAATTACTGAATAATAACGATGATGGAAAATTCTGGAAACTTGATCCTTTATATTTTGAGGAACAGGTTTCTAAAGAATTTGCTTCATCAATGAAAAGGGAATTTCATAAAAATCCTTTTACCTCGATGGTTTTAATTACATGGTTTTTTATTAAGAGGGAAGAACTGACTAATATCAGAACTGCTACAGAAGCAATCAGACTGAATATTGATACAGATCTGTTTATTAAATCAATTGTGTAGTAGAAAGTAGGAGATAGATATGGCAAAAACAACTCCAATGCGACTTATAGAATTAATGGTTCTCAAGCAGGATATTTCGAAAGTGCTTTCTTATTTGGGAAAGCAGGGCTGTTTTCAATTTCAGTCGGCTTTTGATGAAACTGAAAAATCCAGGGAGTCTATTAATCAGGAACTTGAATATTATCGCAGTCTTGATCAGGTCAGAGCATATCTTAACCTTAATGAATTCTCTGATCCAATTATTAAATGTGAATTACCAGAACCTCAGGACTTTGATGCTGTTACATCAATTGTTAATGATATAAAAGAACTTCAGAAGCAGGATGCTGATGAACACGATAATAATAAACGTATTACAGAGGCTTATGATGAAGCCCTTGCATTTTCGAATTTAAAGGCATCTTATTCGGAGCTTGAACATCTTTCATTTCTTTCACTCCGTATCGGAAAGATTGATCCTAAAGAATTTGATGAACTTAAATTTGATATTGGTAATCGTGCAATTGTTCTTCCGTTGGGAGAAGATAAATCAAGAATTCTTGCAGCAAGTTCTAAAAAAGGTAGATTTGCACTTGATACAGAATTAAAAAAACATAATTTTATTAATATGGAAATACCTGAAGATTTTAAAGGAATTCCTGATGATGTTCTTGATTCCCTTAAAGTTCAGAAGGCTGAATCTGATAAAAAACTGGAATTGCTTTCTAAACAAAGAATTAATTTTGCTGATACTCATAAAGTTTCGATTAATACTTTGCTTGGAAAAATGTCTCTTGCTTGTCAGGTTCGTGCTACAGAAAATAAACTTGAATCAACAAAGCATGTTTACAGAATTACAGGCTGGATTCCTCTCTTAGATACAGATGATGTTATTAAACATCTTGAGACAATTACAGAAAAAAGAATTGCAATCAGAAAATATGAACCTGAAGAAGTCCCTAGTGTTGTAAACGGAAGAGAACAGGTTCCTGTAGAATTGAAACATGGTAAATTTGTTTCATCATTTAAGAGAATGATTTTCAGTTACGGTTCTCCAGTTTACGGAACTATCGATCCAACTCCATTTGTTGCAATCTTCTTTACTATTCTTTTCGGTATCATGTTTGGTGATGCAGGACAGGGACTTGTATTTCTTTTAGCAGGAATTTTGATGGCTGCAAAGGTTATCAAGGTTGGCGGATGGAATAAGTTTGCACCTATTTTTATGGCTATTGGTATAACAAGTATGATTATGGGTGTACTTACCGGAGAATTTTTCGCAAATGAAGAAATTCTGGAACCTGTGTCTTTGTGGATTACAGGATTGTTCGGAAAAGCCCACCATCCAATTTTGCACATGATGCCAAGCTCTGATCCTCATTCAATTGTCAATATGTTTAAATTCTTTGGTTTCTCAGTTGCAGTTGGATTTATTATTAACTCAACAGGTTTGATTTTAAACATAATCAACAATTTATCGAGAAAGAAATTTGGTAAAGCATTTTTCGGAAAGTATGGACTGTCTGGTGCATGTTTCTTCTGGTATGTGATTGTTTTTGTTGTACGTATATTCCTTTTAAAAATGACACCTCAGATTTATGACTGGATTGTTATTGGTGTAACATTGTTCTTTGCAGCTTTCGGAGAACCATTCGAAAGACTTATTGATGGAGAACGACCTGTCATAGAAAACGGATTGGGTGCAGTACTTATCGGCGGACTTGTAGAGGTTATCGAAGTGCTTTCTGGTTATATGTCGAATACTGTAAGCTTTTTACGTGTTGGTGCATTTGCTCTTGCTCATGCGGTTCTTGGTTTTATCATTGCAAAAATGAGTGGACTTGCACCTGCTGTTGGTGGTATTGCAATTTCAATTATTGGTAACGTAATCGTAATCGTTCTTGAAGGAATGATTGTTGCAATTCAGGTTATTCGTTTGCAGTATTACGAATTTTTCTCTAAGTTCTTTAATGAAACAGGTCGCGAATTTAAACCATTCCAGTTTACTTCAACACCTGAATTCAAATAGATAAATAAGAGTCAGATAATATATCTGACAAACAAAAATAAGGAGTGTTCAATATGAACAAGAAATTTTTTATCGTAATGTCAGTTTTAGCTTTATTCGCAGTTGCAGGAATTTTCGCTGAAGAATCAGTGAAGAATCCTGCAACAGAGACTCAGGTTGAACAGCAGGCTCCACAGGATAATGCAAAGGCAATTAAGTATATTGCTGCAGGTCTTGCCGTAGGTCTTGCTTGTGTCGCTGGTGGTATGGCAGTAGGAAAAATTGGTGCTGCAGCAATGGGTGCTATGAGTGAAAATGCTGAACTTTCTGGTAAAGCTCTTCCATTCGTAGGTCTTGCTGAAGGTATCTGTCTTTGGGGATTCCTTGTTGCACTTTTAATTATTATTCTCTAGAAAAATTAAGGTTCTAATTTGGAATATTATATTATTGGAGAGCGGGAACTTGTTCTTGCTTTTGCTCTTGTAGGAGTTAAGGGTACATATGCGACAAACCGCAATCAGGCCCTTGATGCCTTTAATAAAGTTACTGGTAAAAGTTCACTTGTTTCTGCTCCCGTAAGTTCAGACATTCCTAAAGTACTCATTTTAACTGAAGATATATCTGTCATGATTGAAGAAGAAATTAATGAATGGCAGATGCAGGGAAAATTTCCACTTATCGTAGAAATTCCTGGCCTTCAGGGAAAAATCAGCGGAAAGAAATCCCTTACAGATTCGATTCGTGAAGCTGTAGGAATTCATGTCTAACAATTTGCGTTAAGGAAAGAAAATATGGAAGAACTTAGATCTGCGGAAATCCTTGATAAAGAAATCCAGGACGACGCAAGAAAAAAGGCTGAAAAAATTTTAAGAAATGCTGATTCCCAATGTGACCAGATTATGGCACAGGTAGAATCCCGTCTTGAAGAAGCAAAGAAGGAAAAAGAAATTTATTTTAATCAGAAGGCAGAGCAGGTTAAAAAAGATCTGGACTCAAGTATGCCTCTTGAAAAATCACGCTTTCTTGTTTCATACATCAGTTCTTCTATCGCTAAGGGTATTAACGAATATTTAAAAACACTTTCTTCAGAAAAAAGATTTGAACTGGCAGTTTCACTGTTGAATCAATTTAGTAACCTTGTTTCTGACAGAACCTTTGATGCTGCAGTTTACGGATTTGATCCTGCATATGTAAAAAGTACATTGAGCAGCAAGGTCAAAATCAACAGCTGTTCTTCAGTTGATTTTGCAAAATCAGGCTCAGAGGCCGTTGATGGAATTGAAATCCATGAAGGTGTAATTCTTCTTTCAGAAGATAAAAGCGTTAAAATACGTCTTACTCTTGAAGAAGTAATCACTGAATTAATTGATAAATATAGAAAGGAATTAGCAGTTACTTTGTTTGGCGGGAGGCTTCCTGAATGATAACTGGTAAAATTACACGCATTGCAGGTCCTATCGTTTACGCAGACGGTTTAGAAGGCTGTGGTCTTTACGATGTTGTAAATGTTGGAAAAAATAAATTGATAGGTGAAATTATCCGTCAGAATGAAGGTAAGGCCGTAATTCAGGTTTATGAAGATGACACAGGTATGGAGATTGGAGAAGAAGTTGAATGTATAGAAGCTCCATTGTCATTAAAACTTGGTCCTGGTCTTGTTGGTACAATCTATGATGGTATTCAGCGTCCTCTTAAGGCAATGTACGAAGACAAAGGTTCTTTCCTTTTGCCGGGCCAGAGAACAACACCAATTGATACAGAAAAAAAATGGGACTTTACAGCTCTTGATGGTATTACAGAAGGTAGTGATATCAGTATCGGGCAGGTATTGGGAACAGTTAAAGAAACAGAATCTGTTCTTCATTCCATTATGGTTCCTCCATATATTAAAGGTAAAACATTAAAGTCATTTAAAGGGAATGGTTCCTATAACGTTGACGAAGTTATTGCCACAACTGAACTTGACGAAGAAATCAAGCTTAGCCAGGTCTGGCCTGTTCGTAAACCTCGCCCTTATGCTGCAAAGCTTGGTGTAACAGAACCACTTTTAACAGGACAGCGAGTTATTGATGTGTTCTTTCCACTGTCAAAGGGCGGAACTGCTGCAATACCTGGAGGCTTTGGAACAGGAAAGACAATGACTCAGCATGCCGTTGCAAAATGGTGTGATGCTGACCTTATTATTTATATCGGATGCGGTGAACGCGGTAACGAAATGACTGACGTTCTTACAGAATTCCCTGAGCTGATTGACCCTAGAACAGGACGTTCTTTGATGGAACGAACTATACTTATTGCAAACACTTCCAACATGCCGGTTGCAGCCCGCGAAGTTTCTCTTTATTCAGGAATTACACTTGCAGAATATTACCGGGACATGGGAATGGCAGTTGCAATCATGGCTGACTCAACATCCCGCTGGGCAGAGGCGCTCCGTGAACTTTCAGGTCGTATGGAAGAAATGCCGGCAGAAGAAGGATTCCCTGCATATTTACCGACACGCCTTGCAGAGTTCTATGAACGTGCTGGTCGTATTACTTCACTCTGTAACAAAGAAGGAAGTGTTTCTGTAATCGGAGCTGTTTCTCCTCCTGGTGGTGACTTCTCTGAGCCTGTAACTCAGCATACAAAACGATTCATCCGCTGCTTCTGGGCACTTGACCGCGAACTTGCAAACGCACGTCATTATCCTGCTATCAGCTGGATTGATTCATATTCGGAATATGCAGAAGAAGTAAAAGACTGGTGGGAAAAAACAAATCCACAGTGGGCAGAAGTCAGATACAGAGCTCTTGAACTTTTGAAGAAAGAACAGAAACTTGAACAGATTGTCCGTCTTATTGGAGCTGATGCACTTCCTGATTCTGAAAGAATTGTTCTTGTTGTTGCAGAAATGATGAAGAACGGATTTTTACAGCAGAATGCGTTTGATGATATTGATGCATATTGTGGTGTTGAAAAACAGATTAAAATTCTTGTTCTCATTATGAAATACTATAATAGAGCTCTTGCTGTGGTTAAGGCTGGTGCTCCACTTCCAAAGGTTGTTGCATTAAGTTCCCGTGAAAAAATCATTCGTATTAAATCATTGGTTAAGAATGATGATATGAAATCAATTAACGAAATTGAAAATCTTCTTGATTCAGAATTTACAGAACTTGAACGCATCTATCAGGTATCGGAGGCTGCTGTATGAAAGGCGTAGAATATCGTGGAGTAAAATCAGTTGACGGACCAATTGTTGTTGTTAAACGTTCTGAAAATGTTGCTTATAATGAAACAGTTTATGTTCGTGACCGCTTTGGAGAAAAAAGAACAGGACGTGTAATTGATGTATCTGATGAAGTTGCAATCGTTCAGATTTTCGGTTCGACAACAGGAATCGATCTTAAAGATACAACTGTAGAATTTCTTGAAGAACCTTTGGAGCTCCGTGTTGGACCAGATCTTCTCGGTCGTATCTTTAATGGTCTTGGAGAACCTATTGATGGTTTTGCCTCAATCGTTTCTTCAAAGAAAATCAATGTAAACGGAAATCCAATTAACCCATATGCACGTATCTATCCAAGAGACTTTATCCAGACTGGAATTTCTTCCATTGATGGAATGAATACATTGATTCGCGGACAGAAGCTTCCTATCTTCTCAGGAAACGGACTTCCACATAACCGCCTTGCAGCACAAATCATTCGTCAGGCAAAGCTCCGTTCAACTGATGATCAGTTTGTAATGGTATTTGCAGGAATGGGAATTAAATATGATGTTGCTCGATTCTTTAGAGATACATTTGAAGAATCTGGAGTACTTTCAAAGGTAGTAATGTTTGAGTCTCTTGCAGATGCTCCTTCAATCGAGCGAATCATTACACCTCGCTGTGCATTGACTGCAGCAGAATATCTTGCATACGAAATGGGAATGCACGTTCTTGTTGTATTGACTGATATGACAAACTACTGCGAAGCACTCCGCGAAATTTCTACAACTCGTGGTGAAGTTCCAGGACGTAAAGGTTATCCTGGATATCTGTATTCTGACCTTGCAGAAATTTATGAAAGAGCTGGACGCATTAAAGGAAGTGAAGGTTCGATTACACAGATTCCTATTTTGACAATGCCTAATGATGATATCTCTCATCCGATTCCTGACCTTACAGGATATATTACAGAAGGACAGATTGTACTTGACCGCGAACTTTCGCAGAAGGGAATGTATCCTCCTGTGGCAGGACTTCCTTCATTGAGCCGTCTTATGAAAGACGGTATCGGTGATGGAATGACACGTGAAGATCACGCAAATGTTTCAAGTCAGCTTTTTGCTTCTTACTCAAAGGTAAAATCAATCCGTAACCTTGCATCAATCATTGGAGAAGAAGAGCTTTCAACACTTGATAAGCTGTATCTTAAATTCGGTGAAGCTTTTGAACAGCAGTTCCTTTCTCAGGGAGAATACGAAAACCGTTCAATCGATGAAACTTTAGATATCGGATGGCGTGTACTTAAGATTCTTCCTAAAGATGAACTTGTCCGCATTAAACCTGAGTATATCGAAAAATATCTTCCAAAGGACGAAGATATAATTGATTCTGGAATCATTAAAGTAAAGGCATAATATATGGCAAAGCTTAATGTTGCACCAACAAAATCAAATCTACTCTCCATGAAAGAACAGCTTTCTATTTCACAAAATGGCTATGAGCTTCTTGAGCAGAAAAGAGAAATTCTTATAATGGAATTAATGCATATGGTGGAGAAGGTAAAACTTCTTGAACAAGATATTGATGCACTTGTTGAAAAAGCATATCCGGCATTGAAAAAAATGCTTATGCAGGTTGGTGGGGACAGAGTAGAACAGATAGCCAATGGTGTAAAGTACGATTACATTATTAAAGAAAAATCTACTACAATCGGAGGAATGAACTTTCCTGCAATTGATGTAAAGCTTCCTGAAAAACAGCTCTTTTATTCTGCTTTGGGAACTTCGGCATCCTGTGATCATTGTATTGCATATTTCTTTGAGCTTTTAAAACTTCTTACGGATATGGCTTCAATCAGAACAATTGTATGGCGTCTTGCCAGTGAAGTTAAGAAAACACAGAGAAGGGTTAATGCTCTTGATAAGATGGTGATTCCGCAGACACAAGAAACTGTAAAATATATAGAAAGCGTTCTTGAAGAAAGAGAACGTGAAAATGTATTTGTACTTAAAGCATTGAAGAACAAAAAAGAAAAGTAGGATTAAAAATAATGAGCATAAGTCTTGTAAAAAATATTGTAGTAGCAGTTAACGGTTCTCAAAGTTCAATTCATGCAGCCATGTATGGAATTATTCTTGCAAAGCAGCTTAAATTGAATCTTAAATTTGTTTATGTTGTAGATACTGCTACTATCAAACGCCTTACAATGGGGCACTTTCTTGTTGCCGACGAAAGTGAAATGTATGAAAAAAGCCTTACTTCTGACGGTGAAAAATATATTGATTATGTTATTGAACTTGCAGAAGCAAAGGGGTTGAAAACAAAAGGTGAAATTCGAAAAGGTTCTGTTTGTCTGGAAGTTGTAAATTGTGTAAAAGAAACAGAAGCTGAACTTTTGATTCTTGGCGGTGAGAAAGGTGTATCGGCAAAAAGTTACTCCTGGGAAAATACCGACAATTCACTTTCATTGGCAAACAGAGAAATTATTGCAAATGCACCTTGCTCTGTAATAGTTGTAAAAGACCCTGATATTGAAATTCAATATAAACATCTTTAATAGAAATATTTCATAAATTAAGTATAGAAAATTATGGAAGATTTATATCAAATCCTTGGCGTAAAACCTGACAGCACATTAGCTGAAATCAGACGCGCTTACAGAAATAAAGTAAAAAAATTACATCCTGATAAATCAAGAACTCATCAGACATCAGAGGAATTTGCAAAGGTTGTGCAGGCGTATCGTATTCTTTCTGATGCTAAAAGCCGCCAGGTTTTCGATTCCTCTTTTAATGCACATCAAATATTCCGTAAAAAAAATGATAATTCGTTTGATTACCGTGAATGGCTTATGACCCGTACAGATGAAGAAAGTCGTGCAAAGCTTATTGTTTTTGATCTCATGCATGAACGTGAAGATGATGCTGTAAAAGAATTTAAAAGAATGAATACTGAACATGCTGACTTTAGCTTGAAGCACTGGTTTACACGTGAAAATTTTATGGACTATGGTTTTATTCTCAGTGAGGAACTTGTGTGGCGCGGAGAATATTACGATGCCTTTTTGCTTCTTGAACAAATAATTATAATGGAACGTTCTTTCAATTATTTCAGACTGTTCTTTCCGGAAGTGATTGCATTTACAAAAAATATTTTGCGTACTAAACTAGATGGTGTAATCAATGATGAGCTGGCTTTAGATGTCTGGGAACGGGCTCTGGATCTGGAATTAGGTCCTAAAGAGGATGTTTTTTTGCTTGAAAAGATGGCTCAGGTTTACAAAAGGATCGGTGATGAAGCTACTTCCCTTATCTGTATGGAAGAAGCTAGAAAAATCAGTCAAAACATAAAATAATGCACAGAATTAAAATTTAATAAAGAGGAATTATATGATCAGATTGAAAAACGAAGATGAAATCAATGGTATTAGAAAAAGTTGTCATCTTCTTGCAGCTATGTTTAAAGAAGTACTTCCACAAGTAAAGGCCGGAATGTCTACAAAACAGGTTGACGATCTTTGTAAAAATTTTATTATCGGTCATGGTGGAACACCAGCCTGGTATAGCGAAGATTTTCCTGGAGCTGCATGTATCAGCGTAAATGAAGAAGTTATTCATGGAATTCCTTCGACTAAAAAAATAATTCATGATGGCGACATTGTTTGTCTTGATGTTGGAATTGATCTTGATGGATATATTTCAGATTCAACTCATTCTGTGCTTGTAGGAAATGTTCCTGAAAAAGTTAGAAAACTTGATGAAGTAACTCTTGAAGCACTTCAGGCCGGAATTGTTGCCTGTCGAACTGGAAACAGAATCAAAGATATCAGTCGTGCAGTATATGAAGTTGCTGCAAAGCATGGCTATGGCGTAGTTTATGATTACTGCGGTCATGGAGTAGGACTTGATGTTCATGAAGATCCAAGTATTCCAAATGTACCGGACTGGGGTGGGGCAAATCCTAGAATCCAGCCAGGTATGGTTTTAGCAATTGAGCCTATGATTAATCTCGGAACAGCTGATGTAAAAACTGCAAAAGACGGTTGGACTGTTATTACTTGTGACGGACTTCCTTCAGCCCACGAAGAACATACTGTTGCTGTTTTTGAAGATCATACAGAAATTCTTACAAAGTTGTAACTTTTTAATAAGACATTCATTAATTTAAACAGAGCCTTAGGAGGGTAATAATTTGAAAAAGGGTATTAAATACATCATTGGATGCAGTGCAGTAGCTCTTGTAGCATTTGCTGTTTTATTGTTTTCATGCAATGGAAAAAAAGATCGTGGTAGTGCAAACACAGCTTTTGCACAGAGTACAGAAAAAACAGAAGATAATAAAGGAGTTGTTGAAATTCCAAAAACTTCTTTAAGTGTAGTTGAAGCTCTTCAGGATGTAAATCGTTCTATCAGCCGAGAAGTTCTTCCTTCAGTTGTTGAAATTGATGTTACTGAAACAAGAACTCGTTCAAAAAATCCATTTGGAGATACACCATTCTTCTTCTTTGGATCGCCTCAGAATGATTTTGGTCCTGATACATATCAGACACAAGGACTAGGATCAGGTGTTATTATCCGTAAAAATGGTGATACATATTATGTTCTTACAAATAATCATGTAGCAGGCTTGGCTACAGAAATTACTGTAAAGCTTAATGATGGCCGTCAGTTTGATGGAAAGCTTGTTGGTAAAGATGAAAGAATGGATATCGCTCTTGTTTCTTTTGAAGCAAAGGATAAAAATATTCCGCTTGCTGTTCTGGGAGATTCTGATGCAGTTCAGACAGGTGATATCTGTTATGCAATGGGTGCTCCACTTGGCTACCGCCAGTCAGTAACTCAGGGTATTGTAAGTGCTACAGGTCGCTCTGGTGATGGTATTGGAAATATCAATGATTTTATTCAGACAGATGCAGCGATCAACCAGGGAAACTCTGGTGGACCATTGCTTAATATCTATGGTCAGGTAATTGGTATTAATACTTGGATTGCTACTGGAACAGGTGGAAATGTTGGACTTGGTTTTGCAATTCCGATTAACAACATTAAATATGCTATTGATGAATTTATCCAATCAGGAAAAATTACTTACGGCTGGATTGGTGTAAGTCTTACAAATGTAAAACCTGAATATAAAGAATCACTTGGTATTAAAAATGAAGAAGGTGCTTTTGCTTCTCAGGTCTTTGCAGATAGCCCGGCACAGAAAGCTGGTATTCAGGCTGGAGACTATATCACTGAACTTAACGGAAATAAAGTAACTTCTGTTGATCAGCTTGTACGGGATGTTGCCATTCTTCGTGTTGGACAGAAAGGAAAGTTCAAGCTTATCCGTGGTGGAAAAACAATGGAAGTTTCAGTAACTGTTGAAGAAAGAACTGAAAAAGTTTCAAATGATAATTCAAAGCTTTGGCCAGGATTTATCGCAATTCCTCTCACAGATGAAGTGCGTAAACAGCTCAAGGTTTCTGATAAAGTAAAAGGTGTTACTGTATCGAATGTTATTTCTAAATCGCCAGCTGCAGCTTTGAAACTCCAGAATGGTGATATCATTACAGCTGTAAATGGAACTAAAGTTTCTAATCTTGCTGAATTCTATGCAGCTATGGATTTGACAAAAACAGATTCAATTCAGTTTGAAATCTGGTATGAATCAGGAACTGTTAAAACAAATACATGGAAAAAGAACTAAGGCTATAAACTTAGATTGATAACCAAAAAAAAACAGATGCAGAAAAATGCATCTGTTTTTTTTATTCGATCATATTTTACTTAAGAGTTTAATCATTTTTAATGCAAACTGATTGTTTGGATAAATTTCAAGAGATTTTTTATACCATTCAAGTGCTTCTGGATAATTGTTTGTTTTATAAAAGGAATAAGCAATGCCTGTAATAAAATAATAATTATCCATTTTTTCTTTTCTTAAACTATCATTGTTATAGAACGAAAGCATTTTGCTATAGCCTCGCTTGTAATTAGAAAAAAATGCAGGAGCATATAAATCCTGTGCATACTGATAGTAGCAGGCAGTTCCATTTGTTGAATCAAGCTGAAGAGCTTTTTTTGAATAGGAGCCGACTTTTAATCCATTGTTTATTACATACGAGGAATTTTTAACTGTACAATTGGAAGAAATAGCCATTGCATAAATAATGTAGGCATCAGAACCTTCACGGATTTTCAGTGCCTCCTGTGCAAGTGAAATGGCTTTGTCAAAATATGAGGCTGCCTGAGCTTTTTTATTTTTAATCTGCTGTGATAAATTCTTTGTGTTATCTGTTGTGTCGGTTATACTTTTAATTTTTTCGATTGAAGAAAAATCATATTCTCCCATTACATACATTCCAAGGTAAAATTCACAACGGGAAAGATGTACTAATTTGCTATATTCAGAAAAGCATTCTGGCAGTGAATCAACAGCAGTAATATAAAATTCCTCAGCCTTATCCATTGATGAAATCTGGTTATTGTAATAATGGTCGATAAATGTATAAAGAGCTTTGGTATAAGGAACATCTCTTTCTTTACTCTGAGACCAGACGATAGATGTTGCAGCTAAGACATTAAATAATACAAAAAATTTAAAATAGTTTTGCATATTTTCTCCATAAAAATATTTTAAGAGGATATTAAAAAAATGTCAAAAGCGGCACTTAATTGAATGACTTTTGACTATGTGATATATTTTTTATATCTTATATATATTAT
>JAHAZA010000058.1 GCA_018385415.1 Treponema sp. | reverse complement strand
CTCAATTAAAAATGATAAGAAAGAATAAATGATTGATTTAGACGATTTACACAAAACCTGGTCCTTAATTGCCAAGAATAGGGACTTGAAAACTGATAATCAGGTCATTAATTTCTACCGGGCAGTTCATCACGGGAAAGTTATCGTAAAAGATGTAACTCGTGAAATGCTTACATCTATGGCAGAGGAAGATGCCGAGATGGTAAAAAGAATTAATTTACTGTTTGATATAATAGTAGAAGTGCAAGAAAAAGCTTTTGGCCCTATTGTAAAGCAGGCTCTAAAAAAAGACTAAAATCATCTATTTATAAGGTGTTTGTCGGGAACCTTTTCCGACTACCACTGTTTGGTAGTAAAAATGGGTAGAAAAAAGTATTTTCCGTTATAGTTGAGTATAGCGTTTTGCTTTTCCAAACAGCAAAAACACCATAAAATTCAATTAAATTATCGTAAAATATTCATGGGTAAAGCGAGGTACAGTTCTCATTGGTCTTCTCATAACCCGGAGGCTACAGGTTCGAGTCCTGCCCCCCCGCTATAATTCTAATTCTTTGTGTTACAAGGAATTAGGTCACTTCTAACTTATCACTGAATAGGCTCAGCGTGGAATTACTTATTAAAAGGTAGAAAGACTTGGTAGAAAGTCTTTCGAACGGTAATTTAAGGTGGTTTACATGGCTGAACCTTATTATTTGTACACACGTCGCCAGGGCGGTAACTATTACGTCCAGTTCAGATTGGAAGACGGTTCATTATCCAATCACAAAAGTACTGGAACTCCCAATTACAACGAAGCAAGAAAACTTGCTATGCAATGGTATTCTTCAGACCAAATTCCTGAAAGAATAAATTCCAAAGAAGAAAAACTTAAGATGACAGAAGTTGATAAAATTCAACTGATGAAGAATCTTAAGACTTTTGATTTTGAATATGATGATATTCAAAACATTGTGGATATTCTCATTGAAAGGAAATATCTGGTTTCAGGTATTCTGAAAGCTTCTCCTGAAAGCAGACAGGCTGTTGATTATCTTCTTGAATTCTGGGATTTCGATAAATCTCCATACAGAGAAGAACGTGCTGTTTTAGGAAAACAATTATCCTACACTTACTTTGAGACAGCTTTAGGTAGAGTAAAAAAATACTGGGCTCCACGCCTTGAAGGTAAACTTCTTGGTGAAATTACTCCAGATGATATTGCAGCAATCTATTCTGATGAAAGAATTAAAAAGCTTAGTTCTAAAACTGTAAAAGATATTGTTGATGTCATGGTTGTAGCAATGAACTGGACCCATCAGAAACATCTTACTCAGTTCTCTAACTTTCAGGATATTCCAAAAGTCACAGTACAAAAGACCAAGAAAAAGGAAATACTTCGTCCTGAATTTGTTTCAAAAGTTTTTTCTGTTGGCTGGGGAAATGAAATGTCACGTCTTGCTAACCTTCTTGCTATGTATACAGGAATGCGAGCAGATGAAGTTCAGGCTTTACGTGTATGTGATATTCACGAGAATTATATCTGGATTTCACACGGATGGGATGATCATTTAGGACTTAAAACTCCAAAGAATGGAGAAGAAAGACCTGCCCCTATCTCAAAGGAATTAAGAGAAGCTCTTTTACATATGGTTGAATTCAATCCAAGGTATTCTATTGATAAAGAAAACTCATTTATTTTCTTTGGAAAAGATCCTGTAAAACCTGTCTGTCAGAGACTATTCAACAAATATCTCCACAGAGCTTTGGAAGAATGTGGTTATCCAAACCCTAATAAGATTGGATTCCACTGCTGGAGACATGGATTCTGTACAGAAACAAAAACACTTGTAAATGATGACAGAATGATTCGTCAGGTATCAGGACATAAAACTCAAGCTGTATTTGAACATTATTCAGATCATCTGGAAATGAAAGATACAATTGAAGCAATGGGAAATGCTGCAGAAACCTTATTCGGTTCTGTGGTAGAAAGAACGCTGAATACTCCTGTTTTAGAGGAAGAATTGGCATAAAAAATTATTATCTAGTTGTGCAAAATTGTGTTGAATTTACTTGACTTGTTTTATGTATACTATATATTATATAGGTGTGTTGTAAATTTTGTTCCTTATGCTAGCTAAAAGGAGCAATCACAAAAAAAAGAAAAGATTTTTTTGAATCTGCCTGCCCAGGTTGGCTTCAAAAAATTTTTGTGCAAATTTTTTGATATCCTTATTGCTTACAACGGTCTTTCCAAAGGCCAATGTTCTACTTATGAGTGATGGCACTAATCACGAGGATTCAAATTGAAAAGCGCAAATGCTTTACTGGAAATCGTAGAATTTCCAAACGAAACTCTTTTGACTCGTAAACAGGTCAAAGAAATTCTAAAAATCTCTTTTGCTCAGCTGGATTCACATATCTCTGACAGAGAGTTACCACGTACCCGTATGAACGGACATACTTTTGTTTACCGCGATGACCTTGCAGCCTACATTCAGGCTCATCGTTCTGACGGTAGATCGCCTTCAATTTCAAAAGTGAAACAGGAGGCAGAAGCATGTTAGAAATGGTACACGTAGTAAATGGTATTACAACCATGGCATTTAATTGCCCTTCTGATGGAAATGTGACGATTGACTTTTCGGTTCACAACGAAAAGATTGTTTCAGCAAGATTTTCAAAATCTTCTGATATGGTTCTTGGCGGCCAGCAGGTCAGTCAGGAAAAGGTTCATGCCATTAAACCAGAATTCGCTGACCGAATTATTAATGACATTCAGAACCTTAGAATCAAGTTCGGAACTATTAAAGTTTCTGTGGACATTGCACATGGTGAAGTAAAGAATTATTCACTTATTCCTGAATATTCTCTTAATGCTAACCTTTTGAAAGCAGAAATGAAAAGTCAATCAAACAAACAGCTGGGAAAACTGGCTAAGACTGCATAAGTCTTAAAACAGAAAAGTTACTGTAGAAGTGGTTCGAAACACTTTTGCAGTAACTTGCAGAGGAGATTTACATTATGAATTTTATAAACACTTTAATGGCCAAAACAAAGGCCTCAACAATCACTACAGATAAAATCAAATGGATTGCAATCGATAAAATTACAATCAACCCTAAAATCAAATCAATCTTTGATCAAGGTGAAACAGAAATAACTAATATCTGCGAAGATATGAAATTAAATGGTTATAACGCCGGAAACCCTGCAACAGTAAGTCAGGATGGTGTTCTTGTAGAAGGCCATACCAGATATCTTGCAGCACAACGAGCAGGATTGAAGAAGATTGCAGTAGTTTACAAGCATTTTAAATCTGAAGAGGAAATGATTGAATATGCTTACAACCAGCAGCTTCACAGAAGAAACCTCTCTGAACAGAAAATTTTTAATGCTTACAAGCAGCTTCGTGAACTTACAAATGCAGACGGCAAAAAAGCAAAGACAGATGTCCAGATTGCAGAAGAACTCAACATTTCACCTCGCCAGATTGCTAAAATGAAAGAAGTTGAACGAAAAGCTTCTCCAGAAGTTATGGAAGCTTTTACTGAAGGAACTATTTCTTTGAATCAGGCATATAACCAGATGAAAGAAGAAATCAAACCTGCAGAAGAAAAAGTTGAAGTTCAGGAAGAAGTAACAACAGAAACAACATCTGTTGAAGTTACACCTGTAAAACCTAAGAAAACACTTTCTGTTGCAGAATACGTTATGAACCTTGTTATGAGCACCGTTCAGACAACACCTGCAACAGATTCAGTTTCTGAACAGGAAACTGAATCTGTTGGAAGATTGCTGAACGCAATCTTTTATTAAACACCGCCATCTGAAAGCTCCAAGTTTTCGCTTCCAGATGTGCTTACACAGGTTCAGTTCGTTGGACTGGGCCTTTCCTTTTTCTAAATTCATAAAGTGAACGAAACACTTATGGAGATATAAATGAATATATGTTATTATACAATTGTTAAAGAAGGAGGTCCGATTATGTCATATGAAAATTTAGTAAAAGAATTACAGTCTGTCAGGACTCTTCCTGCAGAATATATCAATGAACTTGGCGAGTTTATTGCTTATATAAAATTAAAAGCAAAATTTGCAGATTTTGAAAATAATACAAATGCATATATGGATGCATTAACAAAATGGAGAAACGATTCAAAAGATCTTTTTGATAATTCTGAAGATGCCGAATTTTTAGAACATGCTTTTGACAATTTAAGATCAAAAGAAGTTTATAAGGCAAAGGAAATCTGGTAATGAAATATCTTCTTGATTCAAATATCGTTTCAGAGCCATCTAAGCCTGTTCCTAATGAAAAGGTATTAGTAAAACTTTCTGCAAATAGAAAAGATTGCGTTATTTCAACAGTTTCTTTTTTTGAAATGTTGCATGGAGTTCTTATTCTTCCAGATGGAAGACGTAAACAAAGACTCTTAACATATTTAAATGAGACCGTTGAACCTTTTTACAAGTTTTTATCATACGATTTAAACGCATCGAAGGTTCAAGCTGAAATAACAGCAAAACTTGAAGCAATTGGACGACCAACACCATATGCAGATACACAGATTGCTTCAATCGCTATAGCAAATGACTTAATATTAGTAACAAGGAATGTTAAGGATTTTGCTATTATAAAAGATAACTTTAATCTTCAGATAGAAAACTGGTTTGAGGATTAATAAAAATGACTAAAAACCACTCAGAGCAGAGTTTCTGATTTCTGAATGTCACTTCCAGTACATCATTGAATGGCCTGGCGTGGAACTAAACTTCAATCCAATCGGATGCACCTTTATGGTGTATTCCGCAGGATTGTCTTTTAGGAAAGCACCGGGCTTTTTTGTTTCCGGTGCAAAAAACTTTATGTCAAAAGAAAACATTTTATTTGTCCGTGAAAAACATACGGACCTCTACACATGTATCTCAAACAAATGTTTGCAGGATATAAGACTTTCTATGAAAGCCAGAGGTCTTTTAGTCCAGTTATTGAGTCTTCCAGAAAGCTGGATTCTCTACAAATCAGAAATTGAAAGATACAATCGGGATCACAAGCACGCAATCAATTCTGCAATCACAGAACTCGAATCCCTTGGTTATCTTCTTTCAAAAAAGATTAACGGAAACATCATCTACAAGATTATTGAAGCACCAGAAGGAACAGTCAGTCTGTTCGACATAATCAGTGCTGATAATCAGAATCTCAATAATGTTTTTGGAAAAGACAGTGATGATTTTCAAACAAACGATAACCGAAAATCAGAATTATCCAATGCCGAAAATCAGCCACTACTAATTAACAATTTAAATAACAATAAACTAACTACTAGTAAAGCAGTTAGTCAGTCTTTATTTTCTAATGAAGAGTTAAAGAAAACTATTAATGAAACTTATGGCTTTGAATTTTCTGAAGACTTTTACAGTAAGTTATCGGAATTGAATAAAGAAAGAGAAATAAATCCTTTAGAGTATACAGACTGGCTGATTAATCAGAAAGGTACAAATGCAGCAACTGTATCAAACTATGTTTATAAAGCTGCAGGAAATCTGAATATTATAAACGAATATTGTCGCTACAAGAAAGAACAGGAAGAAATCAGAAAAAATCTTTTTGAACCTGTAGAAACTGTTGTGTGTCCTGAATGTAATCACATTTTTGAAGGCATTGATTTCATCACCCGTAAATGCCAGTGCGGTCTTTCCTTAAACGAAATTATGACTCGTAAAAGAGGCAGCAATGAATAAAACATTTTTTGATGAAACATCAGAACGCCTTCTTTTAGGAAGCATGCTGATGGACAACAAATGCATCTGTAACATCATGACAAAGCTTACTTCCCAAATGTTCTATTTTTCAAAACATAAGGTAATTTTTGACAACATCCTGAATCTATATAAGTCAGGAATTAGTGCAGATCTTGTTACATTAAGTACAGCTCTTATGAACAGCGGACTTCTGGAACAGGCAGGTGGAGCCGGATATGTAGCAGAACTTACAAATGAAGTACCAACCTCAGCAAATGCAGATTATTACATGAACAACATAATCCGTCATGCTCAGAGCCGTGCAATCAAATCTACCCTTTTAGCAAACCTTGAAAAACTAGGTTCTGAAGAAAACGATGAAATCATCCGGGATATTGAAGACAAGGTTTTCAGAATCTCTGCATCTACCACAACAACTAAAATCTGGACTCCTGAAGAACTTGCTACAGAGTTCAATGAGTATATCAAAGATAACGAAGAAACCTGGGGAATTGAAAAAGGAATCAAAGTAGGATTCCCAACTCTTGACCGTATGACAGACGGATTTCAGGCAGAGGATGTAATTGTAATCGGTGCCAGACCTTCCATCGGTAAGACTGCTCTTGCAATTTCCATGATGCAGAACCTTATGGCAAAAGATATTCCATGTGGATTCATTAGTGCGGAAATGAGCCAGAGGCAGATTATGACCCGTATGATTTCCCAGAGAACAAAACTGGATGGAGCAACAATCAGAAGCGGGAAATATTCACAGGCAACCAAGGATAAGCTGTTTGAAGCAACTCATTATTATGCAAGCCGAAAGTTCTATATTGATGACACTCCGAACATCAGCCTGAACTCTTTGATTTCTTCTGCACGCCATATGAGGATCCATTACGGAGTTCAGATTATTTTCATTGATTACATCGGACTGATTAATGTTGATGGAAACGGACCTGTATGGGAAAAAGTAAGCGATATCTCTAAGGCCTTAAAAGGTCTTGCCCGTGAACTTAAAATCCCGATTGTTGCATTAAGCCAACTTGGACGAGATGCAGAAGGTAACTCTCCTAACATTGCAAATATCAGAGGTTCAGGAAGCGTCGAACAGGATGCGGACCTTGTAATCCTTCTGAATGGAGAACGGGACCTTACCTGCTACAGAAACTCAAATCCATTTTTGGAAAGAGACCTTACACTTGCAAAACATCGTAACGGTCCATGCGGAAAAGTTTACCTCGACTTTGAAAAGGAATTCACAATCTTTACTGAAGCAAAAGATCAGGAAGGACGTGCAGAAGCTGAACTTCTCAAGAACATGACTGAAAAAGAACGTGAAGCATATTTCGAACAGAAGAATAAGCAGACTCTGGCAGGAATGAATCAACAGGAGGTACAGTAATGGCAATGAAAACAATGAATCGTACCGACCCTATCACAGGTACAGTAATTCATAAAAATGAACATTTCTTTGAATTTGGAAAAGTTGTTTACAGTAAAGATGATACTGCTGGAATCATCCGGATGCTTAAGCGTGGTGGCTTTTATGTTATGGGAAAGAAAGCATTCAATGATGACGGAAGTTTGAAAGGTTTTAAATGTTCTGCAAAATGCAGGCCTGATGTTGCTATTGGTCATAACAGACGGGAACAATCCTGGATTGAAGATCTGGACCATATTGATCCGACTGGTCATTACAGGACAATTCTGAACTGTGGTTCTCTTGAAAAATGTTATGAGCAGATTTTTGGAGAGGCTCTGGAAGAATACAACAAGACTCAGCGTAATGACAGAAAGATAAAAAATTATCTGACACACATTCTTGAAGACCAGAGACGTGGTTCAATGAAAAAGAAAGCTACAACTGATAATTCAAGAAAACCATGGTATGAGTTTATTTTCCAGATTGGTAAACGTGATAACCACCTTGATACAGATGCTTCAATTGCTATTCTCGAAAAGTTTGCAACTGAATGGATGCCAAAGCATTATCCGAATCTTAAGGCCGTGGGAATCTATCTTCATGCAGATGAGTTTACACTTGATCCTGTCACAGGAGAAAAGCTTCCAGGAGCAGTTCACATTCATTTTGATTTTGTTCCAGTCTGTCATGCATTAACAAAAGAAGAACAGGCAGAAGAAGACAGACTCCGGGAAGAAATGAAACAGGAAGAAATTGAACGCTGTAAAAAAGAAGGCATTGAGTTTGATGAAAGCAAATGGAAAAAGAAAGACTGGACTCCATGGCGTGTTGAACATTTTGGAAAAGCACTGCAATCAGGAATGAGCATTCAGTCTTCTATTTCAGGAGCCTGTGCAGAAATGGGATTCCGTACAAAAGGAAAACTGACTGCCCAGATTCAGATGGAAGAAGCAGTCCGTAATGATCTTCTTGATATGGTTGAAAGTTATGGAATCAAAGTAGACAGGGAAATTGAAGAAGACCGTGATGAGGAAGTAAAAATCCAACTGTACAAAGAATGTGAAGACAACAAGGCTCTGCTAGAAGAAAATCAGCGGCTTCTGAAAATCATCATGGAACAGCAGGCTCAGAATCAGATGGATGCTGCAAAGAACAAAAGGGATAAAACAGAAAATGAGCAGGCAAGAATCAAGAATGCAAAAGATGCCAAAGCAAATGCACTTACAAAAGCTGCAAATGAAGAAACATCTGCAAAGCTTTCTGTACTTCAGAAAAAAGTTGATGACATAGACAGCAATCTTGAAGTCATAAAAGAATGGACAAAAAATCATACTGCAATTGAATCTTCCCAGAATCGTCGTGCTAAACTTCAGGATGCGAAAGACAAAGAACAGGATGAACGAGAAAATTATCTGAACAACCTTCACGACGAAACATTTGCCCAGAAACGTGAAAACGAGAAAAAGGAAGAGGAAATAAACAAGCAGCTTAAAGAACTGGATGAAAAGAAAGATGCAGACGAACGAAGAGAAAAGCGAATCAATAATCTTGCTGAAGATTATTATTCGAATCGTAAAGATTATCAGAACATGTTTGGCCGTGTAAAAGAATACATAAGCCATCTGTACATTAAGTTTGAAGATGCAAACAGAGCTTGGAATGAATATTTCCATGGAAAGAAAGCATGTGACCTCAGGACAATTGCAGCTGATATGGATGCTCATGGAATTGTTTCTTTTGATGAGTATGATAAACAAAGACTTGCCGGAAATCTGAACTGGCAAAAGAAAGCTGTTGAGGAAGAGAAAAAGCAGTTTATCAGGCCGAAGAAAGAACGGGCTTCTATCAGTTGGGATGACTAATGTTTTTTGAAGGGTCTGTCCCAAAAGTATGGGGCAGACCCAATTATTTTAAATTTACAATTAAATTCAAATCTGCTAAAATTTAAATATGAGCAGAGGCGTAAGCGATAAAATCACATACAAACCATATAACCAGGCGAACAGTGGCTCCTGCCACCAAGTCTTGATGAGCTGGTTCCACAGAATGGGGATTACTGATGCTGGGATATGATTTCAAGCAGCTGATTGGATTAATGAACGCCTATTCATAATTATTTCATTTAGAACATCTTTTCTTTTTAACTTGACTATAATTACTTCTTTGATTAGTTTATATCTAGGCACACAAGAAAGCCGAAATACAAATCTAAAATTATTTTGCTTGTCATGATGTGATGCAAGTTGCACATAGCAATCAGGATTTTCTTAGTTTTTCTATTTTTAAGTTTTCTTATAAAGCCTTCAGACAATTTATTATTTCTCAAAAATTGATGACAGGATATCTGTGCCTAAATTTATTTTTAGGAGTTCTCAAATGATGAACAGAGAAAACATTGATTATGTACAAAGTGCAATCGGATATCATTTTAAAAATGAACGATTACTTGTACAGGCTTTTATTCGTAAATCTTATTCTCAGGAGCATCCGGAAGTTCAAAACAATGAGGTTCTGGAGTTCTATGGTGATGAGGCACTGGATTTATACATTACAAAGATGATGTATAAAAAGTTTTCAAAAATCTCGGAAGGCAATTTTATTTCAGAGAAAAATGAGGGAGAACTTACAAAATTAAAATCGGTTTATGTAAGTAAACATACTCTTGCTCAATGTGCTTATAATGCAGGTTTTTATCAATTCTTGTATTTGGGGCAAAGTGATATAAAAAATGAAGTTCAAAAGAGTGCATCTGTAAATGAAGATTTATTCGAAGCTATTGTAGGAGCTGTTGCAGTAGATTGTGACTGGAATTTTAAGGTTATAGATAAAGTTTGTGAAACAATGCTTAGCATGGATTCAATGAACAGTTATCTGTGTGTCTTAGTCCTAGAAAAATGTCATGAATTAGGATTTGGAGAACCAGAGAATATTCCTCGCCTCAGGCAGCCACAGATTCTAGAAGATATGCACCCACACAACTGGTGGGAAGTGCGAATAGGTTGTGAGCAAGGTCAGATGGCGCCAGATCCAAAAACAGGTCTTTACGAATATGGTATTAGAATTAATGATAAGTTTTTCTCTGGTACAGGAGTAGGTCCTTTTCAGGCTAAGATGGCTGCAGAATGTAAAGCTTTGAATTATCTCTGCCACGAAGAAATAAAAAGAAAAATAAAAAAAGTTGATTATTCAAATCCAGTAAGTCAGCTTCATGAATTTGTTCAAAAACAAATTATCATGGAGCCTATTTATGATTTCTCGGAATATCATGATTCAGATGGAAATCCAATCTGGCGTTGTACAGTTTCTCTTGAAGGAATACCAAAAAGTTTTACTTCAGAAGCTGTATCTAAAAAAGAAGTAAAGCAGGAAGCAGCACTTCAATTACTTAAGTTTTTCATTGAAACAGAAATTGAAGAATCCAAAGAATGGGAAACTCCTGTTTTTTATACAGGCGGAGCTAGATTCTGGTCTGATGAAATGAAAGAAGAGATGAAAAGAATCATGAAGCATGATTCTGATAATGGAGGAAATGAATAATGATTTTTACAAATATAGATGACTTTAATGAAGAAAAAACATGCACTTATAAAAATGAAACATACTCAGTTCGTGATAATGGAGCTGTATTACGTCATTCTGGTAATTCAGAACGTAAACGAAAAATAGACGACACCTGGACTTTTGGAACATTAGATGACAAAGGCTTTATGCGTATTGGTGGTGAAAAAATCAATAGAATTGTAGCAACAGCTTTTTACGGAGCACCGGCTTCAGAACAGTATGTAGTTTTTCACAAGAATTATAATTCGCAAGATAACCGGGCAAAAAACTTATCCTGGGTGACAAAGTTCGAATTTAAAATACTTCAGCCGTCAATACAATCTCAACTACAATTACTATTGGATATGAAGATTGAAAAGATTCTTTCTGATATTTCTATTTTACAAACAATAGATGTACCTAACCTAAACTGGATGAAATCTGTTACACAGGCAGAAGCAGATACTTGCTTACAAAAATATATAGACTTGAAATTTTCAACACCACAGGAAATAGAAGATTTGAACTGGCATACACAATCAAGCAAAGATGTCTTAAAAAATCTTAATCCAGATTATAGAGAATCACTTACGCCAAATGCAGTCGTAGTTGGCAATATGATTCCTTCTTATTTTCCTTGTTGTCCACAAGAAAAAAGCGAGAATCCATTGCAAGAATATTTTACAAGACTACAGCCTGGTAATGTGTATTACATGAACTCAAAATATAAGGTCCTTGTTCAGCAAATTGCATTTGTAAATGACATAATAATTATCAAATGTGAGAGTGGTGATGGAGAAAATGCTATTAAACCTTGGAGTGTAAGTACAATTACTTATGATAACGGTTTATATGTTCATGAATTGTATAGAACTTGTTTTCAGGAAAATAGTGCTGATAAATATTTTACTGTTCTTCAGGGCAAAGATTGGACTGGCGGTCCAGTGTTTGATGATTATTGCTGATAATTTGGTAATGAAGTAAACCTCTTCAGTTCGTGGCAAAATGTCACGAACTGAGTAATTTTTTCTATACAAACATTTGCTGCAGCAAAGCTTTTTTTCGTTGCTGCCAGGTGGTTACTACTTTTTGTTGAGTTTGGATTAATGAATCTATGCTTGAAAGACAGTCGGCGATTTTTTGTTGTTCGGCTTTACAAGGAAGTTGAATTGTCAAACTATAGAAATCTTTATGATTTAAATCAGGAATCGTTGATGAACCTGCTAAAACTAAAATTCGTTTTTGAGTAGTTGATAATTTGAAGAACTGTACTAAAAAACCTTTTATAACTAAGTCTCTAGAATAATTAATCTTGAAAAAATTATTATGGAAACATCCATCTATATCAGTAACTACGATTCCTGTATTTCCTGTTCTTGTCATTAAAATATCATCTTTTGTACAAAGAACATTTTTTGGAGGATTTTCAATATAATACTTATATTTCGTTCCAGTTTTTATAAACTCATTCGTTATGTAAAAATAACAATTTGCTTTTTTTTCTAGTAATCGATTTTCAATTGCAATTTGTAAACCTTGATTAACAGAACAAATATCAGACAT
>JAHAZA010000032.1 GCA_018385415.1 Treponema sp. | reverse complement strand
GTTTTGTTTGTGTGATAAAAAGTACCATCCATAATTTGGGTAGCAAGTATCTTATCTACAAACATAAAGAGATTTTTAGTTGTAAAATTACCTAGATGAAGACCTGTTACTTCGAGACTCTTTTTTTCAATATTGATGTTGTTTATCGAAATCCAATATTTAGTTTTTTCATCATCTGAATTTTGATATTCAACATAAAGCCATTTCCCTTCGTGAATTGAACGGAAAATGTCTTTAGAAATAGTATTCATGATTTGATTGTATATCTAAATATTAGTTACTGCAAATCAGGTTATACATAAATTGATAATAATTCATTCTCTTACAATGAATATATGTTTTTTAATATAAATTGTTTTATATATCCAGATTTAATTTCTCTAAATTATGTTATACTATGAAAAAAGGGAACACAAATAACTCATGAAACATTCCATACTCCCCATATTAATCTTACTTCTCATCTTATCATCCTGCACAGCAAAAAAATTACCCCAAAAGGAGACTATCATGACCACATTTACCTCCGTTTCCATGGAAGAAGGCTTAAAGCTTATGTCAAACGACAATAATTTTGTTCTTTTGGATGTCCGAACTCCTGAAGAATTTTCCAGCGGCCATATCCCAGGTGCCCTTCAGCTTACAAACGAAACTTTTACAAAACAGGATGCCGAAAAACTTCTTAAAGACAAATCTCAAACCATTTATGTTTACTGCCGTTCAGGAAGAAGATCAAAACAAAGCAGCCAGAAATTAATTGATTTTGGTTATACAAATGTTAGATGGAGGTAATGTGCTAAGACTTAAAGAATTAAGAGCAAAATTTAATATGACTCAGAAGGATCTTGCAGAACGATTAGAAATGAGTCAGCAGGCAATTGCTAAATGGGAAAAAGGAACAGCTGAACCAACAGTAAAGAATCTTCGTGAACTTGCAATAATTTTTGGAATAAGCGTCGATGATCTTTTGGGTAATTCAAAGATTATAAAAACAACTCATTTATGTGATTATGGACCAAAGAAAAAAGAAGATATTAAGATCGATGGTTTCTGGGGAAATCTTGGTATCAAGGTTAAAGGCCAAAAAAAATCCAGATGGTATCCAATTACACAGGGAACCTATGAAAATATGTATATGGCTATTCAGAATGACTCAAAATGGATCTATGCTGAAACTTTAAATAATAAAGAACTCTTAATTAATAAGCAGAACATTAAAAAGATTTCACTTGTTGATGATGCATGTGATCCAGTTCCTGATGATTGGGATTTACAGTGGGATGCCTATGATGGAGATTGTGATGTAGCTTATGACTGTCTTTATGATTATCTATGTGGAGATACTGAAAATATACCTGAAAGATTATTAAAGGGAATTGAAAACATTATAGAGAAGGAAAAACTTTCTGATTATGATATTGAAAAATCAGTTTGTCTATTAGGCGTTATTGATGCAGATGGTCAGGAAGAATATATGCATCCTAATTCATGGAATGAAATTAAAGAAATGTATGTGTGGTTTGAAGAGTTAGAAAACCAGAATATTTCTTCCATTATGATAGATGCAAATGAAGGAAATTTTTTCTACAATCAAAAGGAAGTTGCTGTTATTGAAGCACCAATTAATCAACTTAAAAATAATGAATGATGGAGTATAGTAATTTGATCAAGGGCTGTACATCTAGCTAGAATGTTTGAATGGCATTGTAGAGGTTTAGTTTATAGAATTCCATTTTGGATATTAGTCTTATTTTTCTTAATAATAGTTGCTTGGCAAGGTTTTAATGTATTGTCCATATATTAAATTCCATACTTAGGACTATCTTCCGCAACCATCAAGCCATTCCAAGTAGAAGTTGTTTCCTGATAAGCATCTTCAAAATCAGCCACATTATCAGTCCACATTTCACACTGGCTGATAACTGTCTTCAACGCATCTTCCTGGCCTTCTGGTGGATACTTGTATTTCTTCAAAAGTTTTTTGACAATCATTCTCATTTTTGCACGAGCTGATTCTTTTTTCTGCCAGTCGATTGTTTTATTCTTTCGAAGTGTATCCGTAAGTTCTTTTGTAAGGGCAATTAAATCTTCATTTGAATAGAAATCTTTTACTGCTTCTGGCTTTGTAAGAGCATCGTAGAATGCAAGTTCTTCATCAGAAAGGCCAAGTTTATTTCCTTCTTCACTAGCATGTAAAAGTTCTTTAGCAAGTCTGAGCAATTCTTGAATCACTTCTTCATTTGTAAGCATTCCATTTAGATAACGATTCAAAGTCTGCTGAATGATTTCACTGAAGTGTTCTGATTTTACGAGATTTGTTCGTTTGTAAATTCTTACCTGCTCGTTGATAAGTTTCTTTAGCATTTCAACAGCAAGATTCTTTTCCTTCATCTTTGAAATGTTATCAAGAAAGGTTGGATCAAAAAGATTCACTTTTTCACCAACATCACTGAAAAGATTTATAATTCCATCAGATTTTACTGACTGCTTTAAGAGTTCATTGATTCTGTCATTTACTTCTTTGAGCGAGAATTTCTTTCCTGGTGCAACATACATAAGGCGCATAACAAGAACTCGAACTGATTCAAAAAATGCAGCTTCAAGTCGCATATGTTCTTTTACCATTGAAGAACACAGTGAAAGTGACTGTTTGAGCATGAGCGCTTCTTTTACAAAAGCTTGTTTCTGATCTTCTTTATCAACGGCCATAATAAAGTTTACGGCACCACTGATTGTCATACCACGCTGTAAGTCCGAACCATCATAGAATGGGGTGTAATCATAACCAAAGAATAAATTTCGACAGACTTCAAGTTTTTCCTTGAATTTTGGATAAGCTCGTTTTGCAACATCCATTTCACCATAATTTTCCCGGTCACGGACAGTGTAATCGTTCATGGCCTGTTTAAGAGCCTGAGCAATTCCAACATAATCAACTACAAGACCACCTTCTTTGTCTTTGAAAACGCGATTTACACGGGCAATTGCCTGCATGAGGTTGTAGCCTTCCATTGGTTTGTAAACATACATTGTTGCAAGAGAAGGAACATCAAAACCAGTAAGCCACATATCAACTACAATGGCAATTTTAAGAGGGCTGTCGTTATCCTTAAAGCGAGTTGCAAGTTCCTGTTTGTGTGTTTTATTTCCGATTATTGCACGCCATTTTTCTGGATCTTTATTGCTTTCTGTCATTACAACAGCAATGCGGGCATCATCACCTGGAACGGTTACCTGTTTATTATCAATTGTAATTTGTGAAGTTGTACCAGCCCACTGAGGACGAAGTTCAAGAATACGATTGTAAATCTTCATTGCAATGGAACGACTGTAGGCAACAATCATTGCTTTTCCGGTAAGCTGATACTGGCGTTCATTTTCGTAGTGTTCAAGAATATCATCAACAAGTGAATTGATTGTTTTTTCATGACCGAGGATTTCTTCCATTTTTCCAAGTTCATGTTTTGATTTTTCAATTACTTCTTCATCAGCATTCTGAGCGAGAATATCATATTCAGCATCAATCTGGGCAAGAACTTTATCATCAAGTTTAAGTTTGATTACACGGCTTTCGTAATAAACAGGACGAGTTGCACCATCCTGCACAGCCTGAGTCATATCATAAACGTCAATGTAATCACCAAAAACTTCGATAGTGCTGCGATCTTCACGGCTGATTGGAGTTCCAGTAAAGCCAATGTAACTGGCATTTGGAAGACTGTCGCGGATAATTCGGGCAGTTCCGATTGTTCTGCGAGCAATTAAGTTTCCGTTTTCATCCTTTGAAGTTTTAATCTTTTCTGTAAGTCCATACTGACCACGGTGAGCTTCATCAGCCATAACGATGATATTTTTACGATCACTTAAAGGCTCATTGGATTCCTCAAATTTCTGTATCGTTGTAAAGATGATTCCGTTTGCTTTGCGGCCTTCAAGAAGATTTTTCAAATCCTCTCGGCTTTTTGCCTGAACAGGTTCCTGACGCAAGAAATCCTTACAGTTTGAAAACTGAGTATAAAGCTGATTATCAAGATCGTTTCGATCAGTAATTACAACGATAGTAGGAGTGTCGATATTCTGCTGCAAAAGGTGAGCATAGAAAACCATGGAGAGAGATTTTCCAGATCCCTGAGTATGCCAAAAAACTCCAATCTTACCATCCCCATTTACAGCAATCTTTGTACGCTCAATAGCTTTCTTTACCGCAAAATACTGATGATAACCGGCAAGGATTTTGTATGAATTAATTCCGTCATTATTAAAACAGATGAAGTTTTTTATGATATCTAAAAGTCGTTCTTTCTGGAAAATGCCTTCAAAGAAAGTTGTAAAATCAGCAAAAGCTTTAGATTCACTATCACCGTCTTTAGTCTTCCATTCCATAAAGCGGTCTTCACCAGAAGTAATAGTTCCCGCTTTAGATGTAAGCTGATCCGACATAACGCAGATACAATTGTAAATGAACATGCTTGGAATTTCCTGCATGTAATTACGAATCTGTGAATAAGCCTCACTTACATCAGTTTCTTCACGGCTTGGAGATTTAAGTTCAAAAAGACAAACCGGAAGTCCGTTTAAGAAAAGAAGAATATCAGGACGTTTGTTTGAGTTTTCAATAAAAGTCCACTGGTTAGCTACGATGAAAGAGTTATTGTTCACATTGTTATAATCAACAATATAGATAATGTCAGATTTAGTTTCACCGTTTTCAGAATAAGAAACTTCAATTCCACTTTGGAGATAGTCCATGAACAAAGCATTTTTCTTTTTGAGTTCAGCATTTTCAAAGTTGCGGAGTTTTTGGAGAGCTTCATTTATGGCAGAAGGAGCTGCTTTGGGATTTATACGACGAATGGAATCTTCGAGAACTGAATCGTAGAGTGGAGAATGCCAGTCACGATCAATATCTGGGCCATAGATGTGGTCATAACCCAAGTTTTCTGTGAATAATTGAATTAAGCAGTTCTCGTATGCTTCTTCGTTGTATGTGGACATAAGCTATTCCTAAATAAGTAATAGTTTATTTTATCATGAAAAATACTTATTTTGTACTTTCAAATGCCAGATAAAAATTAGAGTGTCTATGTAATGAATTATTATCCTTCTGAATAAATGACCATGTTTGCCCGAAACTACCATCTACTTTCACTGCAGGATCATTCAGCAAAGTAACAAAATCACTTTCTTTTCCTAAATATTTTGAAGCAAATTCGAAAGCCATATCTTTCTTTTCTATAACAGTCAATTCTCTGACTTCATTTTGCAATGAATGTTCTCTGTTTCTAGAAAAATAATACAATTGATATGGTATGCGTAAATCATCAGATTTAAAATGCAAATACGACAAATTCTTCAAATGGTTTGTTTTCTCTGTTTTTTCTTTATTTCTTTTTAATGTGTTAGCAGGATCTTTTGTAAGAATTTCATTCTGGGTATAAGCCAAATGTGCCTGTTGAGCTGAATATTTAATATATCTTTCATCAACAAAACCACCATCGGTATCGATTACATGAATGATTTTTTCAATATCACTTACATCAATGTGCAATGGTTTTAGTTTTTCACGAATAAACTGACGCAATTCATTATCAATATTTCCAACTGTAACATCTTTTTTGGAAGTAATATCAGTTCCAATAAATTCAACATCAACATAATTTGAAGCAAACAACTTTTTGAGAATACTTTCTAATGCTATCTTTTCTGTTACGCCTTCAAAAATGAACAGAACAACTTTCTTGCTTTCTGGCACTAGTTCTTCTCCTGAATTGTTTTAAGAAAGTTTTCAAATTTTCGTCCTGCAGAATAGAAAGAAAGGCGCATATTTGCTGTATCTGATTCCTGATAAACTGGTTCATCCTGACCACCAAGGCGAATTGTCTTAAGATACTGATCGCGAAGATTATGATTTGGTTTGATATATTTAAACTTAATGTATCTGTTCTGAGGATTTGTAGTTGTAAAGAAAATAGATTCCTTATCAAGAAGTTCAAGAGGATACAGATTGTGGGAAGTAAAAAACAGCTGTCCTTTTCCACTTTCTGTAAGCATGGTAAGAATCTCACCAAGAAGGTATTCAAAAATGCTGGCATCAAGTTCATCAATTACAACAAACATATTCTGATTGTTATGCATAAGAACAAGAAGATTCAAAATACAGAGCAATTTTTTAATTCCGTCAGATTCATAACGAAGAGGAATTTCCTTTCCATTACGAACAGACACAACTTCAACAACATCACCTTTCTGATTATTGCTGGAAAGTTCAGTAGAAAGAGTAACCATCTTAAGCTGCATATCTGGAATTATTGAATTGATTACAGTATTAAGTTCTTCAATAAGAGCAGTAAAAACAGGCTTTCGAGACTGTTCAATAAACTGAGAACCACTTAATGAAATTCCAACAAAACGGATAAATGCATTTGGTTCAAATTTTTCATTCTGGACGGCAAGAGGAATAAGATTTTTAGCAGAAGTCAAATCTGTAAAATCCTTTGTAATAATACAGAAGTTTGAATTAATGTACTTTCTAAAAATCTTCATGTAATCAAACAATTTACTTACATCAGAAAGACCTTTGATATTTATTAGTTCAGAATTAAAAAGATATGTAGAACATTCCTTTTGAGATAAAACCTTACAAAGCTGGAAAGTAACAGCCAGCTGATCGTCAGTTGCAATGACCTTTTTGTACAAATCCACAGGTTCAACAATCTGTTTACCAGCAGCAGAATATTTTACAAATAAATCAGTTGCAGACAGATCAGTATTTAAAATTGAAAAGCTTTCATTTTCAAGAATTACATTATATTTAACTCTAAGGGTTGAGTCAGTATTAGGTTTGTATCCAAAAGTAAAAGCATATTCAATAATTTTAGAATCAACATTATCAGTAATCAAAAAATGAGCTTTTACTGTAAGAGAATCTTTTCCAATAGTAATCAAATCTTCCTGAACATACTTATCAAATTCCTTCTTGGTAATCAAAAACTTGTCACCAAGAACACACATTTTAAGAAGAGCAAGGGCTTCTACTACAGTTGATTTACCAGACCCGTTTTGACCGTAAAGTCCAATTACATCAGAATGATCAGGCGAATAATTAGTCCAACTGTCTTTTTTAGAAAAATCGTTTACATGAATAGTTCCGTTTTCAACATTGTTTATATTATTAATAGAAACAGATAAAAAACGGATGATAGATTTGTTAAAGTCCATACATATAGTATCGTCATAAATCCGGAAAAAATCAATATTTTTGTAACATTTTGTGACGAAAGATTAATATAAGACTCATCTACAATTCTGGATTGTAGAAAAACTTCACAATTGATTTAAGTCACAATTTATTTTTTTTGCTAATTCTTCCCTTGAATAGTGAAACCAATTTGGATTAACATATTTATTTTCAAAAGTAACAATTGCATATTTATCTTCTTTGAAAAAATATACATTTGCAG
>JAHAZA010000043.1 GCA_018385415.1 Treponema sp. | reverse complement strand
GCTGTTACAATGTGTCCAAGGGGATACAAATAATTGTGTGATACTAATTTTGGATGACTTGTAGTTCCAGAAGTAAAGTATGAAAGGAATACATCATCGTTTTTAGAAATATCTTCGCGTTTAAGAGCGTGGAATTTTGCTAAATCATCCTGTGTAACAGCAGCAACGCCACGGGTAAAATCTGTCCAAGCGGGATGGCTAGCCAAAAAATCATCATCAAGACCTTTATCAATTCCAAATGGAGCTACGCCAACAAGAGTCTGTAAAGATGGTGCTTCCTTTTTAGAATCTTCAATGTACTTAAAAATTTCCCGGTCATTTACTGCAAATACATGTTTGATTCCAGCAGCATTACAACGATATACGATATCTTCTGTTGTAAGCATGTGGGTTGCAGGAATAACAGATGCACCAATTTTGTGCAGAGCGATAATAGAAAGCCAGAATTCATAACGGCGTTGTAAAATAAGCATAACAAAATCGCCGCGCTTAATTCCCATTTTCATCATAAATGCAGCTACACGATCTGTTCTTTCTTTAAGCTGTTTAAATGTAAGTGTAAGTTCTTCGTCATTATCATTACACCAAACCATTGCTTTTGCATCTGGATTTTTTTCAGCAAGATAATCAACAACATCATAACCAAAGTTAAAGTTCTCTGGGATTTTATATTTGAAATTTGCAAAAAAGTCTTCGTAATCCCTAAATTCTGTTCTTTCCAAAAATTGTTCTAGCATATTTTATCCTTAATTTTTCATTTTTAACTCATCATTTTAAATTTAAATGATGATTGCAAGGAATTTTGCAGGCTTATCTAAAGCTCTCATTCCATGCTGTTTAGTTCCATCAAAGTAGATACTGTCACCTTCTTCCAAAATCATTGATTTTCCATCAACAATAATTTCCATTTTACCCTCAATCATGTATTCAAATTCATGACCAGGATGGGAATTAAAATGAATTTCTGCATTTGGTTCAAATGGAACTGTAACAATAAATGGATCAGATTTTCTGTTAATAAAACCACTTGCAAGTGCCTCATATTTATAATCACTGCGGCGTTCAACAGAAAGTCCCTTACCCTTCTTTGTAAGACAATAAGAATGCATATGAGGTTCCTGACCAGAAATTAAAGTGCCAAGATCCATTTTATATTCTTTTGCCATTGACTGAAGTACACCTACAGGAATATCAATATTTCCAGATTCATAAGCCTTATACTGATCAATTGTAATACCACAAACCTTAGCTGCTTCTTCTAAAGAAACATCCATAATTTCTCTTAATCCAATAAGACGATCTGCAACAGCCTTAATTTCATCATTCATAAAAAACCTCCTTTGTTTTCTTATAAAAATCTTTTAAGATTAATCATCAATCTTTAATACTTCCCGTCGATATTTAGTACCAATTTCTGTAAGCTTAAATTTCTGAATTTTTCCACTACCGGTTAATGGGAATTCATCAACAAACATAACAAGCTGTGGCCACTTAAATTTAGCAAGTTTATCACGACAGAATTCAATAACATCCTGTTCAGTAAGAGTTTTACCTTCGTGAAGAATGATGAAAGCACCTGTAATTTCACCATATCTCTTACTCTTAACTGCAGCTACCTGAATATCTCTGATTTCTGGCATTGCAGAAAGGAACTCTTCAATTTCCCGAGGATAAATATTTTCACCACCACGAATAATCATATCTTTAATACGACCTGTAATGCGGTAGTTTCCATCTTCGCCTTTAACACCCAGGTCACCAGAATGCAAGAAACCGTTTTCATCAATAATTTCTTCAGTTTCTTTAGGCATTTTGTAATAACCTTTCATAATGTTATAACCACGACAACACATTTCCCCCTGAACTCCAACTGGACATTCTTCGTTAGTTTCAGGATCAAGGACTTTTACTTCAATATCAGGAAGTTCGCGGCCTACAGTTGTAGCTTTTACTTCCAAAGTATCATCCCAGTGAGACTGAGTCATACCAGGTGAAGTTTCTGTAAGACCATAAACAGAAGTAATTTCTTTCATGTTCATCTTTTCCATAACCTGTTTCATCAATTCTACAGGACACAAAGAACCAGCCATAATACCTGTTCTTAAAGAAGACATATCGAACATGCTGAACATAGGGTGATTCAATTCTGCAATATACATTGTTGGAACACCATAAATAGCAGTACATTTTTCTTTGTGGATAGAAGCAAGTGCAAGAAGTGGATCAAAGCTTTCAAGCAAAACGTGAGTAGCACCGTGAGACAAAACGGCCATAACTCCAAGTACAATACCAAAACAATGGAATAAAGGAACAGGAAGACATACCCGTTCTTTGTTTGTATAACGCATACATTCACCAATAGAATAACCATTGTTAATAATATTACGGCTTGTAAGCATTACCCCTTTTGGGAATCCTGTTGTACCAGAAGTATACTGCATATTTACAACATCATTCTGAGTAACAGATTTTTCAATATCATGAATTATTTCAATATCAACATGCTGACCAAGAAGAAGTAATTCTGGAGTTGAATAAAGACCTTTATATTTTTCAGGTCCCATGAATACTACATTACGAAGACAAGGGAATAATTTAGATTTTAAACAGCCTCTTTCGTATTCATCAAGTTCAGGAACCAGTTCCTTAATCATAGAAACATAGTTAGAATCTTTTACACCATCAGTTAGACATAAAGTTGTAAGATCAGATTGTTTTACAAGGTATTCCAATTCATGAAGTTTATATGATGTATTTACTGTTACAGCAACTGCACCTAAACGAGCACATGCAAACATATATGTGAGCCAGTCAGGAACATTAGTTGCCCAGATACCAACATGGTCCCCCTTTCTTACACCAATAGCATAAAGTCCACAAGCCATGTCATCTACACGTTTGTCAAACTGAGTGTAAGTAAATCTTAAATCTCTATCAGAATATACCATGAATTCATTATCAGGATATTCAGCTGTCTTTTGTCTTAATAATGCACTTAAAGTTAATTCTATCATGAATATAAAATAACATAATCAAAAGACAAGTTCAATAGATTTTTTAATAATTATTAAACTTTTTTAGTATTCTTAAAGTTTAGATAACAGGCAGAGAAAAACTTTACGAAGCAGTAAAAGCAAAAGCAATGGAAATTACACATTCATAATATTACGTAAAAAAAATTCTATTGTAAAAATCAATATC
>JAHAZA010000042.1 GCA_018385415.1 Treponema sp. | reverse complement strand
CCAATATATTCATCACAAGAAACAGGCTTTTTACCAGCACAATTATCGCAAATGTCTCCGCCATCAAGTGTATCCTGGCAAGGAACACCAATTGCATAAACGTCTTCACGAGTAATGCGGCTTTCTTTAAGAAGCTGAGTGAATGAGTATGTGTCAGAAGGTTTTAAAAATACCAATACAACTTCCTGAGGAATTGGGGCATCCTGAGCGTTAGGATCACGCTGCTTTGCCATTGTATTGTTCATACGAGTTGTTGATTTTGCAATCTCGATGTTCTTTGTAATACCAACCAAGTATTTTGAAAGATTTGCTTTACAATATTTATTGAAAACAAAGTCTTTGTCTAATTCTTCTGCAGTTGTAAATAACGCTGGAGTAATGTCATCTTCGAAAAGACCTTTTTTCCAGCCTACAACTTTCTTTACTTTGCCTTCAGAAAGTAATTCTTTTGCACGAGCGATTAATTTGTCTTGCATCTTACATCCTCCAGCTTTTTGTTTTCGCCAAGGGCTTTAATCTGAGCAACGAAATCATTCATGATTCCTGCAAATCTTACACCTTCAGCAGCAGAACACCATTCTACACGTGTACGAGCTTTATCAATTCCCAGGTAATCAAGCATAGAGAAAAGAAGAGTCATACGACGACGAGCAAAATAGTTTCCTGTTGAATAGTGACAGTCACCAGGGTGACAACCACACAAAATTACACCATCAGCACCACGCTGGAATGCACGAAGAATGAACATTGGGTTCAAGCGGCAAGAGCATGGAATACGGATGATTTTTACATTCTTTGGATATTCAAGACGGTTGTTACCAGCCAAGTCTGCACCAGCGTATGAACACCAGTTACAGCAGAAAGCAACAATTCTTGGTTCCCATTCTTTATTTTCAGCCATAATCATTTTTTCAGTTTATAATCTGTCATGTCGAACTTGATTCGACATCTTATTTTAGATTCTGAAACAAGTTCAGAATGACCTGATAATTACAATACCGAATCAACCTCCGCCAAGATTTGTTTGTTACTGAATCCCAAGAGATCCATAGCTCCCGATGGACAAGCAACTGTACAAGCACCACAACCATGACACATAGCTTTGTTAACCTGTGATACACGGCGAGTAATTGTAGTTCTATTTGGTCCACGGAAATCTTTTTCAACATAAGAAATAGCACCGTAAGGACAAACGTTAGCACACTGTCCACAACCGTTACATGCATTTTCATTAGGATTTGCTGTACATGGGTTATTCTTAAGTTTGTCTTTAACCAGCAAACAAATAGCCTTAGCAGCAGCACCTGAAGACTGAGCAACAGTTTCTGGAATATCCTTTGGTCCCTGACAACAACCGGCAAGGAAGATACCTGCAGTTGGTGATTCTACTGGACGAAGTTTTGCATGAGCTTCAAGGAAGAAGTCGTTATTGTCCATTGATGTTGTAAGCATAGTTGCAAGTGGACGAGCTGATTTATCAGCTTCGATAGAGGCTGCAAGTACAACCATGTCAGCTTTAATGTGAACCTGACGGTTAAGAATCAAATCTGATCCCTGAACATCCAGCGTTCCGTCTGCCAATGGAGTAACCTTACCTACCTGACCTTTAATATAGTGAACACCATACTGTTCAACTGCACGGCGATAGAACTCATCAAAGAGTTTACCTGGAGTACGAACATCAATATAGAATACTGTAATGTTAGTATCAGGATAGTGATCACGAGTAAGGATTGCATGTTTTGCTGTATACATACAACAGATCTTTGAACAATATTCGTGACCTTTTTCTGAATCTGCTGAACAGCGGCTTCCTACACACTGAATGAATACGATTTCTTTTGGTTCTTTTCCATCTGATGGACGCAAGAGGTGACCGTTTGTAGGTCCTGAAGCGTTACAGAGGCGTTCAAATTCAAGTGAAGAAACAACATCTGGGCTCTGGCTGTATGCATATTCATCGAACTTTTCAAGGCTGATTGGGTTATAACCTGTAGCTACAATGATAGCACCATATTTTTCTGTAAGAGTTGTTTCTGTCTGGTTAAAATCAATTGCACCAGCAGCACAAGCTTTTTCACAGAATCCACAAACATTGTCTTTACCATTTTTCATGCCCTTCATATGGAGACAGTAATCTTCAGAGATTGCTGCAACTTTTGGAACAGCCTGAGCAAATGGAATATCGATTGCTTTGCGTGTATTCAAGTTCAAGTTGAAAGCATTAGGAACCTTCTTATTTGGACAAGCTTCAATACAAGCACCACAACCAGTACATTTTGTTTCATCAACAAAACGAGGATGTCGTTTAATGTCTACTTCGAAGTTACCAATGTAACCTTTAACATTTGCAACTTCTGAATAAGAAAGGATGCGGATGTTAGAGTTCTGGCTAACTTCTGTCATTTTTGGTGTAACGATACAAGATGCACAGTCCAATGTAGGGAAAGTCTTATCGAGCTTAGCCATCTTTCCACCAACTGTGTAATCTTTTTCTACGATATCAACTGGGAATCCAGCATCTGCGATATCGAGAGCTGCAGTAATACCTGCAATACCACCACCAATTACCAATGCACGTTTTGTCATTGGAGTTTCACCTTCAATTAAAGGTGTATCAAGAATAGTCTTTGCAACTGCAGCCTTTGCCAAAGCAATAGCTTTTTCTGTTGCATCGCCCATATCTTTCATAACCCATGAACACTGTTCACGGATGTTTGCAATTTCTACTTTGTAAGCATTTAAACCAGCACGTTCTGCACATGCACGGAATGTTTTTTCGTGCATACGAGGAGAACAAGAACAAAGAACTACACCTGTAAGGCCAAGTTCTTTAATCTTTTCTTCAATCATCTGCTGACCAGCAGAAGAACACATATAAGTATAGTTTGTAGAGAATACTACACCTGGTACTTTCTTTACTTCTTCTGCAACTTTTGCTACGTCAACTGTTCCGGCAATATTAGTACCACAGTGACATACAAAAACACCAATTCTTTCCATATTGAATTCCTATTTTTTGTACTTTCTGAAAGCAGCCATCAATGCCTGCTGTGGCATATCTGGATCTAACTGTTCTGGTACCTGAGCTGGATCTAAATGATGAGGGCCTCTTTGGCCTTCAACAACCTGACGTACTGCATCAATAAGTTTTGTAGGTTCAACCTGGCGAGGACAGCGTTCGAGACATGCAAAGCAGCTCAAACATGCATAAATTGATTTTGATGCCATAAGCTTTTCAATTTCGCCATTTTCAACCATCTGTACAAACTGATGTGGGTGATATTCCATTGCATCGTAGTTAGGACATGTTCCTGAACATTTTCCACATACCATACATTTTTTTGGATTAACACCAGATCTCATTAATACGGCTTCTTTGAGTAATTCTTTATTTTCCATAATTACTTAGCCTCCTTGAGTCCAAGGGCTTCTGCTAACAATTCTGTAAAGTAAATTACATCAAGTTTAGAATCACCTTTATTTTTTATGAGATTATAGCGGCAGAGAGGACAAGAAGTAACAAGGAAGTCAGCTCCCATTTCTTCTGCATTTGCTAAAATCTTCTGTGAACGATTCTGAGGAATTGATTTATCTTCGAACATTGTGTAAGCACCACAACATTCATTTCTCTGAGCATAAATGACAGGAGTTGCACCGATAGCCTTGATAAAATCTTCAATAAGCTGAGGGTTTTCTGCATCATCAAGCTGGAGAACTTTTCCAGGTCTTAAAAGAAGACAACCATAATAAGCTCCAATCTTCTTACCTGTAAGAGGATTCTTAACAGCTTTCTTTACATTGTCCCAACCAACAACGTCACGAAGAATTTCCAAGTAATGAAGTACTTTTGTTTCACCGTGATACTCAATACCATCTTCTTTGAGATAGTTATTCACTTTGAAGCTAGTATTCTCGTCATTCTGAACAGCGTCATTAGTCTGTTTAATAACGTTGTAACATGCTGAACAGAGAGTAACTAAATCCTGACCTTTGTCGCGAGCATTAGCCAAAGCACGAACTGAAGGAAGCTTGCTAGCTACTTCGTTTGTACCAAGTGGATATTCTCCACCACAACACTGCCAGTCAGTGATTTCTTCAAGTGTGAACCCTAATGCTTCCGCAGAGATACGCGCATATTTATCAAGGTCACTAGCCTTGTTTTTGAGCGTACATCCTGGGAAATACGAATATGTCATACTTGCTCCTATGTATATAAAAAATCAAAAAACTTGCTTTTTACAATTATATTACAATCTGTATAAATTTGGAATACAAAAAAGGTCAGAAAATTATAAATATTTTCCGACCTTTTCCCAAATTTAATGAAAATTTGATGTTTTAAGACTAAGAAACTTTACACTTTGAACAAATCAATCTGTGAACCAATCTCATCAATTGATCCATTCATTTTTTTTGAAATTTCATTCAAGCCTTCACCTGTTTCATTGATCTTACGGGCACCAACAGACATTTCTTCCATGCTTAAACTGATTTCTGATGTAATATCCTGAAGTCGCTGAATCTGATTAAGAATTGCTTTATTTCCTTCTGACATTTCAACAGAAGCAGTTCTTACTTCTGTAGTACTGTCATTCATTGTCTGCAATGATTCACTAATCTGAATTGATCCAGAGTTTTGTTCATTCATTGCAGCTTTAATCTGCTGAACAAGACTATCAGTATTTTTAATATTTTCTGTTACTTCGTTGAATGTAGCTGTAGACTGAACTGATTCTGAAACTACATTGGCAATTGATTCACGAATACGGTCAAGCTGATTTCCGATAGAAGTTGACTGCGAACTTGAGTTTTCAGAAAGCTTACGGATTTCGTCAGCAACAACTGCAAATCCTTTTCCTGCTTCACCAGCATGGGCAGCCTCAATTGCTGCGTTCATAGCAAGAAGATTTGTCTGAGAAGCAATTGCAGCTATTACCTGGTTGGCTTCCTGCAAAGCTTCACTCTGATTACGGATTTCTTCAATTCTTTCATTTACACTTTCCTGAAGACGACAGCCCTCAAGTGTTTTAGAATAAAGTTCATTGAAAGAATTAGCCATAAGATCAACTGAATTATTTACAGCCGAAATATTTCCAATCATCTGCTCGACAGCAGCAGATGCCTGTTCAACTCCCCTGCTCTGATTTTCAATCATTTTTTCAAGAGATTCAATATTAGAGGCAATTTCGTTAACAGCCGCAGCGGTCTCTGTTACACTTGCACTGGAATTTGTAATCTGACTGTGAACAGATTCAATATTTGCAATAATCTGAGTAATTGAAGCACTTGTATCAACTGTACTTTCTGACAAAGATTTTCCGACGTTAATAAGATCTTCTTTTGAAGACTTCAATTCTGTCATGATTGACTGAAGCTTTTCTGTAAACTGATTGAAACCATTTACAACATCGCCGATTTCATCATTTGTTTTATTATCAATTCTGTTTGTTAAGTCCGCATTTCCTTCTGCAATCTGAGAAAATGAAGTCTGAACATTCTTGAGGGGTTTAAGAATAAAGTTAATTACAACAATAAACAGAATCACAGTAACAACAATTACAATTGGAATAATGGCAAAGAACAGATGCCACATTGCTGTTAAATCACCATAGAATGCTTCATAAGGAGCAGGACAGAATACTGCCCAGTCACAGCCTTCAACAGGTCTGAAGCTGGCAATTTTTCTTTTTCCAGTTATAGGATCATCATAAGTATCAATTCCTGTTTCACCTTCACAAATTCTTCTGCTAATATTCAAAAGATTATTGTTAGGATCCATTTCTACAGTATCAATGCGTTCATCGGTTACTTCATCACCTTTTGCAATAATCTCGTTATTTATTCTGTTAATGATATTTGGATGATAACCTTTAGTTACTTCAATACTCTTTACAACTTCGTTAAGTACATTTCCTTTAATAACTGCAACTACACAACCAATCGGTTTATTCTGCATGTTATATACAGGAACTGACATAAACATGATTACTGCATTGTTTACAGTACTGAATGCTGGATCCTGAATATAATCCTTTCCTGTCTGAATAGGAATATCAATATACGGCTTTCCTTTTAACTGAAGAGGTTTTCCGTTTGGAAGATAAGTATTTCCTTCAGTGTCATAAAAGGCAATGTTTTCATATTTATCAGGGTTTGCATCAATATAGTGCTTGAACATCTGACATTTTTCACTAATAGGAACTTCTTCAGATCTCATAGAAGGTGTTGTTGCAAGTAAATGCAACAAGGCAAATTCTGCATCGTTGACATTTTTAATGTCTTTTGAAACCTGAAGTGAAACAGTATCAAGATTTTTAGTAACAGACTCTTCGAGAGCTTTTTTTGCCCTACTAAAAGTAACTATACCAAGAGTACCATTTCCAAGAATAATGATAATTGTGAATAAAATAAGAAGTTTTGCCTTTACAGTAAATCTCATAACAGCTCCAATGTAGGAATAAACCTACCATTATACTTATGGCACTAACGAGTTTTTGCTTTCGCGAAAACTCGTTTTTTGTATCTGCATTATTTTTTAGGATAAGCCATTGCTTCCGGCTTGAATACCTTGTCAAATTCTTGAGCTGTAAGGAAGCCCAGTCCTACACATGCTTCTTTGAGGCTGATGTTTTCATCGAAAGCCTTGTGTGCTGTTTTTGCAGCGTTTTCATATCCGATGTATGGATTCAAAGCTGTAACCAGCATCAAAGAGTTGTAGAGGTTGTGGTGCATCTTTTCTTTGTTTGCCTTAATTCCTACTGCACAGTTCTTGTTGAAAGAAAGGATACTTTCTGCAAGAAGACGTCCAGACTGGATAAAGTTATATGCGATTACTGGCATAAATACGTTAAGTTCAAAGTTACCCTGGCTGGCAGCAAAACCGATGGCAGCATCGTTACCCATTACCTGAACTGCTACCATTGTAGCCTGTTCACACTGAGTTGGGTTTACTTTTCCAGGCATAATAGAACTACCTGGTTCATTTTCTGGGATAAAGATTTCTCCAAGACCATCACGAGGACCAGATGCAAGCCATCTTACGTCGTTTGCAATCTTCATCATATCTGCTGCAAGAGCCTTGAGAGCTCCGTGTGCGTATACAAGTTCGTCTTTTGATGTAAGTGCGTGATATTTGTTAGGTGCTGTAACAAATTTCTTTCCTGTAAGTTCAGAAACTTTTTCAGCAACAAGTTTGTCAAATCCTTTAGGTGCATTAAGTCCAGTTCCTACAGCTGTTCCACCAAGAGCAAGCTGTTTAAGGTATGGAAGTGAAGATTTGATCATTTCTGCATCGCGTTCAAGAGAAGTTCTCCATCCAGAAATTTCCTGATCAAAAGCGATAGGAACAGCATCCTGAAGGTGTGTACGTCCTGATTTCACGATTCCCTTGTTTTCTTTTTCAAGCTTCTTGAATGTTGTAACAAGTGTTTCGATTGCAGGAAGTACCTTGTCTTCGAGAACCAATACTGCAGAAATATGGAGTGCAGTTGGGAATGTATCATTTGAAGACTGTGACATATTGATGTCATCGTTTGGATGACAAAGCTTTTTCTTTGCAATTTCGTTAGCACGGTTTGCGATAACTTCGTTTGCATTCATGTTTGACTGTGTACCAGAACCTGTCTGCCATACAACCAATGGAAAGTGGTCGTTCAATTTTCCAGAGCTTACTTCTTCACAAGCCTTACTGATTGCCTTAAGCTTTGCATCAGTCATTTTTTCTGGTTTAAGTGCATTGTTAGCAAGAGCAGCAGCCTTTTTCAAAATACCGAAAGCATAAGTGATTTCGCGAGGCATTGTTTCAATTCCAACACCGATTTCGAAGTTCTCGTGGCTGCGTTGTGTCTGAGCTCCCCAGTATTTGTCAGCTGGAACTCTTACTTCACCCATTGAGTCATGTTCAATTTTGTATTCCATGTTTATATTCCTTATTTATAGTAAAAATTAATGCGGTTTTATAAAAAAAATCCACAAAGCAGCTAATCTGTGGATTTTCAGACTATTTCAGATTAGAAATTAATCTGTTTGATTACATCTTTAAGACATTCAGCACTGTGCTGCAATGAGGCAACTTCAGAATCTGTAAGAGGTGTTGCAATGTGTCCTTTTATACCGTTACAGCCAACAACTGTAGGAATTGAAAGACATACATCGCTGATTCCATATTCACCATTAAGCATAGATGAAATTGTAAGAACTGAATCTGTGCTGTAATTAAGAGCTTCAACCAAAGTAGCAGTTGTAACACCAATACCATAGTTTGTACATTTTTTTGCAGCAATGATAATTCCACCTGACTTGCGGATATAATCTTCTACGTCATTTTTATCAAATGAAGGAAGTACATCTTTTCCTGTGTAAGATGAAGCAAAGTTGTCAACTGGAATAGATCCGATATTAGCCAAAGACCAAGGCACGAATGAAGAATCTCCGTGTTCACCGAATACGTATCCGTGTACATTTTCCTGACAAACTCTGTATGTTTCAGCGATGCGGGCACGGAAACGAGCTGTATCAAGCAATGTACCTGTACCAAAAATACGGCTTGCAGGAATTCCTGAAGTTTTGATGAACTGATATGTAAGAATATCTACAGGGTTAGCTACAATTACATAAAGTGCATTTGGACAAGCCTTTGTAATTGTAGGAATTACTGATTTTGCGATATCTACGTTTGTCTGTGTTAAATCAAGGCGTGACTGGCCAGGTTTTCTTCCTACACCAGATGTGAAAATTACGATATCAGAACCTTTTGCATCTTCGTAATCTCCATCACGAACATTTACAGGTCCAATAAATGGAGTTCCCTGACGGATATCCATTGCTTCACCCATAGCCTTCTCTTTAATGATATCAATGATAACGATTTCTGAAGCAAGCTGTTTCAAAGTTAATGCATATGCAACTGTTGATCCTACCTGACCTGCACCGATAATAGTAATTTTATTTGCCATAAAATTTCTCCATTTATTGTATTATATTATAATATACTACTTACTTTAAGTTATGTGAAGAAGTTTTTTTCTAATTGTTACCATTTTATTGATATTAACTGTTTTTCCGACTTTTACAATTTCTTCTATCTATTTGCATTTTTTACAATAATATTAGATAATATTAAACGAGGGGGAAAAGGAATTTCTATGCCTGATATTGAATTTTCAAAAAAAGTAATAGCAGCTGTTGATGAGCGTACAAATTATTTCAATTCAGTAGTTCTGCCCCAGCTTCTCGAAAAATACAGACTTATTCATACATGTGTAAAAAACTTAATCGAAATTTTGGTTCAAAAATCAATTATTAAGCCAGACCCTTATAAGCTGGAAAAGAAAATTTCCGGCGTTGAAGTAATTTCTAATGAACCATTTCTTGATACAGAACGATCACTGGTAATTGGAACCCGACTTTCTGATTATGAAGCAATTCTGGATTTTGTTTGCACATACTATAAATTTTCAGTAGAAAATACGGGTTTTAATACAATTAAAACTTTCGTGGAATTTAACAACACCTTCAACTGGCATTCATTTACTCCAGTAAACAGTTCACCTAACACAAGAGGATTTGCAATACTGTTTAATGAAGCAAAAACAGGCGCTCCTCCACTTGCTGTAAACATGATGAATGACAATATCATAAAATGTGATAATACAACAAAAGAAATAAACCTTATCTTAAAGGAGCTGAGCGACTTCCAGAAAGAAGTTTATAAAGCTTTTGTAAGAAAAGAGATTTTCGTTCATCCAAAATTCAATTCTGAAAAAGCAGCACAGTCCATTGAGGCTGAAGTTGCAGAAATAAAAAAAATATTCCCTGCAATTGCAAATAAGCAGCCTTTTTACACTGCCCTGATTGAAGAAATCGCAAGAGAAGATTTATCTCCAAACAAGCTTGAACTTCAGGACGAACTTCTCAAACGGCTTGAAATTCAGAACCAGAAAGCTGAAAAGAAGAAGAAGAAAATTGATTCAAAAGAAAGCCTTATGGGAGCTGTCCATGCTTTATCAGGGCTTGGCCCTCAGCTTCAGACAGTTATGGAGAAAATCAACGAAAACCATAACCTTCTCCAGGCAACAAATCAGACTTTCTTTGACAAGCTTGCTCATGCCCTCAGAAAAGCATTCAATATCTCAGAGCCTTCTATAATTTACACTGTCAATATTACAGACAACACAACAGGAACAATAACAAGACAGAAAATTGATATTCAAGTCTTTCTCAATGAACTTGAACGAAGGATCAAATTCTACAATTCCTTCTCTCTAAAGCATCTTCCAGGATATCAAAAAATAGAAAGCAATCCTCCTGAAAAAATACTGGAATTTCTTAACAAGCAGCTTGCAGAATCTCAAAAACTGCTGGTACAGATTTCTGCCCTTGATTCTTTCTTTAAAGAAGCAGGAAGTTCTGAAACCAAAAGAGCAATTAAAGGTTTAAAGATGGAGCTTACAACAATGAAAAATACAATTGTTAATTCAAACCAGCATCGTGTTGATTACGTTTCGCTGATTGAAGAAGAAGCCCAGATGAAAAAACTAGGAATTGACAATGAATAAGAAAATCTTAAGTTCCGCATTGACCATTGTTTTGTATGCGGCACTTTCCTGCTTTGGCCAGGAATTTACTCCTGACGAAGAATATAATCCATATGAAGATATGGAACAAATGCAGCTTAAAGCCGAAGTTCCTCTTGAACAACAGAAAGAGCTTACCGTAAGTTTTTCTACTACAGTTCTTAATCTTGATCCCCACACCTCTGCTTACGCACAGGAAGCTCAAATTTTGAACAGCCTTTACGAGGGTCTTTTCTGTTATGGGCCTCAGATGGCTAATCCTGTAAACTGTCTTTGTACCGAATACCGTACAAGTCGTGACAAACTTTACTGGACATTTACTTTAAGAAGCGATGCAAAGTTTTCAGATGGAACACCCATTACAAGCCAGCATGTAAAAGATTCATGGCTTCATCTTATTGCAACACCTAAAGCTTACTACTCTTCTTTTTTGGACATTATTGAAGGTGCAAAGGAATACAGATTAGGAACAGGCAGTGCCGAAGATGTAGGAATCTACGCAAGAGATCCACATACATTAAGTGTTCAGCTGGTAAATCCTGTCAGCCATCTTCCAAAAATACTCTGTCATCATGCATTCAGTGTAATTGATATTGAAAAGGAAAATTATTCAGGTCCTTACAAGCTTGTTGAACAGAAAGCAGATAAAGTCATTCTTGAGAAGAATGAATATTACTTTGATAAAAAGAATATTTTGATTCCGAAAATCACAATCATTCAAACAGAAAATCCAGAAGAGGCATCATTCCTTTTTAATACAGGCAAGGTTCAATGGATTGATGGCGAATGTGATACAAATAAACTTCTTGATAAAAATGCCATCAAGCTTGAAAGAAGTTTTGGTACAACTTTTTTCTTCTTCAAAGAAGGAAATTCACCTTACCTCACAGAAAAAGTCAGACAGGCGCTGATGGAGGCAACTCCATGGGAATTGCTTAGAAATGACAGCTTTTTCAAAGCCTCAACTTTTGTTTACCCACTTGCAGGTTACACACCTCCTGCCCCACTTGATTATACCGACTTTGATCATGCAAAAAATCTGATGATAGAAGCTAAAAAAGAACTGGGGCTTACGGAAAAAGATGTAATTGATCTTTCGATTTTTATTCATGAAGGAACATACATTTACCAGCAGGCAAAAATGATAAAACATGCCTGGGCTCGTGTGGGTGTAAACTTAAAAATTGATGTTTACAGAGGATCTGGTTATTACAACCAGATTTCATCTTCGAAAGCTGATTTATTTACTTACACATGGGTTGGTGATTTTTACGATCCAATTACCTTTCTTGAATTATTTAAAGGTGATTCAAACTTAAATGAAAGTAACTGGAAAAATGAAAAATATGATGAACTCATAAACAAAGCAAATATAACTATGGATCCTTTTAATCGTTACAACCTTTTGTCAGAAGCAGAGGATATTCTTCTTTCAAGTGGAATGATACTTCCAATCAATTTCTCTCTTGGCATAAACATTGTCAACACAGAAGAATTGGGTGGCTGGTCAGACAGTCCGCTGAACATTCATCCTTACAAATATCTGTTCTTTAAAGAAGTAAAATCTACATCAAGCTTTGGTATTGTTGCTCTAAAGTAGAATAAAGTCTGCCTAGTTTAAGTGTCCAATAATTGGGGTGCACTTCACCACTGTCAGACTTTTTTTTCTACTCGACTAATCTATTCAAAGTAATTATACTTGTATAATCATTTTCATGTAATTTATGAGGCAAAACTTTCTTCTATATATCAAAGCTTTACCTATACTATTTGAGGAGAATTTTTTATGGTTATTTTAACATTGAACTGTGGTTCATCATCTGCTAAGTACCAGGTGTATGACTGGGACAACAAAGAAGTAATGGCAAACGGTGTTGTTGAACGCATCGGAATTGAAGGTTCTTGCATTACTCACAAAGCAAAAGGACAGAAAACTGAAATTGAAAGTCCATGCCCTACTCACAAAGAAGCAATTGAATTAATCATTAAAGAAATTACTGACCCAGAAGTTGGTGTTATTAAATCAATGGACGAAATCGGAGCTGTTGGACATCGCGTTCTCCATGGCGGTGAAAAATTTACAAAATCAGTTCTTATTACTCCAGAAGTTTTGGACGGCTTCAGAGAAGTTATCGACCTTGGTCCTCTTCACATGCCTGCTAACATTATGGGTATTGAAGCAGCTCAGAAGGTAATGCCAAATGTTCCACACGCTGCAGTTATGGATACTGCATGGCACCAGACAATGCCAGAAGAATCATTCATGTATGCTATTCCACGTGAATGGTATACAAAATATGCAGCACGCCGCTACGGTTTCCACGGAACATCTTTCTTGTATACAGCAAAGCGTGCTGCAGTTCTTTTAGGAAAAGATCCAAAAGACTGTAACATCATTATCTGTCATGTTGGTAATGGTTCTTCTATGTGTGCAGTTAAGAATGGTGTCTGCTATGATACAACAATGGGTATTACTCCTCTTGAAGGTCTTGTAATGGGAACTCGTTCCGGCGACTTGGATCCAGCTCTTCCATTCTATATCATGCGTAAAACTGGTATGAGTGCTGACGAAATGGATGCTGCTTTGAACAAAAAATCAGGATGTCTTGGTATTACAACAAAATATTCTGACCGCCGCGATATTGAAATTGATGCTGCAAAAGGTGATAAACTCTGCCAGCTTTCTATCGAAATGGAAGCTCTCCGCATTAAAAAATACATTGGTGCTTTCGCTGCAGAACTTGGTCACGTTGACGCAATCGTTTGGACAGCTGGTGTTGGTGAAAGAGGTCCTATTACTCGTTTTAAAGCTTGTTCAGGACTTGAAAACTACGGAATCAAGATTGATGCACAGCGCAATGAATGGTCATTCACAGGTAACGCTGAAACTTACATCCATGCTGATGATTCAAAAACAAAGATTTTCGTAATTCCTACAGATGAAGAATTGGTAATGACAGAAGATGCTTACGCTTTGATGAAGGGTACATACGATGTTCATACAAACTTTACTTACAGCTTCCAGTCAAAGGATTATGTAAACAAAGCTCGTGAAGAAGGATTGAAAGGCGATTTGGTAAAACGCCCTAACATTGCAAAGATTCTTGCAAGAGATATCATTGGAAAGTAATCAATTCTAAAGCAAAAAAAGCTGTCGTTTAATACGACAGTTTTTTTTATCTATAATCACTTTTTGCAAGTCTATGTTCAAGAAGTCCGAACAGCTTTGTAAGACCTACAGTCAAAATCAGATAAATAACCGCACTTGAAAGCAGAGGTATCCAGGCATTATATGTTGCGTTACGAATCATATCTCCTGCCTTTGTCAAATCCATTACAGCAATGAAACTTGCAACAGAAGTTTCCTTTATTAGAACAATAAATTCACTTGTATAAGTTGGAAGAATTGCTTTTATTGCCTGTGGGAAAACAATGTTTACAAGAGTCTGTCTTTTGCTTAAGCCCAGTGATCGGCCAGCTTCAGACTGTCCTTTATCAACCCCCTGAATACCGGCCCTGAATATTTCAGTACAGTAAGCCCCGGAGTTAATACCGTAAGCAAGAATTGCAACAAGGAGCTTATCCATTCCAAGAGGGGCAAAAATTACAAAGTAGAAAATCATAAGCTGAGTGGCAAGTGGAATTCCTCGTAACACTGTTGTATAAATTTCTGAAATAAAACGCAAAGTTCTAAGCTTAGAAATTTTCATCAGAGCAAAAATAAATCCGAGAACAGTTCCAATTACAATTGCACAAACAGCTATTAGAATAGTATTTCCAAGTCCTTGAAGGATTAACATCCAGCGCTGTTTTGCAATCATTGTTTCAATGAATGCATTAAACATAAAAACCTACTTACTTACGAACAATCATTACCTGTTCTGAAGCGAAATATGGAATAGAGAAATCAACATTCTTTTTTCTTTCTTCAGTAACTGACATTCCGGCAGCAATAAAATCGATAGCGCCAGAAGACAATGCAGGAATAAGAGAATCAAATGCCATATCCACGATTTCAAGTTTTTCACCACAAGTTTGGGCAATATACTGACCCATTGAAATATCAAAGCCAACGATATTTTTTCCATCAACATATTCAAATGGAGGGAATGCTGCATTAGTTCCAAGTTTTACAGAACCATTACCTGTTGTTGGAACTGCTTCAGGAACTTTAATGTTTCCATCCGCTGGCATAAATGCCTGCATCAATTTATCGTAATCGCCAGAAGCCTTAATATCATTAATTGTCTTGTTAATTGAAGCAAGCAATTTATCATTGCCCTTTTTAACTGCAATTGCATATTCTTCTCTGTTATCAGCAAATACAGGTGAACGTACGATCATAAGATCTGAATTATGGTTCACAATTTCAATAGCAGGAAGTTCATCAAGAACAACAACATCAATTGCACCTGATTTCAAATCAAGAGCTGCATCAATTCCACTTTTAAAAGAAGAAATTTTAGCACCATCTACATTATCCTGTACCCAAGCTTCACCAGTTGTTCCACCCTGTACACCAATTTTTTTACCGTTAAGATCCTCAATACCATTAATAACGATTTTTTCTTTACTGCAGCCTGTTAATACTAAAGTCATAGCTGCTAAAATTAATAAAGCAATTTTTTTCATAATATATTCTCCAGATATGTAAAAAAATTAATAAACTATTATATCATAAAACCACTGTTGGTAACAATGTACGAACAGTTCAAATTGTATTTATACTAACGCTGAACACTTGATGTTTTTACTTTCATCATCACATCTACACCACAAGCTGACTTAAGAATATTCATAGAAAATTCCTCTGCAGCGCCAGGACCTTTTCCTGTAATTATATTTCCATCTCTAACATTTGACTTTTCAAGATTGAGATAAGATCCAGCCATCAGGTCATTGATTTTTTCAGGATCGGGAATGTATTTTGCAATATTCTGTTCCATACCAGGATAGCAGGTGAACTGCTTACCAGCAAGAACACCAGTCTGTGCAAGAACAACAATTGGAGCAGCACAAATTGCGCATACAAATTTCTGTGCATCATTCATTTTCTGTATTAAATCCAGAATCTGCTTATTAGCACCAATATTTGCAGCTCCAGGCATTCCACCAGGAATAATAATTCCATCAGGCAGTTCACCATTCATTGATGAAAGATATTCATCAAAACTTATATCACACTCAACCTTTATTCCATGAGCACCATGAATTACACTGGAATACTTTTCACCCCATGCAGAAATTCCTGCAACAACAACTTCAACGCCACCTCTTCTCAAATAATCAACAGGTGACATAGCTTCTATTTCCTCAAATCCAGGAGCAAGAATCTCTACAAATTTCATACAAAACCTCAATATTTTCTAAATATATGCTATTGTATCTTACTTTTTTCTTCTCAACAAGTTACAGTCTGATTAATATTTAATATTGCTAAAGGTCCAAAATCACATTAAAATGGAATAGTTATGAAAAAGGTTCTGATTATTGATTCATCTAAACTTTTCAGTGATTTCATTAGGGAAAAACTCTCGACAGAAAATATTACTGTTGAAGTTACTAATGGCCGACGTGATGCTTACACAAGACTTGTGACCTCTTTGCCTGATCTTGTAATTATGGATGTTTCAGATTCCTTTACTGATTTGATGGATTTCTTAAAAAGCAAACAGTCAGATCCGAATGCAAAAAATATTCCTATTATTCTTACAGGACCAGTAATTGAAAAAGCAAGAATTGCTTCCCTGGTTCGATATGGTGTTATAAAATACTTTCCTACTCCAATCAAATTTAACTCATTCATTGAAGCAATTGGAAATGTTTTAAAGATTTCTTTCTCTGTTGATACAACACCATCTATTCTTCAGGTTCATTACAACAATAATATTATTTTTGTTGAATTTGCTCAGGTTCTGAACCGTGAAAAAATTTCGTTGCTAAAATATCGTCTTACAGAGCTTATCGATAAAGAAGAATTGAGTAATCCAAAAGTCATTCTTATGATGACTGACCTTATGCTCTCTTTTGTTGACGGAATCAATCTTGAATATCTTTTAGATACTATTCTTTCTGAAACAAGAATTCAGAAAAAGAATATTAAAATTCTTTCTCTAGACAGTTTTATTCCTGCATTCTTAGATGGACATCCACAGTATAATGAAATCAAAGTTGTAACCGACTTAAGAAAAGTCCTGCGTTCTTTTGTATCTATCAGTGCTACAGAAGACGAAGTTCCTGAGCTTATTGCTGAAGAAATTCTTACCCAGCAGGAAGTTGATGATGCTGCCATTGATCTTCGCTTTAATTTTGATCTGGATATTGATGACAAAGAAGGAACTGTATTCAGGGTTGCAGTTGTTGACGATGACAGCGTAGTCCGTTCACTACTTCAACGTTCTTTGAGCTCAATGGGAGCAGAAACTGTTCTTTTCGAAAACGGTTCTGATTTTATTGAAGCTATAGAGAAAGAACATTTTGATCTTGCAATTCTCGATATCTTTATGCAGGGAATGTCAGGATTTGATGTTCTTACAAAATTAAAGGTATCTCCAAACTCACCTCCTATCATTATCTACTCACAGGCAACACAGAGAGAAGTTGTTATTCAGGCATTAAGTCTTGGTGCAAGCAGTTATCTTGTAAAACCTCAGAAGCCTGATGTTATTATTTCAAAGGCAATAGAAGTTTTACATGCAAAGACAAGATAACTCACAGGATAAATCAATTGAAGATTCCAGTCGCTTTCTCGCGACTACCCTTCATGAAATCAGAACTCCTATTCAAACAATCATTGGCTCCGTTGAATTATTAAACGAAACACAGCTTGATCGTGAGCAGAAGGAATATATACGTCAGATTCAATTCAGCTCAGAAGCACTGCTTTCACTTGCTAACAATATCCTGGACTTTTCAAAAATTTCCAATAAAGATTTCCAGCTGGAAGATACACCATACAATCTTGTAAAGACAATTGAAAAAACAACAGACCTTATAAGCATTGAAGCTTTTAATAAAGGCCTTGAAATAGTTACTGACATCGACAGCATAATATCAGAATATGTAATGGGCGATCAGATTCGTGTTCAGCAGATTCTCCTTAACATAATTAAAAACGCCGTAAAATTTACTCAGAAAGGTTATATTTACATCAATGTAACACTAGATAACGACTATCTTTTGTTTAAAGTTACAGATAGTGGTATCGGTGTTCCTGAAGCAGCACAGAAAAATCTTTTTGAAGCCTACTACCAGGCAGATGCCTCTACAACAAGAAAATATGGTGGCACAGGACTTGGACTTGCAATCTGTAAATCTCTTGTTAAAGCAATGAACGGTATAATAGGTATTAAAAATAATCCTGAAGGTGGTTCAATTTTTTATTTTGGAATTCCTTACCGCCCTTCAATTGATTCTTCTGAGAATAAATACGAACTTGTTGTTCCTGGTACTACAAAAATACTGATTGTTGATGACAGCAGTCTTTCTCAGATTTCGTTAATCAAATCTTTAAACAAGTTCGGTGTATCAAACCTACTGACAGCAAATAATGCAAATGAAGCATTAAAAATCATGCACGCAAATGCAAAAAATGGAGAACCTGTCACCGCTGTTTTCATTGATATGATTATGCCAAAAGTTGACGGATGGCATCTTGCTGCAGAAATTAACAACGATAAAGAAATCAATAATGCAAAGCTATACCTTATGGTTCCAGAAGGCCAAATGGGGGGCGAAGCAAAAATGAAAATGCTTAACTGGTTTGATGGATATCTCTATAAACCTGTTAAAAGGAAAAAGCTTTTTGAACTTCTTTCTCAGAGTTTCAAGGAATCATTTGAAACCGCTGTAACTGAACAGAGAGATCCAAGCCTCGTTCTCCAGGAGCGTGAACTTGCACGCAAAGCAAAAGAAGCTAACTCTCCAGAAAATATTATCAAGAAGAAAACTGAAATCATAATTAAGGAACAAAAAGATTCTGAGCTTGCAAATGGTCTCCATACCGTAGTAGTTGAAGATCATCCTGTAAACAGAAAGCTTCTTACAACATTCCTAAAAAAATTTGGTGCTGATGTTATTGAAGCAGAAAACGGTCAGGAAGCAGTAGACATTGTTAGCATGCATCCAGAAACTGACTTTATCTTTATGGATATTGAGATGCCGATTAAAAACGGTGTTAATGCTACAAAAGAAATCCGCAATTTTGGCTTTAAGGGAATTATTATTGCCTGCACTGCAAATTCAGATAAAGATAATTTTAAGCATTATACAAATGCCGGCATGAATGATATTCTTGTAAAACCATTTAAAAGTTCCATGGTCAAAGAAATCATTGAAAAATGGAATACAGCATTAATTCTTCCTACAGCACAAGAAATTGCAACTTTGCTTGAAACACATGCCCAGAAAGAAAAAATCTGGAATGAATCAGACTTTCTCGACACCGTTGAAAATGATTACATTTTTGGTACACAATTACTTACAGATTTTATCAGTCAGTCAGAAAAACTGATTAACAATATTCCTTCGTTAATTAGCGAAAAGAATTTTGAGGAACTTCGGAGAACCGGTCATACTCTTAAAGGTTCAAGTTCAAGTGTCTCTGCCCTTTCGCTTTCTGATTATGGAAATCGACTTAACAAAGCTGCAAAATCAGAAGACATTGATGCCCTTACTATGAATTACCATGCACTTTGTGCAGAACTTATTCAATTTAAGAATGAAATAAAACTCTGGAAGAAAAAACATGAGCTCTAAAACTAATTATCACACACACACTACATTCTGTGATGGTGTCAATACGCCAGAAGAAATGGTTCGATCAGCAATTGAAAAAAAATTTGATGTACTGGGCTTTTCTGGTCACAGTATGAATCCATTTGCTGAAGACTGGCATATTGCACCAAGAGATCATGAAGCTTATACAAAAGAAATCCACAGGCTTGAAGAAAAATACAAAGATAAAATTGAAATACTTTGTGGCTTCGAGGCTGATTATATCCCTTCGTTATGTGAACCAACTTTCAAACGATTTGCTCAATTCAAACCAGATTATCTTATTGGTTCTGTTCACTACATTGTAAATGAAAAAGGATTCTTTACAGTTGACGAATCTGCGCAAGGAGTCCGTGATGGTATTGATAACCTTTTTGGCGGCAATGGAAAAAAGGCTGTTCAGGAATATTTTTACCTCCAGCGGCAAATGATTAAGCATGGAGATTTTTCAATACTTGGACATCCTGATCTTGTTAGAAAACGCAACGATCAGCTGAAATTTTTTAATGAAAACGATAGCTGGTACAAAAAAGAAGTCAAAGAATTAGTAAAGGAAATCTCTAAAACAAATATTATTGTTGAAGTAAACACTGGAGCCATTACACGGGGCGCTATGAATGATGTCTATCCGTCTTGCTATATGCTTGAATTATTGAAAGAAAAGAATATTCCTGTAACGATTTCATCAGACTGCCATTCAACAGATTCTATTGATGGTGCATTTGACAGAGCGCTGCAGGCAATAAAAAAAGCCGGATACACACAGAAAGCTGTACTGATCCGGCCTGATTCTTCCAGCTCAAAACCAGGTTTCAAGCTGGAAGATTTATAAGCAATCCTTTAGCGGCTGCTCTTCTCTGCTTTACTTTTACAATCTACACACATTCCTGTCCAAGGAAGAGATTCAAGACGTGCCATAGGAATATCTTTGCCACATACAAAACAAATACCATATTTTCCCTGAGAAATACGTGTCAAAGCTTTATTAACCATTTCAAGACGATCAGCATCCTGCTGTCCAAGAGAATCAAGCATAGTTCTATCGATAGCATCAGAAGCAATGTCACAAACATCTCCTGCTTCTACTGCATTTACAAGTCCTTTAAAATCTTCGTTTTTCTTAGCAAGAGATTCATAAATATCAGCACGCATCTGAAGCAGTTTACCCTTCATTTTATCAATAAATTCCTGTTTCATTGTAATACCTCCGTTAAGACAACAAATTCCTCTTTTTTGCCAAAATAGAACCCGTTGACAATTTTCTTTCTTTTGTAGATACTAATATAAGCAAAATTTGCGAAAAAAACAACAAAATTCGTATTCTTTTAGAATTAATATTCTTATGGAGGAATCGTGGCTAAAGAAGAAGCTATTGAAGTCGAAGGCATCGTTAAAGAAGCATTGCCAAATACTATTTTCCGTGTTGAATTACAGAATGGTCATATTATTATGGCTTATATTTCTGGTAAAATGCGTAAACACTACATCAGAATCGTTCCAGGTGACACAGTAAAAGTTGCACTCTCACCATACGATCTTGATCGCGGTAGAATTATTTTCCGCCAGAGATAAAATCACTTCTTGCCCTTATTACGTGCAGCTCGTGCGCGACGTGCCATTCGTATTGCAGTTGCACCGTAAATAATGGATGAAATTCCCCAGAACATCAAACCAAAACTCAAAAATTTCAGGATACCAAACCATACAGTAAAAACAAGGGAAAAAAGTCCAAAAGCTGTTAATATAATTCCCGAAACAAGTTTATAAATTCCTCTTCCAAGAGAAACCCTAGGTTCGGCATTATATTCCTGATAAGTTTTATAACTGCTCTGATTAGTGGAATTTTGGTAAGCCCTTCTGAATGCTTCTTCGTAACTTGAGTAATTAGCATAATCACTGGAATCTGTGCCTCTATAGCCTCGACCGGAATTATAAAAGCCACCGCCATAATATCCATTGTATCCGTTACTCTGCTGCTGGTATGAGGAATTTGTAGTATAACTTGATGCATCGTACTGCCGGCGCTGAACAGAATCTCCCAACACAGAATAGGCAGCATTAATTTCTTTCAGCTTTTCTTCTGCTTCCTTACTACCTTCATTTCTGTCAGGATGATATTTAAACGCAAGATTGCGATATGCTTTTTTAATTTCGTCTTGTGTTGCAGTTTTTTCAACCCCAAGTACTTTATACAAGTCTTCCATAATTTAAATATACTAAATATAAATCATAAGGGCAATAAAAAAGCGCATCTTCAAAAACTAGATGCGCTTATTTAATGCCCTTATGGTGACTAAAGTTATTTCTTTCTAATCGAAAGAAGCTCAATAATTTTCTTTCCATTTTTAGTTACGACTGTACCTGTTCCGTAGCATTTACCTTCAAAGTAAACGGACATTTTGTTTACAGTTTTTTTGGCAGCAGTTTTTTTTGTTGTTGCAGCTTTTTTGGTTGTTGTTTTTTTTACAGCTGCTTTCTTCGACGCAGTTTTCATTTGTGAATTTTTCATTTTTTTTGCTACTGCTTTAGTTTTTTCTTTTAATGCCTTAATTTTAGTATCTGTTTCTTTAGGTAAAGTTTTTTTTACAGGCTGTGAAGTTGCAGTTTTTAAAAGTTTATCTACTTCATCCTGACTCAATGCAATTTCATAAGTTTCAGTGTTCTTATTATTTCCCATCTCGATAGTCTCCAGAAAGTTTTTGTAAATTATATATCGGCTGAAAAGTTAAAAAAAATTATAAAAATAGAGATTTATTTCTATAGAAGAAAATTATACTTAAATGGGAAATGAAAAAATCCGATAATCAGAAGGTTAAAATATTTATTTTTTTAATTCTGGGAGGTATCATGAAAAAACTTGGATTTGTTTTTTTCAGTGCAATTATTCTTTTGCTGGCTGGCTGCAGCACAACAAAAGCAGAAAAAACATCTATTCAGGCTTTAATCAAGCAGGGAAAAATAGATGAAGCAAAAAGTTTCTTTTTAACAAAATCAGATATTAATGAACAGGATGAAGAAGGAAACACAGTTCTCCATGCAGCTGCATTAATGAATGATGAAGACCTTGTAACATTCCTTATTATTAAAGGTGCAAACAAAGAAATCAAAAACTATGAAAGCCAGACTCCACTTATGGTTGCAATTGATAATGATTGTTTTGAAAGTGCAAGAGCATTAACTCAGGCAAAGGCAGATATTTTTGTTCAAGATGCAGAAGGAATTTCCGCAATTGAGAAGGCTCTTAACAAAAATGAAGTTTATTATGATATTCTCATTAATGAATATACAGTAAATCTTAAAGATGATAATGGTGAAACAATAATTCATTATTTTGTAAAAGCAAAAAATGAAAAGGCTTTATCATATGCCTTGAAAAAAGAAATTGATGTAGATGTATCTGATAATAATAATAATACTCCGCTTTCAATTGCCCTTTCTGATCCAACAGATGTAATTAACGCAAGAATGGCAAACGATCTTTTAATTGCCGGTGCAAGAGAGATTGGCGGTAAAACAAGTTATTTTGAAGATGCAGTTCTTTCAAGAAATTATTCTCTTACAATGGAAGATGGGCAGACTCCACTTCACATCGCAATTTCCAGAAAGCATAACGGAATTGTAAAATTCCTTCTTGATAACGAAGCCGATCTTGAAGCACAGGACCTTAATGGTTCAACTCCATTGCATGAAGCTTGTAGATACGGAAATGTTGAAGCAGTTAGAGATCTTCTCGAGGCAAGAGCAAATGTCAACTCTCAGGACAGTTTGTGTAAAACACCTCTCCTTCTCATTATCCCAGAACAGGCACGGCTGGAGATATATAAACTCTTAATTGAATACAAAGCTGATGTAAATCACAAGGATATGTATGGTGATACAATTCTTCACACAGCGGCTATGATAAATATGAATACAGATATTCTCGAAATCTTATTTGAAGCCGGCGCTGATGTAAACATAAGAAACAAAAAAGGTAATACAGCCCTTGCAACATCAATTGAACATAATCTGAAAAATCAACTTGAATTCTTTGTAAATCATGGAGCAGATATTCATGCTGAGGATTCAAATCATATTACTCCGTTTACAAGAGTGCTTATGTCAAATGACGGATTATTTGAAGCAATGATCAATTCGTCAAATATTAATTCCGTAGACTCAGAAGGAAACACTCCTCTTCTTATTGCAATTCAGAAAAATGCTGATATTGAAAAAATCAAATACCTTATTGCTTTAGGCAGCAACATCAATGCAAGAAACCGTGATGGTAATTCTGCATTATATTTTGCGGTTAAGGAAAATAAAAAAGAAATTGGTGTTCTTCTTCTTGAAAAAGATGCAAACATTTTTTCTGCTAACACACAGAATGTATCACCATTAAAACTTGCTCTTACAACATCAAAGAACAACTGGCTTATAAATTCAAACACAATCAAAGCAACAGATGGTAGCGGAAACACAGCATTACACTATTGTTCAGAATGGAATCTTCTTGATTCTGTCGAGTATCTTGTTCAAAAAGGTGCCCTTATAAATGCAAGAAATGCTAACGGCCAGACTCCATTATTCAGTGCTGCTAAAAGTGACGATACAGAAATTATTAAAGCTTTGATTTCAAAAGGTGCAGATATCAATGCCAGAGATAATCTTGGTTCTTCACCATTACATAACGCTGTAAGATGGAATTCACTTAATGCAGCAGCTGAATTAATCAATTCAGGATTAGATCCAGATCGACCAAACATTGCCGGTAAAACACCTTTGGCTGAAGCTGCAATTGAAGGTAATTACAAAATGGCTGAACTTCTTCTTTCTAATGGGGCAAGTCCTAATATTTATGACAGTCAGGGACGCACAGCTTTGGTTGACGGAATCAAAGGTGGACAGAGTTCTATGGTAACACTTCTTCTTAATTATGGAGCAAATCCACAGATTCAGGATATGAATGGTAGAACTCCATTCCATGAAGCAGTAGAAACTGAGAATCTTCAGATTATTAAAATATTAAGTTCAAAGAGTAATCCTGTAAGCCGTGATAAAGAAGGAACAACACCTCTTTCGATTGCATTCAAAAAAAATAGTGAAATTATGAACGCAGTATTAGGAAATGATGTAAATCTTACAGACTCAGATGGAAACACACCAATACATATTGCAGTTTCTGCAAAATCAGGATCAAAAATTCTTACAACATTAATAAAGAAAGGGTATCCATTTGATACAAGAAATTCATCTGGCTACACTCCTCTTGCTCTTGCTGTCATTAATAATGAAACAGATGCTGCAAATACATTATTAGAAAACGGCGCATCACCTTTTGCAGAAATAAATAACAGAGGTGATACAGTTCTAACACTTGCATTCAAAGAAAAAAACAACGAAATGCTTGGTTATATCATTAAATATTCTGCAGCTAAGAGTGATATAAAAGGAAATACAATTCTTCATTATGCAGCAAGATATGCTGATATTGAAACAGTTAAACGTCTGTTGAAGTTCAATCTTGATAAAGACACAGTCAACCTAGCAGGTGAAACACCATACCAGACTGCAATCAACTGGAAACATCCTGCTATTGCAGAATTACTGAAAAATTAAAGTAAACCAACCAAAAAAAAGACTGTCTTCAAAAAAAAGACAGTCTTTTTTTATAACTTATTTATTTTATACATTTCAAGAACTTTTCTAAAAGCACTATCTTCTTTGCTAAGCTCTTTGGATCCTCGGGTAATTTTACACAACGACATATTAAAATTTTTTGCAATCTCCCTTTGTGTAGTACCTTTATCAATTTCTTTAACAAGAGTCCAGCGATTTGCAAAATCTTCACGCTCTGCTGGAGTAAAAAGGCATTCCATAAAATCCTTCATGAATTTTTCGTCATTAATATCAGTAAAGATTTTAACTAGTTCGTCAAATGATGTAGATTTAATTTCTTGTTTATTATCTGCCATACAAATATATTATTCCTTTTCACTTAAAAAGTCAAAGTAAGAAATCAACTTTTCTTAATTATCCTGATCAAACCAGCATCGAACTTTATGTCCTTTACTTCGTTCATCAAGGGAAGGACTTGCTTCAAAGCATTTATCAAAGGCCTTAGGACAGCGATGTGCAAATGGACAACCATTTTCTTTTTCCAGTGTTGTCTTTACTTCAATTGACTTTGAGGATTTCATTCCAGAGGCAGCTTCAAATAATAACTTTGTATATGGATGTCTGGCATCTTTATACAAAGTTGCAGCCGGGCCTTCTTCTACAAGAACACCTCGATACATTACTCCGATTTTATCACAAAAGAAGCAGGCAACACGAAGATCATGAGTAATAAAAAGAAAACTTAAATTATGATTTTTTTTCAAATCAGAAAGTAAATTCAAAACCTGTGCCTGAATTGAAACATCAAGTGCGGAAACAATTTCATCACATATTAAAAGCTCAGGATCAAGTACAAGTCCACGGGCAATTGAAATACGCTGTCTCTGTCCACCAGAAAATTCTGCAGGTCTTTTATACAAATCTTCTTCTCTAAGTCCTACATCAACAATTGCCTTTTTTGCACGTTGGAGAATCTGTTCCTTCGATAATTTTTTTGAAGAATATTTTAAACCATCAGTTATAACTGTCAAAACATTCATTCTTGGATTCAAGGACTTTGCAGGATCCTGAAATATATATTTGACAGTTTCCTGATAAATTTTTGTCTGTTTTTTATTCAGTCTGGAAATATCTGTAACAGTTCCATCATTGTTATAATAAAGAATTGACCCACTGGTTGCTTTATACATTTTAATAAGCATTCTGGCAGTTGTTGTTTTTCCACAACCAGATTCACCTACAATACCATAAGTCTCACCACGATTAATTGAAAAAGTAACAGTATTTACAGCAAATACATTTTTATCTTTTCTTGCAAAAGCACCAGAGAAAAGGTCAAAGCTTTTGCAAAGATCTTTTACTTCAATCAATTTTTCTGAACTACTCATTTCGATTCCCCTGCTCTCTGTATTGTGTAATGCTGTCCAAATTGAGGACGTGTTGAAAGAAGATGTTTTGTATATTCTGCTTTTGGGTTTTCAAGAACCTCTTTGGCTTCTCCCTGTTCTTCTATAATGCCATTATGCATGACAACAATTCTGTCAGAAATATTTGCAACAAGATCGATATCATGACTAATAAAAAGAATCGAAAGATTTCTAGTTTTTCTAAGTTCTGACAAAAGACCTACTATCTGCATTGAAATTGTTACATCAAGAGCAGTAGTTGGCTCGTCAGCAATTAAAAGTGAACAGCCTTGAGCAAGTGCCAAAGCAATTCCTATTCTCTGAAGCTGTCCACCAGAAAACTGATGAGGAAAATTCTGAAGACGTTTTTTTGGATCAGGTAATCCAACTTCTTTTAAAAGCTTTTCTGCTTTCAAATCAGATTCTTCTTTTGTAATATCAGGAGTTAAATTCTGGAAAACTTCATGGAAAACATTTCCAATATTTTGCAGTGGATCAAAGGAACGTCCAGGTTCCTGAAATATTAAACCAATCTTTTTACCACGATATTCACGAAGCTGTTTCTGAGAAAGTTCTGAAAGATCAATACCGTCGAAAACTATGTGTCCTGAGAACACTGCATTCTTTGGAAGAAGTCCAGGAATTGCAGTAGTACTTACAGATTTACCAGAGCCTGATTCTCCAACAATACCAAGTATTTCTCCCCTCTTAAGTTCATAAGAAATTCCTCTTACAGCGTGAACTGTTTTATCGCCATCAGTTGATTGAACAATAAAATCTACCACAACATTTTGTAAAGAGAGTAAAACATCTTCATTAACAGGCTTTGCTTTTTCAATTTTTTTCGAAAAGGAATTTTCGTCGTTTTTTTTATTTCTCTTAAACCAGCACTTAAAGCTTGGAAACACAGCATGATAGGGATCATAATAATCACGAAGTGCATCACCAAGAAAATTAAATGCCAATGTAACAATCAAAAGAAGAAATACAGGAATCAACAGCCAAGGATATCTTGAAAGATTGCTTAAAGTAGAAATTTCCCTGTTAATCATGGATCCCCAGCTTACCGCAGGATCGGCAATACCAAGACCGATATAAGAGAGAGTAGTCTCACTCATAATAAATCCTGGAATGCTCAATGTGGTACTTACAATCAAAAGACTTGTTATCTGAGGCATAATGTATTTGAAAATAATCACAAGTGAAGGGATTCCTTCTAGCTGTGCATTCATTACATATTCTTCACGCTTGATTGAATGAATCATACCGCGAAGTGTTCGCGCTGTTCCTGGCCATCCAACAAGTGCAAGAATCATTGTAATAATCATGTAGGCAGTTCCACTATCCATCTTTGAGTTAAGAATTGAACGAAGGAATAAAATGAGATAAAGGCCTGGAATCAGCATAAAAAATTCTGCTCCACGCATAATTATCCAGTCAGTCTTTCCTCCAAAGTAACCTGCAAGACCGCCAAGAATAATTGCAAGTAAAAGTGAAACCGCAGTAGCAACAAAACCAATAGTTAACGAAATACGGCTTCCATAAATCATGCGGCTAAGCATATCACGACCAAGATTATCTGCACCAAATAAATATGCAGGATAAACTTTTCCATTTTCATCTGGAACAGTTCCCATAAAATGAATATCGCTTTCAAATACGCCAAGGAATTTATATTTTTCACCATGAACGAAAAATTTAAGGTCATGAGTCATTCCCTTTACATATGCATATTCCCAAGTAACACGATTTAAGACACGAGCTTCCTGAACTTTTAATCCATGAGAAGTAATTTTAATATTTGCAGGATGAAATGAATTTTCTTCAAAAGTTTTTGTAGGAGTATAAGGAGAAAGGAATTCTGCAAAAACCATGAATGTATATAATACAATCAGAACAATAAGTGAAGCAAAAGCTACAGGTTTTCTTTTAATATAATTCAATTCGTTTTTCATTAATCATTCCTCCTACTTATCTGCACCATAACGGATTCGAGGATCTACAAATGCAAGAAGGATATCAGAGATAACCATACCGGCAAGAACTAAAGCAGAAAGGAACATACTGTTTGCTAAAACAAGATTTATATCCTGCTGCAAAACTGCTTCGTAAGTAAGGCGACCAACACCAGGATATGCAAAAATAATCTCCATGATAAGTGAACCACCAAATAATGAAGCAAGAAGATTTGCACTACCAGTAATGTAAGGATTTAAAGTATTTCTGAATGCATGATTAAGATAAACACGGCGTTCAGAAATTCCTCGGGCGCGAAGTGCAAATATGTAAGGCATACCCATCTGGTCAAGCATTGTGGCACGGATTGTTCTCATTGTACCACCTACACCTCCAAGGAAAGAACAGAACAATGGTAAAAATATGTGATGTATATAACTGAAGGTAAATTTTACAGGGGCGGCACTTGCAGGAAAATCCGGGTATGCCGTTACAGGAAAAAGACCAGTAATTGATGCTGCAAGCTGCATAAGAATCAAAAGAAGAATTCCTGGAAATGCATGAAAGAACAATGCAAAAAATGTTACACCTACATCAAGCCTGGTACCAGCCTTGCTTGAAAAATAAACACCAAGTATAAACGAAAAAATTGTAATGAACACTAGTGAAATCAAGTTGAGAACAATAGTATTCATAATTCTGGATTTTAGTAAAAAACTAACAGGTGCTCTAGAAATAAGACTTACACCAAGATCATGGTTAACGATTACCCTTTTTAACCACTTGAAGTATTGAACATAAAAAGGTTTATCCAGTCCAAGCTCTTCACGGGTTTTAGCAAGAAGCTCTTCGTCAAAATTATTTTCTTTACCAGATGTAGCTCCAGATGAATTAGGACCACTCTGTGCGCTTGCCATCAGCTGTTGAGTCATCATCTGATCAACAATATCACCAGGTGCAAGCTCCATTAAACCGAACAACGCAAACCCTAAAAAGAAAAGTAAAAAAATCATTGTTACGATTCTTGAAAGGATGAAATATAAAAGAGGTGCCTTCTGTTTGAATTTCTGAAACATATTTTCTCCCGGAGTAATAATCAATTATTAATCTTTCAAGAACAGTCGTTCTGTCATTGCACCGTTCTTATTGTCAAAATAGAAATTTGAAAAATTCCATCTGTTGCTGATTGCAACAAATGAACGTGGACGAACAAGATAAATTACAGGACACTGTTCAAGAAGAATCTGCTGGTATTCATCCCACATTACTTTTGCCTTGTCATGATCAATAGTATACGAAGCTTCATTGTATAGATAATCTATACGAGCTTCCCAATCAGTAGCAGGCTCTTTCTGAAGTGGATACCATAAATGTAAGTTTCCGGCACTTGGCCACACATTGCTTCCCTGCGTTGGAAAGAAATTTGATCCAAGTCCGATTATGATTGACTGCCAGTCATAAGTAGCAGTTAACTGTTCTACAAGCTTTTGAAAATCAGTTTGTCGTACATTTACCTTAATACCAACAGACTTACATTCATCATAAATAATCTGGGCCATATCACTTGTTACAGGACTTGTAACTGCAATAGCAAGATCAAATTCAACAGGATCATTATTCCAATCACGCATGACACCGTCTTTATCCTGTTTGATTCCTATAGAAGCTAAAAGTGAAACTGCATGTTCTTTATCAAACTTGTATTTAAGTTCAATATCTTTATTATAATAAGGATTTGCATCAGGGAAAAAATCATATTTTGGAGCAGCAAGTCCTCTGTATGTCTGATTGATAATTCTGTCACGATTTAAAAGACAGCTCATTGCCTGACGGAATTCTTTTTTAGTAAACCACTTATAATACTTTTCGTTTTTATTTTTGGGATTCTGGTTAAAGCTCCATAACATAGCACCAAGAGATCCATCTGCATTAAATACTGTATAGTTTTTCTCCTGTCCGTTAATTACATCACTTAAGTTTTCAGGCTGTGGTGAATAAGTTTCAAGCTTTCCCTGTTTGAAAAGAAGATAACTTGTATTGTGATCACTTACAATCTGATAAACAGTCTGTTGAGGATAAGGAATACTGTTACCCTTGGAATCTTTATTCCAGTATTTATCATTTCTTGTAAATACAAGACGCTGACTTGGGCTGTATTCAGTAATGTAATAATGTCCCATTGAAGGAATAGTTTTAGGATCAATGTTTACACTGAAAAGATTTTTTACTCCTTCCGTTCCATTTTTTTCGAATGCTTCTTTGTAAAGCCAGCATGGATAGAAAGTCATATTCGAGGAAAGAATAGGATCAGCTACAATTCTTGGAAAAACAAAATCAAAATGCTTGTCATCAATTTTGACAGCCTTGATTCTTTCTTCCCGTCCATCAGGCATTATAACAAACTGGCTGTTATATGCAGAGCTCTGAAAGTCAGGATTACCAGCAACATTATCATACCACCATACAATGTCATCAGAAGTAACCGGTACAGTTTCTTCTTTACCGAACCAGCTCCATACTGCATTTTCATTGATAGTCCAGTGAACTGTAAGAGTTTCTTTCTCTTCATCTACTTCAATTTCAAAACTGCATGCTCGGCTCTTCCACTTTCTTGAAAAACTGTCATAGTCTGCAAGCCAGTCAGTAGTCATCTCAATGATGGAATTTGAAGTTCCATCACGCTCTGCAATTAAATGATTAAAAGTTTTTGGATCCGAATCAAGGGTTGTATTCCATTCCCCGCCTACACGACCATCAACAAACTCAGAACCATCGTAAGGTTTTGAAACTGTATTTTTGATCATTTCATCACTGCTGAGATTAATTTTTGCTTCGATCTCAGCAAGTGTCATATAAGGAACTTTCTTGCAGGAAACTCCGGTTAAAATAAAACATAAAGGTATATAGAAAAATAATTTAATGCGTTTATTGAAATCTGGAATAATATACATACTATAATTATAACACGATTTCATTTATGAAAAAAGACGCAGGTTACCCATGCGTCTTTTATATACAGCTTACAAGCAAGGAACAAGCGTTCTACATTTTCTCCAGAAACTGAACCAATACAAGATCCATTGCTCTTTTTAATACAACAAGTGTACACTCTGCAAGGTACAATCTTGCACCTTTAAGCTTTTCATCTTCACAGTTAAGAATTGAACACTGCTGATAGAACTTGCTGAAAAGTTTGGAAGTGTCATAAAGATATGAACACACCCCGCTTGGATCAAGATTTTCTGCAGCTTTAGCAATTACTTCAGGGAAGTTACCAAGGGCACGGATCAATTCCCATTCTTCTGGAGCTGTAAGAAGTGAAACAGATTCTTTATCTGAGTTCACTTTAACGCCAGCTTCTTTTGCTTTTGCAAGAATTGAAGAAATGCGGGCACCCATGTACTGAAGGTATGGACCTGTATCCCCATTGAATGAAAGGCTTTCAGCAGGATTAAAAAGCATGTCTTTAATTGGAGTTGCCTGCAAAAGATAATAGTGCAATGCAGCAAGGGCTACTTTTTCTGCAACCTCATTTGCATCCCCTACTTCTTCATCACGACCACGTTCTTTAATTGCAGCAAGTGCATCATCGCGAAGGGAATCAATAAGATCATCTGCATCAACAATTGTTCCTTCTCGGCTTTTCATTCTTCCTGAAGGAAGGTTTACAAGTCCGTAACTTAAGTGGAACAATTTTTCTGCCCAGTCAAAGCCAAGCTTTTTAAGGATGTGGAAAAGAATCTTAAAGTGATAATTCTGTTCAGAAGCAACAACGTATACAAGCTGATTGAATGCCCAGTCATCGTGACGGCTGATTGCAGTTCCGATATCCTGTGTAATGTATACCGAAGTTCCGTCTTTACGAAGAAGAACTTTTTCGTGATTGTCTTCGTCTTTTCCCTTACCGACAACATCTGTAACATCAATTCTTACAGAGCCGTCATCTGCTTTAAAGAATACACCTTTTTCAAGACCTTTAAGAATTTCGTCTTTACCTTTAAGGTATGTGTCACTTTCAAGATAGTATTTATCAAATGAAACACCAGTACGGTCATAAGTTGCCTTAACACCATTAAGTGTCCATTCGTTCATCATTTCCCAAAGCTTACGGATTTCTGGATCGCCAGCTTCCCATTTTACAAGCATTTCTTCTGCCTGCTCCTGAGCTTCCGGATGTTCCTTTGACCATTTGTCAAATTCAACATAGCACTGACCTACAAAGTGGTCGCCTTTGATTCCAAGCTTTTCTGGTGTATCACCTTTTTCTTCGTGGAACAGTTTGTAAGCAAGCATTGATTTACAAATATGAACACCACGGTTATTGATAAGGTCTACTTTGTAAACTTCAGCACCGGCAGCTTTAAGAATGCGGCTTACTGATTCACCGAGAGCATCGTTTCTAAGATGACCAAGGTGAAGTGGTTTATTTGTATTTGGTGAAGAAAACTCTACCATTACGCGACGGCCTTCTAGCGGCTTTTTACCTTCAGCATTAAGGCTTCCGTAATTTTCTTTCTGCTGAGAAATTTTTGTAAGAATTGAAAATCCTTCGTCAGCTTTATTCAATTTAATATTTACATAAGGGCCTACTGCAATTATTTCTCCAATTGAAGTATCTGTGATTTTCTTTACAACTTCTGCTGAAATCTGTGGAGGTCCCATGCGCAGTGCCTTTGCATAAACAAACATCGGGATTCCCAGATCACCCATTTCTGGGTTTGGTGGATTCTGAACTGAAAGAGAATCAGCTGCAACTTCGCTAGAGTTAGGATCTTTTTCTTTAATAAATGCATTAAGCGCATCCGCAACAATTTTCCTAAATTCAGTTTTAACATCTGCCATAATTTTTATCCTTTATAAATTTATTTTTTTATTTATTCCCTGGTAAATCGATTGGTTCAAGTTCTTTAATCATATCAAGAGCAGCAGAGAATAAATCTCTGGATTTTTTCAAAGCAACCTTGAAAGTATCATTTCCGAAACCTTTCAATGTATTAATATTTGATACTCCATCATAACGTGTATCATTCTTATCACCCAAGGCACCATCAACAATTTTAGTAATTGATCGGCAGTCAGCACAGAAGCTTTTTTTAATATTCTGACTTGTAGCCTCAACATTAAGCATTGTAGATTCAATCTTTGACTGAGCCTGTAAAGTGCGCAAATGATTTGCAGCAATTTTATCAAATACAAGTCCTACCTGCCCCATACCAGACAGATCATCATTAAACTGCTGAATATCATTACTTACCTGCATAATCTCATTTAAAGTATTAGCAAATTCCTGACGGTTATCTTTATTATCAAATACACCTTCAAGTAAAAGTAATTTAAGAGGCTGAATTGCTTCCGGATATTTTTTGTCCATAAACCAGAAAATAAATCCAGTTGTATATTCAAAGTGGAAAGGGATTCCTTCCCACATAGAAGCCCATGGTCTGTGAGGCAGCATTGGAAAATCTTCAAGCTGGAACATTCTTGCCATCTGAGAATTTATCATTGCCTTCTTTTTATCACGAAGCCATGATTCCCATTTCTGTTCAAACAATTTTTTCCATTGTTCCTTATATCTTACAAACCAGTCTTCAGCACCTTTAAAATTTTCTGGAGACCACTGAATATTATTAAATGCAATACGACATACCTGACGCATTGGAACTGTTTTTACAAACATATGAATCATTGATATATTGGCTGCAGCTTTATTCATATATTCTTTCATTCTACCATCATCATCAGTGGCTTCAGAATCAATAGGAACAAAGCTGTTTTTAGAGAAAAGATACAAAGATGTAATTGCCTCTTCAGGAACCCCACTACCATTGCATAAAATTCTTGCAAAGCTTGAAAGTTCACTTGAACATACTTCAAATTTACAGCAGTAAGAATCAACAATTCCCTGAGCAAAAGAATTTTTAAATCTGTCAAAAGGAAGCTTCGACAACTGGTAGAACCATTCAATCGAAGTTACACAGGAATACATATACGAGCGTTTATTAGATGGAATACTTTTAAGTATCTCTTCCATTTTTCGAAGAAAGGAAGATCGAAGTTCTCCAGTTACTTCTCTTGATAAAGGAAGTGAATATGGATCTACCTGAGCATTCATTTCCATCGTTACTTCCGGACAAATAAGGGAGCCTAAGAAAACATAAAAGGCACCAGGATTTTCATAAGCCAGTTCCAGATATGGTCTAAAAAACTCAATGGCTAATTTTAATTCCCCTAATTTTTGATAGAAGATGCTTAAAAGATATCCGTTTTTATAATCAATGAGACCTGGAAAAGAATGATCAACTTTTCTGAATAAAGCCTGTATCTGATCCTGGTTATAAACATTTTCTTTTGAAGTATTTGTAAAAATAGAACGAAGCCACAGAAAAAATCTGTAAAAAATAGATTCCTCTTTTAATTTATCCTCGAGAGAAATCATTTCTGCATTATCTTCTCTATTCTCAGAATGGAGTTCCTGTGTTGTTGGGTCTCCTGCAAGAGAATGCATTTTATCAAGAAGAATTTTTCTTTCTGAATCAGAAATGGATGAGACTAATCTGTCAAATGTACCAAGAGTTTTTTCTTCGGACATAATCCCACCCTTATTTAGTTCTGAAGATTACGCAGATATTCCAATGCGTTATAATTATTGTTCCAATGTTCAATTACACCGTAAACATCATGGTTCATTTTATTAAAAATATTAATAATTTCACCAAAATTTATTCCGTTATACAAAGAACCTGCAGGGCGATGCTGATCTCCAGTGCCATCGTTATCATGAAGATGAATAGTATAAACATCTATTCCCTTTTCAAGAATTTGCTTTGCATATTCAACGGCATCATAGCCACAAAGCTTTGTGTGACCACAGTCAAAAGTGCTAGCTATTTTAATTCCCTTTTCTAATGCAAAAGCGTTAGCTTCAACCATAAAATCAATATATGATAAGCCGGAAAATTCATTACGGTCAGGAATACTATTTTCAATACAAATAATTCCACTATTAATCTGAGAACAAATATATTCAAGAGAATCCATAGTTAACTCAGCAAAATGAACTGTAACAGTAGCAGGTTTATTTTTATTGATGAAATCAAAATATGGTTTTTGATATTCTTTTTCACGCTTTGCAAATCCCTGTGGAAGATGAACTGTAAAAATTTCAGGAAGCTGAACATTCACAATATCGGCAGGAACGAAATCATCAAAGAAAACATCAAAAAAATCGACCTTATTGTTATCCGCAAACTGGATTTCCCGTTCGAGAGTCAAATTATCATATTTAGAAGATTGAAAACCAAATTTCATATTTAAAGTGAATTTTATTCTATTTATATTGATTGGTCAACCTGTGGCAATTTTTAAAATGTCCGTTCCAATTGCCACAGTTCTATTAGTTTTCAAATTTGTAAGTACGATTCCAGTTAGCGCAGCTTCCTGGTTCCACATCAAGCCACTTGAAAAGCTCTGGACTTAACGACTGCTTGTGTCCCCAGACATCAGTGTGGTAAGGAACAAAGTCAACGCTTTCACTCATTACTACCCCATTCTGACTGTCAGAAACACACCAGGAGCCGTTTTCAGAAAATTTCTTGTCTTTACGTGCTTCAAAAACACTGCCCAAAAAGTATTCCACGTCAGGAGTCTTTTCAAATTTGATTCCCTTTGAAGTAAATTCGATAAGATTTTCTGTCTTAACATTTTCTGTAAGAGAAGCTTTGTCATATTCCCAGTTAAAGGAAAGTTCAAGATGAGGACCAATGTTTTTACCGGAAGGCAAAAGAAAGTTGTGGATATATTCAGTTGTAGAAATCTTTTTTTCACCAACATTTTCAAGGTTGTAAGAAACAGTGAAAGTATTGTCTATGATTTCGATTGTCTTTGTGTAGCGATAGCCGTACCCGTTACGAATGCCTGAATCGCACATGAAAACAGCTTTTGTGTCAGAAACTTTCTGCCAGCTAAAATCAAGAACATCCAGCTTGTACTGAGTAAAGAAGAAGTAAGGTTTTTCATCTTTCTTCAACCAGCCGGTTCCGATTTTAGGAAAATATTCCCCAACAGGAATATCATCGTAACCGATGCAGTTTTTGATTCCAAATTCGTTATGAAGTCCACGACCATAGATTCTGTCATTTCTGTGAAACAACATTTTTTCGCCGGCAAGCATTTTCTTGCCTTTATACCAGATTTGAGTAATTGTACCGTTCCAGTCAAAGCGGCTTCCGCGGTATTTTTCTCCAGGAGTTTCGATTCTAAGTTTAATCTGTGAGTTATTTAATGTAATAGCCATGAATACATTATAGTGGAAAGATGAGGTTGTTTAAAGGGAATTTGGGGAATGGAATTTTAAGATAAAAAAAATAATTAAGACATTGCTCCAATTATAATAATAATAATAGCTGTCACCTGTACAGCTAAATAAAGAAGTCCGTTCAAAACAGAAAATACAATAATCCCTGCTTTTTTTCTTTTTACAATACTAATAACAAGACCTGCAACCAGAAATCCGATCATCGGGAAAATAACAAATAAAGTGAGGAACAGTGTTATTAGGCTTCCCATTGCCAGTGAAATACTCATTTTACATCTCCTACGATTTAAAGCGCAGTCAGCGAAGCTGACTGTCGGTCTTGAAATTGGTTTGCCACGCAGGAGCAAAGCTCCTGTCGTGTGCATAACCTAAAACACGGCGCAAATGCGTCCGTTGTTTTAGTACATTCCACCCATGTCAGGAGCTGGAGCAGCTGGTGCTTTTGGTTCAGGGATGTCTGTGATTGCACATTCTGTTGTAAGCATTGTAGCTGCAATTGAAGCTGCATTCATGAGAGCTGAACAAGTAACCTTAGCTGGATCGATGATACCAGCTTCCATCATGTTAACCCATTCACCAGTATAAGCGTTGTAACCAACACCTTTCTTTTCTTTCTTAGCTTTGTCAGCAATAACGGCTCCGTCAACACCAGCGTTGTCAGCAATCTGACGGATAGGTTCTTCGAGAGCGCGTTTAACGATTTTGTAACCAACCTTTTCATCTTCAGAAAGATCAGCAGGAATATTTTCGAGAGCTTTTGTTGCTTCGATAAGTGCAAGTCCACCACCAGAAACGATACCTTCTTCGAGAGCAGCCTTTGTAGCAGCAATTGTATCTTCTACGCGGAACTTCTTTTCTTTCATTTCTGTTTCTGTAGTTGCCCCTACATTAATTACAGCAACTCCGCCTGCAAGTTTTGCAAGACGCTTCTGGAGCTGTTCTTTATCATATGTTGAAGTTGTTTTTTCGATCTGTGCTTTGATTTCACCAACACGTTCTGAAATACTCTTCTTTGTGCCTGCTCCACCAACGATTGTAGTATTATCTTTGTCAATCTTAACTGATTTACAGCTACCAAGCATAGAAATGTCAGCAGTTTCAAGCTTAAGTCCAAGTTCTTCAGAAACAACCTGTCCGCCTGTAAGGATTGCGATATCCTGGAGCATATCCTTTCTTCTGTCACCAAAGCCTGGTGCTTTAACAGCACAAACTTTGATTGTTCCACGGATTGAATTGAGAACGAGAGTTGTAAGAGCTTCGCCGTCTACATCTTCTGCGATGATGATCAAAGCACGACCTTCGTTTGCAACTTTTTCAAGAATAGGAAGAAGATCTTTCATAGAAGAAATCTTTTTATCGTGAATCAAGATGTATGGTTCATCAAAGTTTGATTCCATACGGTCACGGTCATTCACAAAGTATGATGAAATGTATCCACGGTCAAACTGCATACCTTCTACTGTATCTACAGTTGTATCCATGTTCTTTGATTCTTCAACTGTGATAACACCGTCTTTTCCTACCTTTTCGATAGCATCAGCAAGCATTTTTCCGATTTCTGGATCGTTGTTTGCAGAAATTGTAGCGATGTGAGTTACATCGTCAGTTCCTTTTACAGGTTTTGAATTCTTTTTGATTTCTTCAATTGCAGCTTTAACAGCTTTGTCCATACCGCGTTTGATTCCGATAGGAGTCATTCCTGCTGCAACTGATTTGAAACCTTCGCGTACGAGAGCGTATGCGAGAACTGTTGAAGTGGTTGTTCCGTCTCCGGCATCATCGTTTGTCTTTGCTGCAACTTCGCGAACGAACTGTGCTCCCATGTTTTCGTATGGATCTGCAAGTTCCACTTCTTTTGCAACTGAAACACCGTCTTTTGTAATTGTAGGTGCACCATATTTTTTATCAAGCATTACCATGCGGCCGCAAGGTCCGAGAGTAACTTTTACAGCCTTAGCGATCTGTTCAGCACCTGAAAGTAATTTTTTGCGTGCTTCTTCATTGAATAACAACTGTTTTGCCATTGTTTTATAGCTCCTTATATTATTGCCTCAGTTCCAATTCATTTATATAGAAGAAACGAGGTATTGTTTACTGATTAGATATAAAGATATTAAAAATTTATGAAATTGACAACAAAATTCATAGAATTTTCTAATCAGCACCATTTTGCTTTTGTAGGAGTACGGTAACCTTTCTGTCCAGGTTTCATATAAGCATTTCGCTAATTCAATGTATCTAAAACTGTATAAACTTCGGTAAACTCACGGTCACTGTAATATACAAATTCCTCCGACAACCAGTTTAGTCTGAAGTCCAAGCGAATCTTTAGATCACTGTTTAGGCTGACCAAATGCTCTGATTGCCCGGACTGTATATTTAGACACTTCACTTTTACTGCAGTCACTTATTGCCCCTGTCGAAGGATTGATTATATCAATATAATTTTGGGCTGAGTTTTGATTACAAGTCTTATAGTATTCATTTCCCAATTCTGTACCACTGACTTTTGTAAGCGAACTGTTAACAGTTGCAAAGGTATTTTTAAATTCCTTCATTTCTGAAACTGTCGGAAAGTACCACTTATCATTTAATGTTATTAAACTATTGTTTGTTCCATAGTTTTTACAGAAATACCATGCACTATAATAATTTGGATTATTAATAAGATCATTATTAGTTGCAGACACCATAAGATTCCAGCCTTTACTTCCATCAATCAAAGCATCTTTCATCATATTTGAAACAGTTGTTGAATAAGCATCACTTCCTGATACACTCCATCGTGCAGATACTTGAGACTCAATCAGACCAACGCCTAATACAGGCAGAGTATCACTAGCCTCCCTAAAAATAACAGCCGCTGCCTTCATAGTAGTTCTGTCAAATTCGGCATAAGAAGCAATTGAACCGTCAGCAAGAATTATATCGCCAATTTTAGCAGAGGTATAATCAAAATTACCAGTGCTCATAGTCTCTACAATTGAAAGATTCAATACAGCATCTTTTGTAATACCATTTTTTGTATAAGAAGCTTTAACAGGAAGTTCAGATTTAAGCTCTGTTGAATCAAAACCTGTAATTGAGATTTTATTTGTTACATCTTCAATTGTACCATCGGCAGAATATGCTTTTACAATCATACCTGTCTTATCAAAGGACTCATTCAAGCGATAAACAGTTTTTGATGGCAAAGTAGCAATTTCGATTTTCTTCAAATCAGGTACAAGTGAACGAACTACGCGGAAGCCTTCAGAAATACCTCCTGCTCCTACTCCTGCTGCTGCAGCTCCACCACGCTGTGTTACACAAAGTTCAGAACTTTCATACGAACTACCTCGAACAGAAATAAAACCATGATCAGGCTGTGTTACAGGGTCAGTAACATCTTCGCCGGAATATGCAACCTGTACACCCCAGCACCATTCTGCAGCATTTCCACAAACATCATACAATCCATATCCGTTTGGCTTCTTCTGCTTAACATCATGAAGCTTTCCTTCAGAGTTAACAGAATACCAGGCATAATCACCAATCTGTGTTTCATCCAAAGTTCCACCATAAATCTTGTCAGTAACAACATCTGATCCACCGCGGGCCATATATTCCCACTCTGCTTCTGTAGGAAGACGGTAACCGTTTGAATCCATATCACAGACAATTGTACTAGCCAAAACATTTGTCGGCCAGGTTGAAGAATCTGTACTTCCATTAACAGAATAACATGGATTAAGTCCTTCAGAACTGCTTCGTCTGTTACAATATTCCATAGCCTTCTTATATGTTATTTCAATTGGGACATCTTTTACTTCATCGGAATATAAAGTTTCCATAACATCACCATATTCTTTCTGAGTTACCTCATGATCACAAACATAATAACGTCTTGTTAATTTTACATTGTGAACAGGACTTTCTCCAGTAAGCCCCCCTGATGTAGCACCTTCTCGTCCCATCTTAAATGTGACATTACCATTAGCATTTACCAGCACAAATCCAACACCGGCAGCAGGAGGAACATAAGACGAACCAGCATCATCACCATAATCCGGAACATAGCTACCATCATTTTTCTTAAGATTAATATTTGCGGTTATTTTACCACCTCTTATTGCAAGGTTTGACAGTCTTCCGTAATACCAGATTGTATCCTTACATGAAATTTCAACAATGACATCAAGATTATTTGTAAAGCTTAAGTCTGAAAGTATAATTGAATCATTATTCATTTCTGAAAGACTGAAGTATTTTTTAGCAATAGATTTCTTATAAGCACCAAGAGTTCTAACTGTGCATATCAGTTCTCCTGCTTGAGTTACATCTTCTTCCATATCCTGAATATGTAAAGAGGTATCAGAAGGAAATTCTACTACTACAGAGGCGTTTCCGCTTATAGAAGGATCTGTACAAGCTGTAAAAATATAAAGGAATATTGTTAAGATAAAAAAGGGTGCTAAATTTTTCACGAAGATGCTCCACATTATCAGATTTTGTGAGAATTAATTATACCATCTCATTGAAAGTTTTTCCAATAAACTTACCGGAATTTTTTACATTCACCTGTATCAAAATCACCATATAAATAAAAAATCAAAATTATCCCATTACAATTAATGAATTCAGGTGTACACTTTTATTATGAAAAAGAAAGCAGTCATTATTTTTTCTATCATTATTTTTTGTCTTACAGCAGGATTTTTTCTGCTTCGCAATTTCCTTTATACCCGTAAATCACTGGAACTGACTTTTGACGGTGCCTATTACTATTCTCAAACCGAATCTGACTACGGAAAATGGCATTACGAAAAAACTTACGCAGGCCACGAATATTATCTTTACCTCCCTGAAAAATACAGAAACGACAGAAAGAATGAAAGCGCAAAGATCCCCCTCATTGTAGTTTTTCATGGTAGTGACGAAAAAGGTGCAAGCCTAGTAAAGTATGGACGAAAATTCATTACGGAAGAATTTCAAAATAAAATATATCCAGAAGGAGCTGCTGTTCTTGTAATTCTTTCACGCATAAACTATTTTACCGATCCCCATGGAACATGCCTGTTAATTCAGAATATTTGTATTAAAAATAAATGCATTGATAAAACAAATATCATCGGATACGGATTCTCACAGGGAGCAAAGTTTGTTGTGGAACTTGCATGTGCCGAGCCACAGCTTTTTAGAGCGGTAATCTCAGGCAGCGGCTTTTATAATATAACTTTCAGAGAGTTAGTTTCTGTACTGCCAGTTCAGTTTTATTCTGCAGTCTCTGAAAACGATAAGGGAATCTTCGAGCAGGGGTCAATTGTCGGAAAGCTCTGCGGCCGGTGGTGCAAAAATTCTTATTACAAGCAATATGAACAGCGCTGGCACTTCTGGGTTGAACTTGAAGACAAGCTTTCCGACGGCGATAAAACCGTGATGGACTGGCTTGTAAAACTGGTAAATGAATAGCCGCAGCCTTGCCGGTAACTAGCAACGGGCCAGATTTTTGTTTATAATCACTGTTATGGAAAACGATATCGTAATTTATACAGACGGTGGTTGTTCTGGTAATCCTGGCCCTGGAGGCTGGGGAGCAGTAATCCTTGCTGATGGAAAAGATCTTCGCATTTCTGGCGGAGAACACAATACTACAAATAACAGAATGGAGCTTATGGCTGCAATCTCTGCACTTAGCACTGTGGCAAATACACCTGATTTCAATAACAGACCAGTAAGTGTTTACGCTGACAGTCAATATGTAAAAAATGGGATTACTTCCTGGATCACAAACTGGAAGAAAAACGGATGGCGTACAGCAGCCAAAAAACCTGTATTAAATCAGGATCTGTGGCAGAAGCTTGATGCACTTAACAGTTCTCTTAATGTAAGCTGGAACTGGGTAAAAGGTCACGCAGGCATTGAATATAATGAAGTCTGTGATCAGTTATGTCAGACAGAAATTGCAAAAAACAGATAATTTATTTTATATAAATTTTTTGCTGATTTTTTTCCAAAACAAAAGGTATGAATATTATATGAAAAAAATATTCATACCTTTTTTATTTTCAATCTGCTTTATTACTACATTTCTGTTTATCCAATCCTGTGAGGCCCCCCTTTCTTTATTGCGTACAGATAATGTAACTGTAAACTTTGAAGACTGGCCATCCTCTCCGACTTATCCATCACTTTTATATTGGAAAATAACAGTCATAGAAAATGGAAAATCTACAACCTTCACGAAAAGCCAAACGGATACTTCTATAAATCTGACACTACCAAAGGATAATCTTGCTGTAATTAAAGTGCAGCCTGTAATTGATAATTCAGATGCACCGGAATTTTTCTGTTATGGAGGATTACTTTACCCCTTTGATTTTAAAGACAATCAGGGCTATGCAGGATGGTGTAATTATGCGGTTTGCGAAGCAGCTTCAAAAATCTTGTTAAAGGATGATTCATATGAAAAAAGAGTTTCTATACGTTATTTCAATTGGAAAAAACTAGAGGAAACCTTAAGGCAAAAAGACATTGTGGCCTTTTCTAAATATGATACTCTTGCAACAAAAAAATGTACAACATCCTTTAATACCGACATAGAAACATTAACAGACCGTATTATTAACCCGCCATCAAGATTTACAGTTCCCTATTTTGAAACAAGTTCAATTCTTCCATCAAAAATTAAAAACCTGATGGTAAAAGAAAACAATGTTATTCTGCACAGTTATATTCCTCTAAATGATTTATATAAAGAAAAAGGCTGCATTACAGTCCAGGTTAAACCTGACAACTATAAAACAGCCTTTCTGGCAAACGGACAATTAATTTATATCCGTAACAAAGAACTGGTTCTGGACTAACTAAAGTATTACCGTTTTTAATTCCAGAACAGATTATTTAATTTTAACAATTGCCCCGTAAGGAAGTTCTTCGATTTCTTCATCCAGTGTAAGATAATAAACACTGTCTTTGAACCACAAAGAACCAGTTGCAACGACAGTTCCCTGTCCATCGTAAACAGTTCCCTTTGAGCTTCCGTCATTTTTAACATTTGCTTTTACTGACGAAGCAACAAAAATCACTGCTGCACTTCCCGGTGAATAGCTGAGAATAAATCCATCAGCTTTTACTGATTTAGCATAATTATCAAGAAGGCCATTAGATGTATTAAGTGAATTTTTAAGTCTTGATGCTTCTGCTTTTGAATTATCAAGTTGTGTAGAAAGCTGAATATTTTCTGACTTTAATTTACTGATTCGTTCTGCACCTGTTCTTGCAATAGAATAAGTCATATCATAGGCAATCTGGCGTTCAGAAGCAACAACACCTGTCATTCCATTTGAATATGGAATTGTCTGAGCATAATTGCTTAATACCAAAAAGTCATCAAACTTTCTTTTTGTTTCATTAAGTTCAGCTGTGTAATCATCATCACGAACAGCAACATTCTGATTTATTGCTTCAACATTGATAGAAGCACCTGGTCCTAAAGCAGAAGCTCGTTCTATAACTGCTATTACTTTGTTATCCTTAATTGCAGGATCAAGCTTTGCAATTCTTGCTTCATAATGAGTAGTAAGATCATTAACTGCCATACGACGTTCCTGATAGTTACGTTCGTTATTTTCAGTCATTTGTTTTTTCATTTCAGCAAGCTGGTTTTCGTATTCTTCAGTAAGTCTTAAAGTTTCAATTTCGTGAACCTGACGCTGAGAGTCCATTTCTTTTTCCCAGGTCTGTGCTTTTGCTACATTTTCACTATCGAAACTTTTTAACTGTTCTTCATACTGTTTTAATTCCAGTTCTGCAGCCTTTAATTTTTCATCAAGATCTTCATGTGCCTGGAATACAATGGAGTTATATCTCTTAATGATTTCTGCTTCTTTTTCAAGACGTTGTTTTCTTGCAAGTTTCATTTTTGAAAGGTTTGCAAAATCTACATCCTTATTGCGTTTTGCCTGTGTAAGGCGTGATTCAAGTGAAGCCTCAAGCTCTGCTTTAGCCTTTGCAGCTTTTTCATACAAATCCTGAGTTTTTGAAAGAGCATCGAAAAGATTTCGGAGATTCAAATCTTCAAAAGATTCCAGTGAAACCTGAAGCTTGTTATTCTTTGCAGACAATCCTGATATTGTAAGCCAGGTTGCAAGAACAACTGCAGCAACTGTAATTGCCATAATAATCCAGATTGAATAATTACGGTTCTTTTTTGTTTTTGCATATTCCTTTTCAAGATTATATGTGGTTAAAGTTTTCTTCTTTTTAAGAGGAATCAGTTCCTCCTGAAGAAAGAGACTTACTTCTTTTGATTCCTGTTTTGAATCATCAAATGTATCTATTTTGTTGTCATTGTCCATATTCCACTCCATTTAGCAGGGGCACTTTTACGTCCCATTCTTTCCAAGAACACTTCACAAACTTCCATATCTGCCTGCTTGAACATTTTACGTGCCTTAGACCAGTCGCCTTTGTAATAAGCCTTAAGACCTCCTTCGTAAATTTCAAATTTTTCAGACAATGCAGCTGACCCCTGAACAAATGTATCAATAGGGTAATAAATTTTCTTACCTTCAGTTTTTCCTTTTACCTGAACTGTATCAATTTCATAGAACTTATAGCGTTTAGAAATACTTTCTGCTTCTTTTTTAATATAATCAGAAACAATTACAGGAAGATGATAAACACGTGTCAAGCCTTCAAGACGGCTTGCAGAGTTTACCTTATCACCAATTACAGTATTTGCCATATGTTCATCAGAACCAATGTTTCCGTAGAATACTGTACCGCCGTCGATTCCGACACCAATATCAAGAAGAACAGCTTCGTAAACTCTTAATTCAGAAGCAGTAAGTCTTCTCTTCTTTTCAATTTCTTTACGACGGGCTGCCATCTTTTCGCGCAGTTCAGCTGTAACATTTGTAATTTCCCATGCTGATTCAATTGATTTAATTGATTTTTCTGCAGAAGATGTTTCTGTACCAAATACAGCAAGAATAGCATCACCAATGATTGATCCAACAACACCATTTGACTGATGTACGGCATGAATTACTTTGTTATAGTGAACGTTCAATACGTCAATAATATCGTTTCCAAGAGTTTCTGTTCTGTAAGTAAAGCTTTTAATATCAGAGAACAGCATTGTAAGTTCACGCTGATTTCCTTCGAGAGTAATTGCGTGGTTTGAATATGCTTTGTTTACAACGTCCTTTGAAACAAATTTCTGGAATGTTGTAAGCAGGTTGTTTACGGATACTGAAAGTGCATTAAATGAAGCAGCAAGATATGTAATATCATCGTTTGGTGCATCATCAATATTGATAACTTCAAGCTGCTGTCTCTGCTGCATGTCGTAAAGGCTTTTTGTAATTCCTTTAATATTAACAAATACTTTGTTAAGCATGAATGTTCCAAGGAATACGAACACTACGGTCAACGCAAGAATAATTGCAGCAGTAATACCGATAACGGTGTACATTTCCCGCTGGTTATCTGCCCGAGATTCAGCACGTACAAAATAACAGTTCCAGTCATTGTGATATTTGTAGATGCCGAAAAATTCCCCGTCACCAAAGTCAAAAGTTACAGATCCCTGATTAATACCTGCATCAAAATCTGCATTAAGCTTTTCAAGAGTTTCTTTATCCTTAAAAAGATCAAGTGTTCTTCCTGCCCTGTTGCTGGAAAAGAAAAGAATCTTTCCGGTTCGGTCAAAAGCCATTGCACAGCTGTTATCCTGTGTAAAGGAACTTGAAACAGATTTTTTCAAAGCCTCAAGACATTCATCTTTATTTTTCGAATAAGAATAAATCTGATACTGATTTCCAGCTGTAATGTACATTTCTTTAAGTTGATTAACAAGAAGCTGGTTTGTGAGAACATTTTTCTGTTTCTGAGAAAGATTTATGGACAAAAGGTTTGTCATAAAGTTCGAAAGCAGAATTAAAACGATGAAAATTGCAAGAATTTTTGCTGAAATCGGGATAATCGGAGTATCACCGACATATTGAAACAATTTTTTTCGGGCCACTATTAGTATTCCTCCATTGTTGACCATTGCCTAAAATAGAAAACAACTATAAATTATATTATAATATGGAAAATACAGAAAATAAAGAAAAAAATATTGTCAAATCTGGTATAAAACTGTCATTTTTAACCTTACTTTCACGAATTTTAGGTGTAATCCGTGAAGCTACTAAAGCACACTTTTTAGGAACAGGTACTTATGCAGATGCATTCGGTATTGCCTTTCTCATTCCTAACCTTCTAAGACGACTTTTTGCAGAAAACAGTATTTCTGTTGCCTTTATTCCTACATTTAAAGGTTATCTTGAAGATGATCCTAAAGGCAAAAACAAGCAGGAAACCCAGCAGTTTCTCAATGCAACTTTTACACTTATTTCTTTTTTAACAACAATTGTAGTAGTACTTGGAATCATTCTTACTCCATTTATTGTCCGCATTTTTTATAAAGGAACAGATGTAAACGGTATTTCAGAAACTGCAATTCTTACAAGAATCATGTTCCCATACCTTATTGTTATTTCAATTGCAGCTCTCTTTCAGGGAATGTTGAATACAATGAACATTTTCTCTCCATCAGGTTTTACTCCTATTCTTTTTAACCTTTGTGTTATTGCAGGAACAATTATTCTTACAAAGCTTAATGTTTTTCCTGGCATTGATAAGGAACAGGCTGCTGCCCGTGCAATGTCAATCGGTGTAATTACAGGTGGAACAATCCAGGCATTTTTCCAGCTGCCATTTGTAATCAAAACCGGATGGAAAGTTGGTTTTACTTCACTTAAAAAAACATTTACAAATCCTGGAACAAAAAAAGTAATTGCACTTATAATTCCAACAATCATTGGTATGGCTACCTACCAGCTTAATGATCTTGTTTCAACAGCCCTTGCAGGACGCGCAGGCGAAGGAATTGTTTCAAGCCTTCAGTATTCCCTCCGCCTTCAGGAACTGATTCTCGGAATTTTTGCTGTTTCAATCGGAACCGTAATTCTCCCGGATCTGGCAGGACTTGCAAAGAAAGCCCAGTGGGAAGAATATAACAAAATGCTTTTGAACGCCATTAAAATCATTGCAATGGTTTGTATCCCGATTACTTTCTATTCGTTGATTACAGGACGCGAAATCATTTCACTTGTATTTAAAAGCAATGCGTTTAACGACGAATCTGTTGCAAAAACATTAAGTGTTTTCATTTTCCATATTGCAGGCTTGTTCTTTATTGCAGTCAACAGAATTATTTCTCCTGCATTTTATGCACAGGGAAATACAAAGCTTCCAACTTTAGCAGGAATCATTTCTTTTGGTGCAAACATTATTTTTGCATTTGTATTCTGTATTTTCTGGAAAGGTCCCGGAATTGCCCTTGCCCTTTCATTATCAAGTGTAATCAATACAATTCTGCTTTTTATATTCCTCAAATATCTTAAAGCAACAGACACAAAAGCAATTGTAAAATCAACACTTATTTACTGCTTGAAAATTGTATTATTCTCTGTTATTGCCAGTATTCCGATTTATTTTCTTCACCCTGTATTTACAGCCCATTTTGCAGACAAAGGAAGGTTCATCGGTAACGGTCTTCCAATTTTATTTAGCGCAGGAATTTTCGCTGTAATTGGTGTTGGTCTTCTCTTTATATCAAAAGATGAAATGCTTTTTACAGTACTTAGAAAATTCCTTAAGAGAGGATCAAAAAAATGAAAGAGTTCACTTCTGAAGAAATGAAAGAAATTTATGAACGCCGAAGAAGCGATCTTGCTGCATTCATGGTTGAAAATAAAATTACAGCTGTTGTATTTTCTGATAATGAAGACCATCGTGATGCAAATCTTCGTTATTTCTGCGGACATGTCAGTGATGGTATTCTCATTGTAAAAAACGATGCCAGTTGTGTACTTATTCCATGGGATATAAATCTTGCAGAGCTTAATGCTTTTGCTGATAAAATCATTCCTTTTACTCGCTATGAACGAAATACAGTCCGTGCAGTAAAAGCAGTTTTAACCACAATGGCTGACAAAGGAAAAAATGTTGTTGATGTATCTCCTGATACTTCATATCTTGATTTCTTAAAATTTGTTGACGCACTTCCTGACTGGGATGTGCGATGCCGTAAAGATTCTGCACATGATTTTGCAACTGCAATGCGTGCAATTAAAGACAGTTATGAAATTGAATGCACAAAAGAAGCAGCCAGAATCGGCGATAAAATAATCGATGGTATTGAACAGAGAATCCGTAAAGGTAAAATCAAAACTGAAACTGATGTTGCTCTCTTTATTGAAAGTGAATGTCGTAAATACGGATGTGAACGTACAGGCTTTGACACACTTGCTGCAGGACCATCAAGAAGTTTCGCCATTCATTGTTTTCCAAACTACACAGCTGGACAATGGCCAGGTGAAGGTCTTTCAATCCTAGACTTTGGAGTTGTCTACAAAGGCTACACAAGTGATACAACTTTGACAGTTGCAAAAGGAAAACTTTGCAAAGAGCAGGAAGAACTTATTGCCCTTGTAGAAAAAGCTGCAAAAGAAGGTCTTAAATATTATAAAAAAGGAATTACAATTCGTGCAGCTGCAGCAAAGGTAGATGAAATATTTGCAAAAGGAAAAAGATCAATGCCACATGGTTTAGGTCATGGTATTGGACTTCAGATTCATGAATATCCTTTTGTACGACAGCGTGCAGAAGCTGACAGTGTATTTCTGCCGGGAATGATTGTTACACTGGAACCAGGTTTATATGATAAGGATCTTGGTGGTGTAAGACTTGAAAATGATGTCTTAATTACAGAAGAAGGTAACGAAGTCATTACTAATTCAAGAATCATCCGATTGTAGGTTTTAATAATCAATAAAAAAAAGGCAGCAACCGTAAAGTTATCCCATAATCTGGATGCACTACAGTTGCTGCCTTTTTTTTGCTAGTTCATTCTTGCAAGAATATTGTCTACTATTCTTTCAAGTCCAATAGATATATTCTGATCTTCAAGATTTCGTGAAATATTAGTCATGTTATGTAGAACATCAAATGCAAGACGTTTTCCTTTATAAGTCACAGGAACTTCTTCTTCCCGCACAAGATTTTCAAGAGTACCTGAATCACGAAGCTTCTGGGAAACTTTTAAAAGACCTTCATTTCCAGAAAGACGAGAAATAATATAATCCATCTTCATTCTGTTTGCACTTTGCATAAAGCTTGTATAAGCATCACCTTGAAGACTTTCACCCAAAGCACGAAGACTCTTGAAAAGCATAAGTGCTTTCTGAACCTGTTCATCATTCTTATCCGGTGCTTTGTCATTCTCTTCAAGCATTTTTTCAAACTGTGGAAGAATTGAATCTATTTTATCCATTCTGTCTGCAAGAGCTTTGTCAGTAGCTTCTTTTGCAATTTCTTCTGCCTGAATACGAACCTGTTCAGCAGCCTGCATTACTGCATCAGTTGCCATCTCTGTAAGGGAATTTTCAGAATCACTGGCAGCCTGCGCCGCATCTGCAGCATAATTAGCAGCCATCCATGCTTTTTCTGCAGCAGTCATAGCTTTTTCTGCTTCGGCCTGTGTTTTTTTCATTGATTCCATCAAGGCTTTAGCTTCTTCTTTATCAATTGAATTCTGTGGTGGCTGTTGAATTATATAACGAGGAGGTTCTCTATACTCTTCTTTATGAGGAATTTTCTGGTCTTCTGCAAATTCTTCAAATTGCAATGATTCAGGCATTTGATAACCTGGAATTGCATCAGATGTATCAAGTGCATCAATATCAGAAAGGCCATCGTCAAATACAGAGTCATCGCGAGAAATATTTTCAATACCTGAAGGAGTAATATCTTCTTCACCAAGTCCTGAATCTGGAGCAAAATCACCATCCACTCCACTGAAAAGATCATCAGCTTCCATACCATCAGAACCGATAGCTCCACCCTGATTGTCAGCAGCTGCAAGGCTGTCTAAAGAATTATCTTTTACATTATCTTCTGGAATAGCTTCAGGCAATGAATTATCCTCTTCAATAGGAGTTGCTCCAGGGCCTGTGAGAATACTTTCATCATTTCCATCCAGTAATGCAAAAGGATCATCGTTTTCTTCAACCAGTTGATCAGAATCCCAGCTTTCAGATTTCCATAAATCTGAATCTGTTGATGAAGCTTCATTATCAACAAGGGCTGTGTCCTCAGCAATTTTATTTATAATAAGTGAATCATCCTTTTCTTCTACAGCAGGTATTGTTTCTTGAGTATCTTCAATTTCTGGTTCTGTAACTGCAAATGGCTCCGAAATATCATCTTCAAGATTAGTGTTAACATCAATATCAGTAATAATATCAGAAATTCTTAACAGAGACTGTTTTGCAATTACATTGTTTGAATCAAGCTGCAAGGCCTTTTTGAAATTTGCAAGAGCCTCACTTGTTTTTCCTAGAGATTCATTGATTAATGCAAGATTTGTTAAAGCCTTTGCATCATCAGGTTTTCTCTGAATGTATCGCTTGATACTGCTTTCAGCTTTATCTAATTTTCCTACCTGACGATAGCGTTTTGAAGCTTTAAGCCAATGCTGAATATATTTTGGATCCAGCTGATGAATACGGTTATAAAAATTTGAAGCTTTTACATCATCATTTTTAACAATAAAAAGCTGACCTGCAAGATCAAGAGCTTCTACATCTTCTCTATCCTGATTAAGGAGTGTTTTGATTTTTTCGCCGGCACTTGCAACACGATTTGCAGTGAGATTTATCGATGCAGATTTTTTAAGAATACTTCTGTCATCCGGATTCTTCTTTTCGGCTTTTTCAATATATTCAATTGCCTTAAGTGCATCACCGTTTTCTTCAAGGGCTTCTGCCATTCCGATTAATGCTCTGTTGCTTTCAGGATTTGATTCAAGTGCTTTCTTATATTCTTCAGCTGAACTTTCATAATCACTTTGTGATGCATAGATTTTTCCCATTGTAGAATGCATTTTTGAATTCTGAGGATCTACAGCAAGTGCCTGAGAAACTAATTCTTTTGCTTCTTTAGTTTTATTAAGACTGATAAGAAGCTTTGAATACTCATTGATTGCATCCTGCCAACCTGGTTTTGAACGAAGGGCTGCATCATATTCTGCCATTGCATTTTTAACCTGACCTTCCTGTTCATAACTTTTGGCAAGATTGAGATGAAGAATCGGATGATTGCGGTCAACCTTTAAGCCTTTAAGGAATGTTTGAATGGCCTTCTGATTTTCTCCACGCTTCTGATAGATAGATCCCAGATGGTTGTATGCCAGAACATCTGTTGGGTTTGCCTGAATTACACTTTCAAAACAATCAACGGCTTCATCATATTTCCCCATAAACTTGTATGTAAAACCAAGATTATAGTTTACCTGATCAACTTTTGTATTTAATTCAAGCGCCTGTTTCAATACAAGAATGGAATTATCATACTGTTTAAGGCGTCGATAAATTCCTCCCAGGCTGTTTAATGTATCGAAATCTTTTGGTTTAATGCTGTTTATTTTTGTATAATAAGGAAGGGCTTTTTTATCATCTCCACTTTTTACATAAATGCTTCCCAATTTTTCAAGCAGCTCTACATCATTTGGAGATTGCTGCAAAAGTGAATTGTATAATCTGGCAGCAAGTGCAAAATCTCTTGATAATACCGCAGCATCTGCGCGGCTTTTTAGTAAATCATTTCCAGCCATATTTTATGCTCCTATAAGCCTTACTATCTGTCTTTTCTTGGTCGTGCGTAAACTTCTTCAGAAAAGTTTCCTACAATTCTTCTGTCCATTTTTGAATAAGCAGCAACAGCAAAATAATAAATTGCTCCGTTTTTAAGTCCGTTTATTCTAAAGGAATTTACATTACCAACTTTAATTGGAGAAGTTCCGTCAGAACTGTCAGTTCCTAAATATTCACCTGGACGAGTACCGTAATAAACATAATAACCTTCTGTTGTATCATCAAGGGAATATTCCCATGAAAGATCAACATAACCATCTCCTGCCTGTGCCTTCAATTTTGCAGGCGCAAGTGGAAGCGGTGGTTCATAGTATGTAACCTTTATTTCTGAAACTGATGGTGATTTCTGTCCATCTCCATCAGGATATAATTCAGCAGCAATCTGGAAATATTTTCCAGTGACATTTTTAATCTCGCTGCCTGGAACAACACTCTTCCACTCAGGATATGTATCTGTCCAGTCAAAGAAATTTTCACCAGTTCTGATATAGTATCTGATTTCTGTCTGGGCAGGAACATTTTGAAGTGTTTCAATTTTTTCCACAACTGCACCAGGCACTGTATAAATTGGCTGTGTTTCAAATCTTCCGCCAGTTACTTTATATGGATCATATTTCTGACGAGAAAGAGACTGTAGGCTTTCGTTATCATAAAGGGTTTCTGATTTATTTTCACTTGGAAGTGAATGAAGAATTCTGAAGTCGTCAATTGATCCTGTAAATGAAGGACAGATTGTAATATCATCAGGGATTCCTAATACAGGCTGATAAATTGTTCCCCGTTCGTGTCCACTTACTGTAAGATATTTAATGTCTTCAGTTTTTCCGTTAATGCGATATTCAAGAAGACCTGTTTCTTCATCAAACATTAAAACATGATGAGCCCATTTATCAGGAACAATTGTAGAATAGCTTGTAAGACTTACCTCACCATTATTTTTTGTGTAACCATCAAAAATATTTCTAAAACTCCAGTTAATGCGGCTGTTAACAAAGGTTGCCTGAATCATCTGATACATTACATAATTGTTGATGGTTCTTGAAGAACGCCATAAAAAAATAATTTCACCGTTTTCTGCAATTGAAGGTTTAATCCAGAATTCAATTGCAAAAGTTCCTGGATTTCCTTCTGTACCAAAAATTGTTCCGGGATTACCTTTAAGTGTAATACCATTTCCATTTCCACGACTTAAACCGCAGAAATGTCCCATTACAGAATTTTCCATGGGGAGCATGTCATTCTTGATTACAGTATAATTATCCGAAGCATCACGAACAATTGAACCTTCAAAGTTCAAAAGCAGATCAGTATTTCCGCTTACCTTTCTTGCATTCTTTGCAACTTCGATGCTTGTATAACCAAATCTTCCTTTTCCAAAAGTTATGTTTTCTTTCAGAGAAAAAGATGGCCAGCCTTTTTCACCACCAAGGACCAGAACCTTTTCTTCTGCAAAACCAAAAGAGCTGGCAAAAACTACTAGACAAAGGCAGAGTAAAATGTGTATTGTTTTATTAATTGATTTTAAGGAATTGAAGTTTAAATTTTTCATACTATGAGTAAAAATAATCCGGCTTGGCAAAAATTACACGAAACCGCATTAAAAGCCCCCTCTTCAAGTGGTGTTTATATGTGGCGGAATCCTCAGGGAACCGTCATTTATGTGGGTAAAGCTAAAAGTCTCAAAAATCGTTTAAGCTCATATTTTTCAGGAAACAAAGACATAAAAACACGTCTTTTAATTTCCCACGCAGAATCAATCGAATACATCACAACAGCAAATGAATACGAAGCTTTCCTTCTGGAAAACAACTTAATCAAGCAGTACACTCCACGTTACAACATTGCCTTGAAAGATGGAAAATCATATCCTGTAATCAGAATTACAAAAGAAGAATTTCCTCGTCTTTTCAAAACCCGCCATGTTGTTCAGGACGGCTCAACTTATTACGGCCCGTTCCCTGATGTAAACGCCCTTGATTCTTTCATCGAAGCAATCAACCGAATCTATCCGATTCGTCTATGCCGCAAATTCAAGAAGCGTGATGCACCTTGTATGTACTATCACATCGGCCGCTGTAAAGCTCCCTGCTGTGAAAAAATTTCGAAAGAGTCCTACAATGAATTTTTCGGCGAAATTAATAACCTACTTGAGGGAAAAGGTGACCAGACAGTTGAAAAACTTACTATAGAAATGAAGAAAGCTGCAAAGGAAATGAACTTTGAAAAAGCAGCCCGACTTCGTGACGGACTTCAGGCGCTGGTCAAACTTCAGAATTCAAATGTTGTTGAAGACTTCTCTCAGGAAGACAGAGATTACATTGCCCATTACCGCGAAGGTGAACTTGTAAGCTTTACAGTTCTTAAAATCCGTGGTGGAAAAATGTCGGGCCGCGACAATTATGGTGTTACAAGTCTGAATGAAGACGATGAACTTCTTCCAGAGTTCATGAACGCATATTACACCGAAGCAGAAAGCATTCCACCTTCGATTTATGTTCCGACTCAGAAAGGCTTAGACTTCATTACAAAATGGATAAAAGAAACATTTAATATAGAAACAAATATTGTTCTTGTTACCGATTCAATTGAAAACGCAGACCGTCACAAAGCCGCAATCGAAATGACAATCCAGAATGCCCACGAGGACATTATCCGCCGTATGCGTGAACGTGGAGATACCCCCGCCATGCAGGAGCTTCAGGAAGTTCTGGACTTACCTACACTTCCTGTACGCATTGAAGGTTTCGATATTGCCCACATCGGCGGAAAGCTTCCGGTGGCATCCCTCATCAGTTTCTACAACGGAAATCCGGATAAGAAAAATTACCGGTACTTCCGTCTTAGAACAACTGATGGTTATATCGACGACTTTAATTCCATGAGAGAAGCTGCAACACGCCGATATTCCCGCCTTGCAAATGAAGGCGCAGAACTGCCTGATTTAATCATGATTGATGGTGGTATCGGTCAGGTAAATGCAGTAGATGGAATTTTGAAAAGCCTTGGACTTAATATTCCCATTGTAGGTCTTGCAAAGCAGGATGAGGAACTGTATCGTCCTCACAGAAATGAACCAATTCATCTTCCACGAAGAAGTGACGGCTTAAGACTTCTGCAGCGCGTCCGTGATGAAACCCATAGATTTGCAACAACACAAAACCAGAAGCTGAGAACTAAATTCAATACCCAGAATATTTTTGCAAAGATTACAGGTGTCGGCGAAAAACGAGCTGGAACACTTTTGAAAAAATACATTTCTCTTGAAAACCTCTGCGCTGCAACAGATCAGGAGATTTCAGAACTGCTCACTGTAAATCTTGAGCAATCTCGTATCATATTAAAAGAAGCTTCAGCGTTGCTTGAAATTGAGAATGAGAAAAAAGCAAAAGCAATGAAATCCCTTGGAGCATCTGGAACCACATGGCAGAAAGCAGCAGAAAGTCAGTACACAATTGACCTTGCTAATGCAGCACTTGAAGTTGCAGAAGAAGATGAGGAGTACGGCGGTGATTAAAAATACCGGACACGCAGATCTTCCTCTTCACGGTGGAACAGTACCAAAATGGCTTGCTGACCGCATGATGCAGATGGGCACCCTCATTGTAGAATCTCTCATTGCAAACTTCGGAAAAAAAGAAGTGCTTGTACGATTGTCAGATCCATTGTGGTTTCAAAGCCTGGGCGCCGTCATGGGAATGGACTGGCACTCATCTGGTATTACAACAAGTGTAATGTATGCACTTAAACGAGGTATCAATTCCCGCGCCCGGGAGTTTGGGCTTTGCATCTGTGGCGGCCGTGGAAAGTACAGCCGCCGCACTCCCGATGAATTACGATTTCTTGCTGATGCAACAGGAATGGATGGTGACAAGCTTATCAATTCAAGTAAGCTTGTAGCAAAGGTAGACTCAACCGCAGTGCAGGACGGATTCCAGCTTTACATGCACAACTTCATTCTTTCAAGCGAAGGCGACTGGACTGTTGTTCAGCAGGGAATGAATGTAGAAACGAAAACTGCACGCCGTTACCATTGGAGCTCAGAAAACTTACGGTCATTTATCGATACACCACACACAGGCGTTACCGGAGAAAACGAAGGACTGATCCTTAATCTTACTGCAAGCGATGCAGGTTCTACACGAGATCGTATTCTTGATTTCTCAAAAGAAAATCCTGACCGCGTAATCAAAGAAATAAAAAATGTAATAAAATACGATGACAATAAAATTGTAGTTCCAAAGCGCAGCATTGTTATGCCAGCCCATCACGATGTTCGTGCAGAAGACGTAAACTTGAAACGCCTCGGTGCAGTTCTTGCAACAGCATACGAATCAGAACCAAAGGATTTTGAAAGCCTTCTTTTGACTCCAGGTCTTGGACCACGCACACTTCAATCCTTAACCCTTGTCAGTGAAATAATCTACGGAACCCCAAGCCGCTTTACAGACCCTGCCCGTTTTTCATTTGCCCATGGTGGTAAAGACGGACATCCGTTCCCGGTACCGATAAAAATTTTTGATGAATCAATCCGTGTACTCCACGAAAGCATTGAAAAATCAAAGCTTGGATATAAAGATAAAAGTGACTGTATACGTCGCCTTCACACCACAGCTTTGGAAATCGAAAAGAACTGTGAACCAAAAGCCGAATGGGACGAACTTCTAAAACGGGAACGCAGCAAGAGCGCAGAATGGGATGGAAGAGTTGAAGGAAAGCTTCCGGATTACGATAAGCTATAAATTTTCAGTTGATTTTGTAATACATCACGAATATACAATA
>JAHAZA010000031.1 GCA_018385415.1 Treponema sp. | reverse complement strand
TGCCTTTGTCCGATTCTAAAAACATATCAAGACAAGTTTCATGAAAAAGTTTTCCATGCTTTGTTACATATTTCTGGTTTGCAGTGATAGAGCGCCCACAGCCAACGCATTTGTTTAATCCTGCCATTTTGAACCTTCCTTATTTTGCGATTGTCATATTCTTTACCCAACGATGCGGGCCGCCCGTTTTGCTTCTGAAGCATCTTCCTGGCATTGGGCGCCCTGTGCTTGCTGTGCGAGTTTGTTTCTGACCGCATTTTGTACACATCCACTGAATTGATTTCATGTTTTCCTCCTTGAGTTATCTTTTTGCGATATACGCCACTTTTTTGAACGGTGTGGCTTTAGGTCGCTGTATTCCGTCCGAAAGTTGCGTTGTCGCGGTTGTCACACAATCCGTCGTTTCAAAAGTCGCGGTTATGACGCTTCCATTTATCTGAATATCCGTCAAACGAAACCATTGTTGCCATAACCACACTCTCCTTATTTAACTTCTTTCAATTTGCTCATCTCGATAATCTCTTCAGAACCGTCAATGTCCTTATAAATGATACAGTCGTTGTCTTTGTCATAACGGTAATTCAATTTCAATCCGTCCATGCCTTCCAGCCAAAACTGACTGTCTGTGAATACATAGACAAAGCACATTTCGCCCGCTTCTAAATTGCTGAAATTTCCTCATTTCTGTGTCATTAAAGCGGAAACTTAATGCAAATTCCGCGAAAATGCTGTATACTTGGTATAGATTTTATGGAATGGAGGTGTTGATAAAAACAGCCGAAAATGCCGTCTGTTTTTATCTTGACAAGTTTTCATTCTGAAAACTTTCCTATTAATTGCCGTTTCTCATTTCATTACGAAACGGCTTAAAAAGTCAATCGAAAGCTGAAACTTTTTTCTTGACTTTTTAGAGGAGAAACTTATGACAATCGAAGGATATTTTGACGGAACAGCAGTAAGACCTCTTGAGCCTGTGGATTTGAAGCCTCAGCAGAAAGTTTTTATCGACATCCCGGAGCCACAGGACGAAACAGCAGAGCGGAAAAAGAAACAACTTGCATTTCTCCAAGATCTTGCAGACCATGCGGAAGAAATCCACGAAGAAGAGGAATCAGCTCGAAAAACTCGGCAAAAAAAAGCAGTGGACGAACTTTTTAATCTGCTTTCTGATGATGAGGCAAAGGCATTCGGGGAAGAAATGAAAACGCATCTGCGCTTGAAGACGGTGGAACTCGCATGAAATATTTCCTAGACACGAACATCATCAGCTATCTTTTGCAGAAGAATGTTTCCGTGCAGTTAAGATTGAAAGAACTCATTGACCGTGAAGACACAGAGTTATACATTTCAGTCGTCACCTACTACGAATTAAAACGCGGGCTGATAGCTTCCAACTCGACAACAAAGTTGAAAGCATTGCAAATTATTCTCCATTCATATTTTGAAGTAGTGCTGATGGATTTTGATATGTACGAACGCTCAGCTCAAATTTACGTTGATTTGAAAAAAGATGGAAATATTATTGAGGACGATGATATTTTTATAGGTGCGACCGCTCTTGAAAATGATGCGGTTCTCGTTACAAATAACGAGCGGCATTTGGGACGCATAAACGGCTTAAAAATTGAAGTGTGGAATTAGAAAAAACAGTAAACTTTAATAATTCTTTTCACTCTCTCATGTTATGATAGACTTGTGTGCTATACTGTAAACATGGGTATACAGACAAAAATTACTTACAGAATGTTGGAGCGGATTTCTCATATTCATCGCAAAATCAGAAGCGGATGCTATCCAAATACAAAACAGCTTGCCTTTGAACTTGAATCTGGCATTGCAACAATCAGCCGAGACTTGGATTATATGCGAGACCGTATGTTTGCACCAATCGAATATGATTTTACACACAAAGGCTACTATTACACAAAAGCATTTGAGCCATCCATGCAGAATTACCTTTCAGAAAAGGATTTGCGTGTTCTGCTCTCGGCAAAGGTGCTTTTATCTCATTACAAGAACACTCCTATTTACGACGAGGCTTGCTCTGTTTTGGATTTGCTTTCAACTTCCGCAATGAATGGAAAGAATACTGCGCTCTTGAACAGAATCGCCGTCGCCCCGACCGTTGAAACCGCCGTGAATCAAGAGATTTGGAGTACGATTCAAGACGCACTGAACAAAAGTCACATTTTGCAATTTGACTACACTGACCGTTGGGGAAAGCAAACCGAGCAACGAAGATTACGGCCATATCAACTTGTACTTGATGACGGTGTTTGCTATCTGTTCGGTTTTGATGAGTTACGGAATGCCGAACGGATTTTTTCTTTAGTGCGTATGCGGAATGTGATAGTTACGGAAAATGTTTTTGAGTTGCCAGAAGATTATGAATTTGAGAGACATTGCAAAGATGGTAATTTTGGAGCAGTGTTCCACCAAAAATCTGAGCATTACAAAATTGAATTCTATCGTGAAGCACGGCATCTTGTTAAAGAAAAAGTGTGGGCAAATTCGCAAGTCATTACAGAAAGTAAGGACAAGACGATAATTGAATTTGATTCTACTCAGTTTTTGAAAATCAAGGCATGGGTATTGTCGAACGGCTGTAATGCAAAACCGATTGCCCCTGCGTGGTTGGTGAAAGAATGGAAAAGGCACGCAGTCGAAATGGCGAAGATGGCGGAAGAAACAAAGTGATATTTTAGAAAATCTGGTGAGCTGGGCGAGTAGGATAAATAATTGCACAAGCAATTTACCTTTCACCGGGGCGTTGGTCGCACGCAAGTGTGCTTACCGAGTTTACTTCGTAAACTCGCAAATATATACTGCTAGTTTTGCTATGCAAAACTAGGGAAGCAACCGTCAGGTTGCGACATTCCCTGGAGTTGACCCGATTTTGGGACCTGAAATGCGTTCAACTGGTGAAGTTTTGGGACTTGCTGAAACTTTCCCTCTGGCATTCTACAAATCTCAGGAAGCTGCTGGAAGTGAGTTGCCTCATGCACCTGCTGCCTGGGAAAACAAAAA
>JAHAZA010000041.1 GCA_018385415.1 Treponema sp. | reverse complement strand
GCAATTAACTGTATCTCTTGCTATATATATATTATATCATAATTTTTTAAAAAAATCAAAAAAAAAGAGAGATGGATAAACCATCTCTCTATAGCATTAAACCAACAACCGCTCCAGTTAACATATTTACCACAGTAGCTGTTAATAAAGCCTTCATTCCTAGCTTAGCAACAACCCCAACTTTATTTGGAGCAACAGCTGTGTATCCACCAATTAAAATTCCTATACTTCCAATACCAGCGAAACCACATAAGGCTGTTGTCATCATTGCTTTGGCGTTAGCACTTAACATAGCAAACTGTGGAAGTCCAAAAGCAACAGCTTCATTTGTTACAAGTTTTGTTGCTAATATTTGAGATACAATTCCAACTTCACCAGCTGGAACACCCATTAAGAAAGCAAGTGGTGTGAATATAATCCCTAAAATGCTTTGTAAAGTAACACTTGGGAAGAATAGTCCTAAGAAGTTGTTTATCATAGCAACCAATGAAAGGAATACCATTAAAGCAACTGAGATTCCAATTACAGCCTTAAAACCACCCGTAGCATAATTCATCATAGTTTCTATGAAGTTGACACCTTTATCACCATTATCAATTTCAATATCTGCTTCATACTTTGTTGGCATTAATATTTGAGTTAGAGCAAATGTACTACATACAGTTAAAGGCATACTTACAAGAATCCATTCCATTGATGCCCCATAAGAAGCATACAATCCAACAACAGCACAACTGATTGAAGTCATACCTCCAACTAAAGTAGCAAATATTACAGAATCTTTTGCTTTTGGAAGATAAGATTTTGTAATAAATAAAGCATCACTTTGACCAAGAAACATATTAGTGATACCATTCACAGCAACAAGTGAATCAACTCTAAGAACTTTAGCAACAGTTTTTCCTACAATAGCAACAAACTTCTGAATAATTCCAAAATGGAATAAAATCCCCATTAAGCCTGAAATGAATACAATTGGAAGAAGTGAATTGATAAAGAATACAAACCCATCAGGAGCAATCCCACCAAACACAAAGTTTATTCCTTCATTTGCCTGACCTAATAACCAAGTAACCCCAGCAGATAACCATTCAACACCTTTCCAAAGTGGTGTTTTAATTAAGGCTAATGCTAATAACACTTGACCAAAGAAGGCACACCCAACACTTACCCAATTAATTTCTTTCTTCTTGTCTGAAAATAGGTATGTAATACCAATACACAGAACCATTCCAATTACAGCAAATATTTTTTCCATATACATTTTCCTCCCGTTTTAAATACTATCTTTCAAATGTTAGGGTTGGAATTAACCAACCCCTTATATTATTTATTTAATGTTTCATTTAAAGCATTATTTCTATCTTCAATCTTTTGAGCATCTGTCTTTGAATAATCGTAATTGAATGTTGCCCCTTCCCAATCACCATATGTTGGATTTGGGATAATTATATAATCAGTTCCAAATTTATCTTCAACAGTAGAAACCATTTCTTTTCTTTCAGAATTTGCTTTCTTGTCAAATCCTTCTGGGAAATCATTTAAGTTGTCACCCACAAACATTACAATTTCATAGTTTTCTTCAACTTTTGCTATTCTTTCAGCCTTATTTGAAGAGTCTGTTTTTACTAAAATATGTTCAGCATCAGCATTTGGAAGTCCTAACTTATTCATGTTATTGATTGTATATTCTAAATCTTCAGAGTATCTGTTTGAAATATAGAATACTTCCACACCAAGTTCTTTTGCTGTCTTTAAAAATTCATCAGCCCCAGCAACTGGTATTGCTCTTTCTTCTGAACTCCATGCTGTAAATCTTTCTTTTGAATACCCTTCACCTGTTAAATAATCCCCTATGACGCTACCAAAGTTATTTAATACAGTTTCATCAATATCAAGAACAACAGCTTTTGGTTTTTCTGTTTCCTTATTCACTTTCATTTTTAAACTTTCAGTTGCCATATTATAGGCTTGATATTGAAGGGCTTCTGATTCTCCTGAGTTAACAAGCCATTGAATTGCCCCAGCATTTCCTTCTAAAAATTTTAATTCTACATCAGGCTTTGCCATATATCCAGCAAATCCTCCAATAACTAATGAAGCTAAAACACTTAATGAAATTATTTTTTTACTCATATTATTATTCCTCCTAAATTACCAAACATAGTTTAAATACGGTTTCTTTTCCATCTTTTCAAAATCATATTCCTTTAATTCATCATAACTTGTTATTAAAGCATGAATAGAGTCAGCAATCATTAAATTAATTGTTTCCCCTGTAATATTCACTAATACAACAGGCTTGTTTGTAGCATAAGCATAACCTAATTCCCAAGCTGTTCCTGAGTCATCATAGTTTCCCTTACATATTATTGCGACAACAACATCACACCAATCAATGTGTTTAACATCATTCTCAAATGTCGCCTTTCTCCATTCTATTGAACCAAATTCAAGATGCTCATTTTGATGCTCTTTTGGACTGAATACCTCAAGCCCCTTTGAGTCCAATATTTCTTTTACCTTGTCAACTCTTTCAAGTTCTGCGTCATCAAAGAATGGACTTGCTAAATATACCTTTTTCATTAATTATCCTCCTAGCTATTGTTTATTTTTACATACTCTATAGTTATCCCATTTCTTATAAGCATCTACATACATTTCTTCCTTATCTCCATTATAGGTACATTCATAGTACATGCCGTCCAATAAGGTAGTGCTTAATAGAGCTTTATTATTTTGAAGTGTCTTACAGCACCATACTACAAAGACATCATCTTTTGTGATTCTCTTATTATCTGTTATGTCTAGGTGTTTGTTAGTGTATTTACATATTTCATCTCTACACCAATCTAAAAAATCTCTCTCGTTCATTAATTACTCTCCTCTTATTTCTTTTAATTTATTTTCTATCATCTGAAGAACTTCTTTAGCGTCTTCTTCATTATTAACATAATCATATTTATCAATGTCAATCACAAGAACTTCTGAGGCTTTGTAATGATTAAATACCCAATCATCATATCCTTCCCAAAGTGTTCTGTAATAATCAACAAGTTCAGGTGCTAATTCATAACCCCTTCCC
>JAHAZA010000030.1 GCA_018385415.1 Treponema sp. | reverse complement strand
CCGATTTCAATTCCTTTTGCATGAATTGTGTCTTTTATTATTTTTGCCATTACAGCTCTCCTTTTTGCGCTTTCTGATGAAGTTCTGTAATCTGTGAAAGAAGACTGTCTATGTCGGAATTAAGTTTTGAACGCTTTTCTTCATAGTTCTGGATTGTTTCTGCAACGCTCAAGATTTCTTCTTCTTCGTGAGGATAACCGCAGACATCAAAATTTTAATTTGAATCAATGAGTTCCTGTGCTGTGTAGCATTTTGCTTTTGGATTTCCTTCTTCGTCTGTGATTTTCTTGCAGTCATTCCACCAGGCAATGCAGTCGTCAAAGTGCTTTAATTCCATTGGCTTTGTTTTGCTAAAGTGCTTACGGTCGCCTGGAATATCTACGCGGTAAAACCATGTTTTTCCAGTCGGCTCTTCATTATTAAAGAAAAGGATGTTTGTTGTAATGCTTGTATATGGACTGAATACACTTCCAGGCAAGCGGACAATTGTATGAAGGTTAAAATCTGTAAGGAGCTTTTTCTTAAGATTGTTTTTTGCATTGTCGTTTCCAAACAAGAATCCATCAGGAACAATTACTGCTGCTCGTCCATTTTTTTTAAGGCGGTACATGATGACTGCCATAAATAAATCTGCAGTTTCGCTCGAACGCAAATCTGCCGGAAAGTTTTGTTTAATGTCGTCCTTTTCACTTCCGCCATAAGGTGGATTCATAAGAATTACATCAAATGCATCTTTCTGGGTGTAGTCCAAAAGTTTATAAATAAGTGAGTTTCCGTGATAAACTTTCGGGCTGTCCAGGCCATGTAAAAGCATATTTGTTACACAAAGCATGTATGGAAACTGTTTTTTTTCCACAGCATAAATTGAGTTATAGATTTTTTCTGATTCTTCGTTTGAAATGCTGCCCTTTGCGTCTTTTACTTCTTCAAGTTCTTTTATCCAGCTTGAAAGGAAGCCACCAGTACCGCAGGCAAAGTCAGCCATTGTTTCGCCAATCTGAGGCTTTATCATTTTTGCCATAAATTGAGTGACGGCACGTGGTGTATAGAATTCACCGGCACTTCCGGCACTCTGGAGTTCTTTAAGAATTGTTTCGTAGATTTCTCCAAAGGCGTGAGTTTCTTCGTAGCTTCCAAAATCAAGCTCATCTATTATATTTACAATTTGGCGGAGAAGAACGCCGTCTTTCATGTAGTTGTTTGCATCTTCAAAAGTGGTGCGGACAATACTTTGTCGAATTGGTGTGTCAGGTGAGATTTCAAGATTTTTGAGAGTTGGGAAAAGCTTATTGTTTACAAAGTTCAGGAGTTTATCACCGGTAAGACCATCGCCCTGATTTTCTGAATGTGCCCAGTTACGCCAGCGAAGTTCTTCCGGGATTATTGATTCATATTTTTCATCTTCAAATTCCCAGTCCTCTTCCTTTGCATCATATACCTTTAAAAATAGCATCCAGGCTATCTGTTCAATTCTCTGTGCATCACCGTTGATTCCGGCATCGTTACGCATAACATCACGAATGCGTTTTACAAAACTACTTAAGTTGCTCATTTATGGTCTCCTCATTATTGTCACACGGATTCGAGTCGGCTAACGCCGCCTCTTTTTTTTATATTATTTTTCTACTCAGAATAAGTCTGGCAAGTTCTTCTTCTTTTTTACGATATTCGTCTATAACAGGCAGAATCGCTTCCAAAGCACGAACAATGCGTTTTTGTTCGGCAAGGGGCGGAAGGGGAATTGCTTGGTTTTTGACAATATCACCTGTAATTGCTTTGAATGTTGAACCTGTTGCTTTTTTATTAAAATCAGATTCTAGTGTTTCAAGCAAATAATATAAAAACATTGTATCAACATTAAAAAATGGAATAATAGAACTTAATCCTCGTCCAATACAAATTTCACGGTCAGTGATATTTATTTTTCCAACAGGTGCTCTCATACAAAGCAAAATACTATTTTCTTTTGCAACCTTTGTAATTTCAGAGGTTTGTTGATTTGACTTTCCGATGATTTTATCAGTGAAAAATATCTTTCCTTGATGAAATTCCATACCTTGCACAGTTTCACCAACATTTATACCTTCTGGCGATTGTCCCATAGTAATTTCTGTAATTTCTCCCAATCTACACCAGCACTAGTTTTCTGGAATATCAAACGGAATCTCATCTTCTGTAATTTCCGTCGTCACACGGATTTGTGATTTACTACGTAAATCACTGCTTTTAGATTTTTTACCCTTCTCACTGCAAATTCCGTAGGAATTTGCAAATCCGTGTGATAATCTTTCTTTCTTTATTTCTTCAAGCAAATCCCGTGCATTACCTTCACTTGCAATCTGCGGTACGAGTTTTCCAGACACCGCCTCCTGCAAAATCGCAGCTTTCAGTTCTTTTGCGCCCATTATACATCCTCATTATTGTCACACGGATTCGTGATTTTCTACGAAATCACTTTTATTTTGTAAGTCCAAATATTGAAATTCGTTCCCATTGTAAGGATGACTTACCAAAATTGATTAATAAGCCTATTTCTTTATTCATAGCCTTTAGATAGTTTATTACCTGTGCTTTATGTTCATTTTCCAACCTTGTTACAGCTTTTAATTCTACTATTATATTGTCATAACAATAAAAATCTGCAAAATATTCTTTCTTCAAGGTTTTTCCTTTATATATTATATTTAATTTTTTTTCGCGTTCATAAGGAATACCCTGCATTTGAAATTCCAATTCCAAAGCTTCCTGATAGACTGGTTCAAGAAAACCATTTTTCAGTTCATTATGAACTTCCATACAGGCATTTATAATTTTTTCAGTTTGTTCCTCAAATTGTAACATAACTAATTCTCCGATAGATTTATTTTTTATCACACGGATTTGTGTTTTACTACGTAAAACACTGTTTTTTTTATTTTTCACCTTTTCCATCGCAGATTCCGTAGGAATTTGCAAATCCGTGTGACAACCTTATGCCACTTTATACAATTCTGCTTCCAATTCACTAATCGCCTGCCTGTATTTATCATTACCACCAAACAAAGCAGCAATGCGTGCTGGTTTTCCATATTTAGTAAATGGATTCTGCTTTAATATTTCTGTTGATTCAATATCGTAAATGCCAAGTTCAGCATATTTATCTAAAAGTGCATTGATTACTTCACGAGCTGCTTCACCGTACTTTCCAAAGATGTCACGTTTCTTTACATTTTCAGCACGTTCTTTTCTTGTTAGCGGTTTTTGGTTAAATGCAATATGACAAATAAAATCAAAGTCATCCACATCAGTCATGTTCTGGTCTTTCTTAATCAGTTCAAGGTCAATGCCTTTTTCTTTGAGCATATTGCGGATGATTTCTTTTTTTTGTTCACCATTCCAGGTCTGAATAAAGTTTTCCAAAGTCTGGTAAGTTCCGATTATGCTTTCTTTTGTGTAATCTTCGATTGATTCCTGCTTCAAAAGTTTTCCGTCTGTGTCATAAATGGAAACTAAACGTTGTAGAACTTTTATATTTACTCTGCCTTTTCCTACAACTTGAACAACTTTTGAAGTGTTTGGTCCATCTCCATCATCATCTGAATCATCAGCTGAGTCTTTTGGCTCTGGTTGTGTTTTAGATTCTGGATTTGGATCATAATCTTCATCCTGCTCAATTTCACCATCCCAGTCAGGATCAGCGAATAAGCGGCTCACACGACGGAAATCCATAATTGTAAAATGAGTTTTTCCATCATCATAGCGAAGTCGTGTACCACGGCCGATAATCTGCTTAAACTCAGTCATTGAATTGATAAGTTCATCAATAACAATAAGTTTGACCATCTTACAATCCGAACCTGTTGAAAGAAGTTTTGAAGTTGTTGCAATTACAGGATAAGGCTGTGAAACAGAAATAAAATAATCAAGTTTCTCTTTTCCATATTTGTCACTTCCTGTAATGCGGACTACATATTGTTCCTTTACATTTCCCTGATTATCTTTCTGAACCATATCTGTATTCAAATTATTTAATGCAACACGCATTCTGTCAGCTGCATCTTCTGTTGGGCAGAATACAATAGTCTTTGACATACGGTCAGTTTCTTTAAGGTACTTTGTAATTTCAGCTGCTACTTCATCAATGCGGTCTTGAATAATGATGTTGTAATCATAGTCAGAAAGATTATATTCCCGGTCTTCAATTTCATTACCATGAATATCTTTCTGCCCTTTTTTAGGTCTCCAGCCGTCATCAATATTTGAATGAACATTAATTACTTTAAACGGAGCAAGGAATCCGTCTTCAATTCCCTGTTTTAAACTGTATGAATAAACAGGTTCTCCAAAATAATCGATATTAGAAACATACTTAGTTTCTTTTGGAGTGGCAGTCATACCAATTTGTGTTGCACCATTAAAATATTCAAGAATCTTACGCCATCGTGAGTCAGCTTTTGCAGAACCGCGATGGCACTCATCTACAATAATCAAATCAAAGAAATCAGGAGTAAAGAATTCCTTATATTTTGAAAGTTCAAACTCAATTTCTTCTTCTGTTTCTTCATCGTCTTCGCCATGACGCTTTGCGGAATCCAGCTGTTGGTAAAGGGCAAAGTAAACCTGATAAGCAGATATTTTAGATTTATCCTCTTTTTGAAAGTTGATTTTATGGATTACTTTTTCAAGAGGTTTAAAGTCCTGCTGAATAGACTGGTCCACTAGATTATTTCTGTCTGCCAGATAAAGAACTTTTTTCTTAGTTCCAGATTCAATCAAACGCCATACAATCTGGAAGGCGGTATAAGTTTTTCCAGTTCCTGTAGCCATTGCAATCAGAATACGAGCCTGTTGTTTTGCAATTGCTTCAAGAGTTCTGTTTACTGCATTACGCTGATAATAACGTGGTGGATAACAATCTGCTCCAGAATAAAAAGGTGTGTTCATAAGGTTCTCTTCAAAACAAAGAGGAACATCATATACTTTTGTATTACCGTCAATGGAATACAGCATTCTGTTTTCAACTTCTACAATTTTTTCAGCATCTACTCCACGCCAGCGATTCATCAATTCTTCTGCGGTAGGAAAATCTGAAAGTGGGATTTCTTTTTCTAAGCCTGTTGTAAAATCGTGTTCAAAAAAAGTTGAGCCATTGGAAGTGTAAACGAAAGGAACATCAAGCAAAACTCCGTAACTGATAGCCTGCTGTAAGCCAAAGGAAGATGAGTGGTTATTGTCTTTTGCTTCAACTATTGCAAGCGGTGTTCCCTTGTTGTACCACAGAATGTAGTCACATCGTTTTCCTTTGTCGCGGCTTGGAACGTTTCCTTTGATTTTCACTTTGCCGTCTGTAAAATCATTGAGAGGAGATGCTGAAATATGAAGATTTTGATTGCGTTTTTTTACAGCCTTCCAGATTTCTGTTTCCATAGAGATTTTTTTTGCATCCCATTTTGATTCGAGGGCTTTCGTGATGTATTCGTGCTTTATGTCCTCCTCGGACATTTCGTGAATTTCAAAAATATCACTCATTTTTTTTCTCCCTCACCCGCATTCACTTCCATAATATCCCCGATCTCGCAATCCAAGGCAATGCAGATTTTCCGTAAGCTTTCCATAGAAACATCTTCGCCTTTGCCCATTTTGGCTACGATATTGCTGGTG
>JAHAZA010000037.1 GCA_018385415.1 Treponema sp. | reverse complement strand
CTATTATATTGTAAATGCTATTCATTTTTTTTTCAACTAAGGAGCGAATCCTGTTACCAGGTACAGATCTGCCATTATTGGTATGTTGCAGCCTACTCTTTGGTAGGAAACGTATCTGACTTTAAAGTAATTTCACTTTCAGAACCTTTAGTATTACCATTTACAAAAGCAGTTCCTTTAATATCTATTTCATTTACACCCTGACCCTACCTTCTTAACATTCCCTACACTTTTTTATATAATAGTAGAAATAACATTCAAAGAATTATCTATTAATATATTACAAAAAGGAGCAGACACTATGTCTAAGTATCCATTTGAATCCATTGAACCAAAATGGCAGAAATACTGGGATGAACACAAAACATTCAAAGTAACAGAAGACGAAAAATTTCCAAAAGAAAAGAGAATGTACGTTCTTGATATGTTCCCTTATCCTTCAGCAGCTGGACTCCATGTAGGACATCCAGAAGGCTACACAGCTACAGATATTTACTGCCGCTACCTCCGCATGAATGGCTACAATGTACTCCATCCAATGGGATATGACGCATTCGGTCTTCCTGCTGAAAACTATGCAATCAAAACAGGAACTCACCCAAAAACAACAACTAACGCAAATATCGAGCACTTTACTCAGCAGATTAAATCTCTCGGTTTTTCTTATGACTGGGACCGCTGTGTAAGTACATGTGAGCCTGATTATTATAAATGGACTCAGTGGATTTTCTTACAGCTCTACAAAAAGGGCTTGGCTTACGAAGCAGAAACTCCAATTAACTGGTGTCCAAGCTGTCTTACAGGACTTGCAAACGAAGAAGTAAAAGAAGGAAAATGTGACCGTTGTGGTTCACAGGTTACTCATAAAACTATCCGTCAGTGGATTTTAAAAATTACAGACTACGCTGACCGCCTGGACGCTGACCTTGAAGGTCTTGACTGGCCTGAAAGCGTAAAAGCTATGCAGCACAACTGGATTGGAAAATCTACAGGTGCCGAAGTTACATTTACTGTTGCAGACAAAGACGGAAAACCAACTGACAAAAATCTTACAGTTTATACAACACGCTGTGATACACTTTTCGGTGCAACTTACATGGTTGTTTCACCAGAACACAAAATCATCGATGCAATCACAACAGATGAACAGAAAGCAGCCGTTAAAGCTTACCAGCAAGAAGCTGCAAAAAAATCTGATCTTGAACGAACAGATCTGGCAAAAGACAAAACTGGTGTTTTCTCTGGAAGCTATGCAATAAACCCTGTAAACGGAAAATTAATTCCAATCTGGATTGCAGACTATGTACTTATTTCTTACGGTACTGGTGCTATTATGGCCGTTCCTGCTCACGATGACCGAGACTGGGAATTTGCTAAAAAATTCAACCTTCCTATCATCGAAGTATTAAAGTCTGAGGTTGATGTTCAGAAACAGGCTTGGACACAGGATGGAATCCATGTTAATTCTGAATTCCTTGATGGCTTAAACAAAAAAGATGCCATTGCAAAAATGCTGGAATTCTTAGAAGAGAAGAAAATCGGACGCAAAGCAATCAACTATAAGCTTCGGGACTGGGTCTTTAGCCGTCAGCGCTATTGGGGTGAACCAATTCCTTTGGTACACTGTCCAGACTGTGGAACAGTTCCAGTTCCAGAAGAAGAATTACCACTTACATTACCAGAAGTAAAAACTTACCAGCCAACAGGTACTGGTGAATCTCCACTTGCGGCAATTGATTCATGGGTAAATTGCAAATGTCCAAAATGTGGAAAAGCTGCTAAGCGCGAAACAAATACAATGCCACAGTGGGGCGGTTCGTGCTGGTATTACCTTCGCTACCTTGATCCAAAAAATAACGATAAATTCTGTTCTGAAAAGGCAGAAAAATACTGGATGCCTGTAGACCTTTACATTGGTGGTGCTGAGCATGCCGTTCTTCACTTACTCTATGCTCGCTTCTGGCACAAAGTTCTTTACGATTGCGGTGTTGTTTCTACAAAAGAACCATTCCAGCGTCTTATTAACCAGGGAATGATTACTTCATTTGCATTCCAGAGAAAGAACAAGACTTTAGTTCCAGTTGATGAAGTAGAAGAAAAAGACGGTAAGCACTATGAAAAAGCTACAGGTGAAGAACTTGAACAGATTGTAGCAAAGATGTCTAAGTCTCTTAAGAACGTTGTAAATCCTGATGACGAAATCAAAGCATACGGTGCTGACTCAGTTCGTATGTACGAAATGTTCATGGGACCTCTTACAATGTCTAAACCTTGGGCAACACAGGGAATCGTCGGTATTCACCGCTTCCTTGAAAAAGTCTGGGCAGTTTCAGAAAAACCAATGGCAGACATTGATATTTCAGGAAAGCTTGAAGACAAAGCATTGATTTCTGCACGCAAAACATTTGCTCAGACAATTAAAAAAGTAACAGAGGATACAGCCACTTTGAACTTCAACACAGCAATCAGCCAGATGATGATTTTCATCAATGAAGTTTCAAAGCTTCCAGAAGTTCCAAAAGCAATGTGGTCTGACTTTGTAAAAGTTCTTTCTCCTTACGCTCCTCACCTTGGTGAAGAGCTCTGGGAAAAACTTGGAAACAAAGAATCTATCGCTTACGTTCAGTGGCCAACATTCAACGAAGAACATACAAAAGATGATATGAAGACAATCGTTGTTATGGTTAACGGGAAAAAACGTGATACATTCGAAGCAGCTCCTGGTACCAGCGATGATGTTCTAAAAGAAACAGCATTGGCTCGTGACGGAGTTAAGAAGTTTACTGACGGTTTTGAAATCGTTAAATGTATTATCGTAAAAGATAAACTTGTTAACCTGGTTGTTAAATAATTAAATGCCATACAGGAACCTTGCTTTCGCTTGGTTCCTTTTTTTTTAGCCTGCATTATTAGTGTCTATGCTGGTTGAATAACTTAGTGATACCTGAGATTTTAAGAACTAATAAGTAGTATCTGGAATATGGTTAAAGCGCTCGTAAGCTTTCTGAAATACTGAAACAGTTGTCTCCGATTTTTTCAATCTGGCGTACAAGATCGATATATAAAAGTTCGGCTTTAACATCTGCCCCGCCTTCAAGACGTTTTCTGGCAAGTTTTTTAAGATTCTTTCTAAACAGATCAATCTGATCTTCAAGCTCTCTGGCAAGAGAAAGTTTATCATCATCAAGTTCTTTATTGATATTTATTCTAATAAACTGAAGGAATTGACGCGCAAGTTCAACATAAGGAATCATTTTATCAAGATCATCCTGCTGATACTTCATATTTTTTGAAATACTTTTTGAAATAAGCATTACTGTGGCATAACAGTTGTCAGACATACTTTCAAGATCTTCAACAATCTGAATCATAGATGAGATGTGATTCAACTGTTTTTCCGTAATATGAAGACTTTCACATTTTACTAAATAATGTGTTATCTGCTCGTGCATTTGATCACAATAGACTTCTTCTTTTTCACTTTCATCAGCATGATTATCAATAAAACTCTGATCACGACTAGTAAGACCAATCTGGATTCTGTCAAACATTCCTGTCACAACATCAGTCATATCCGCAATTGCTTTTTCTGCACGAATAATATACGCTGCACTATTTTCTTTACCAATTGTTTCAACAAATTCAAGCTTGTATGTATTAGAATCTCCGACTTCATCATCCTTAATAAGCATTCGCGAAAGTTTTACTATTGGTGTCTGTAAAGGAAGAAGTACTACAGTTGATAATGTTTTAAAAACTGTGTGGAGCATTGAAATTCGGATAGCAATATTTGAATTTGCATGTCCCGGAGTTAACATTGTTACAAGATTTAGGAATGGTCCAAAGAATATCAAGGCAATAACGGTCCCAAACACATTGAACATAACGTGGATTAATGCGGAACGTTTTGAATCAGCACTCTGACCAATAGCAGCAAGAATAGCATCAATTGTAGAACCAATGTTACTTCCTAAAGTAAGAGCTGCAGCAAATTCCCAACTGATTGCATTATTATACGCAAGTGAAATTACAATTCCGGAAAAGGCACTTGAAGAATGTAAAGCTGCTGTAATCAATATACCAATTATGAATCCGATAAGAATAGAAACCGGACCCCATCCCTGTATATTTGTAAGCCACATCATTTTTGCAGGATCAGTAGGAATTGCTTTCTGCAGCCAGTCGAGACCAATAAAAAGCATTCCAAATCCCATCAATGCTTCACCTACATTTCGATATGTAGACTTTTTTGCAAGTGTAAAAACGTAACCAAGACCAAAAATAGGAATTGCAAAAGCAGCAATTTTAAAATCAAATGTAGAAAGGGAAACAATCCAGGCTGTAATTGTTGTACCAATATTGGCACCAAAAATAACACCCACAGACTGAACTAAAGAAAGAAGACCTGCATTTACAAATGTAACAACCATTACCGTTGTTGCACCTGATGACTGAATGATCATTGTTACGACCATACCAGTTATAAGAGCAACGATCCTGTTACCAGTCATCACACTTAATGCGCGCTGTAGCTTCTCGCCGGTACTTTTTTGAACACCGTCGGACATAAGTTTCATTCCATAAAGGAGGAATGCAAGAGCACCTAAAAATTGCAATAATACTTTGACTACAGCCATATGTTATAATAGCAAAAAAAAGGTCCTCATTTCAAGTGAGAACCCTAATTTAATTATTACTTAGCTGTAATTACTGAACTTCTGTTACTGAAGTGATTACATTAAAGGCTTCAAGAAATCCCGTTTCCTTTACTGTATTAATAACAGCAAAAGACATATTCATAAGGTATAATTTAAATCCAGTATCAAGACCTTTATTAAAGCAGGCAAAAAGCATTCCCATTCCTGTGGAATCCATTGTTGTTACCTGTGATAAATCAAGAACAACATTTGTCGATTTTATATTTTCAAAAATCTTTGTCTGGAGATCACCGATTGTATATGAATTACATGCTCCAATAAGTTCATAAAGAGCATAGTTTGCACCGCTTTTTTCAGTAATTGTTAATTGTTCCATTTTCTACTACTCCCTATTTTTCTTCTAGTTCTTCAAAGGAATCTGGATCAACAATATCATCAATGCTGATTCCATCATTTGGATTAGAAAAATCGGCATTAAACATATCTTCATCAAAAACATCTGAAATATTAAAATCAGCTGTATCTTCGATAATCCTGTCAGTTTCTTTATTTTCATCAACAATCTCATCTACAGGAATATCTTCAGCTCCAGGGATTTCTTCTGTCTGCTTTGAAACTTCAACTTCAGGATCAATTATTTCATCAGAGGAAGCTGTTACTACACTTTCACCAGCTGCACTAGAATCATCATTCATTGCATCGGCAAGTAAAGCATCTGCATCAAAAGAATCAGTATGGTCAACAAGACGTTCCTGTGCAGAATCTTCATCAGTCATGTACATAGAAGAATCTTTACCAAAATATCTAATTACAACCATTGTGATATCATCTTCAAGCTCCTTTGACATAAAACGCTGAAGATTATCAAATGTAAATCTAGCGATACGAGCAGAAGGATATGTATAGTTATCCATCAATGCCTGTTTAATTCTTTCCTTACCAAATGTATCACCACGAAGTGAGTGAGAATTAATCAAACCATTTGTAGAAACTGCAAGCATATCTCCCGGCGTAAGTTTAACCTGCTTAACCTTAACAAGAGGCGAAACATCCTTAACAAATCCAAGAACATATCCCTTACCCTGAATTTCAATAACATTGTTATATGTCTTTGAATACATGAGCATTGTTGGAATACCACAGTTAATGTAATACATAGTATCATTTTCAAAATCTATAAGACAGAAAATTCCACTAAAGAAAGTTCCCTTTGGAAGATTTGCACGAATGAATGCATTAACTTTCTGAATCAATTCCTTAAAATCATGAGTATCTGCAAGGAATGTACGAATAATGGACTTAAGAATGACCATACTCATAGAAGCAGAAATACCTTTACCGCTCAATGAACCGACTACCATAATATGGCTTGTATCATTAAGGCGAATCATATCAACAAATTCACCACCAATATTATGAGCTGGAACCATAAGATATCCAACATCAATTTTTGGATTTTTGATATAATCCATGTTCTCCTGAATCGATGTAATAATCTGAGACGACATGCGGATTTCGCGGTTAACAGTACCAACAACTGAAGCATTAGCAATATTCTTCATGTAATAACCGAATACGAAGAAGTAAGAATAGAACTTATCAAACATCTGCTTATCATAATCATCATAAGCACCTCCGGTTCGTTTTTCCCCAAGGAAAAGATGACCAAGAATATAATTTCCTTCGTGGAGAATAATTAATACTTCTGATTCTGTTTCTTCAAAAATATTTTCAAGTTCTTCCTGAATTGGCTGAAGAAGATAATTTGTTTCAACTTCACTTCTAAAAATAATGAAGTTTTCATTCTTTAATAACAGGTCACGAACTTTTTGATTCTTAGGAATTACGTGTGTTTTTCCCTCAGAGTTATATGCTGTTGTATATTCATCACTACCAGAATCGATAGTTACTGTCATTGAACCTGTCTGGAGATTATCCTGGAATGCTTTAAAAAATTCCTGTGCAATATTCGAAAGTTCGCTTTCGTAATTAATAGATGCAAGTGCCTGTTCAAAGTCAGCATCATATTGACTTGACCGATACTTAATAAGTTTTGCAAGACCTGAACTTACATAGCGTCCAATAAGCATAAGTGCAAATACAGAAACAGATACCAGCAAAACAAATAAAGGAAGTTTTGTTACTGCCATAGGTGCAAGCCATACATAGATAAAAGCACCAAGCACTGCAGGAAGCAGATATTTTATAAACATAGAAAGGATACTTGAAAACAGCTTTGAACCGTCAAATATCTTTTCATAGGAAATACTGATTGAAAGCATTACAGACATCACAGCAAGCATATACATGAACAATGATTTAGCCATTGGCATAATTGCTGAAATGTAGAAAATCAACAAAAGACCTGCCCAGCCAAACAACAATGTTCCAAAACAAAGAACAGTTCTCTGAATTGTTACACGGGAATTAGAGTTTTCTCCATTTAATAACATGATTAAAAGAGAGAACAATGGGATAACAAAAATAAACAGAACTACGAAAAGTTCATGCCATTCAATCGGAAACTGAGTTCCGAGTGTTCCAGTAAAAATCCGAGATGAAATTACATCAAATGTTGCTGCATTTTTAATTTTCATTTTTGCAAATGAAATATATCCTGCAGCAAGAAGAAGTATAATTCTTACAATGATATCAACTGCATTTCCACTCTTTTTTGAGACCTTAATAAACATAAGGGAAATTTCAATAAAGATTGCAGCTACCAGAAATATAACAAGATGATGGAGAATATTTGTAATTGTTTCCGGACCATCGAACTTAATCGATATAAGTGCGAATAACAACATCAGAGTTGATACGGCATCCAGCATCATAATTCCAACCATACTACTGCCAGTACCCTGGTTTTTAGTATTAACGTTAACAGATGCGTAAATTAAGAATCCAGCTAAAAGTGCATTAAGTACAATAAAAATCATTAGCTTACCACCTTTGTTACCATCATAGTAATATCATCATGAAGTTTATTATTTCCCTTGTAATCAAAAATCAAGTTTACAATGTCATCAATAAATTCCTGAGGCTGCTTAGCAGCACTATTCTTGATTGTTTCAGTATAGAGATCAGTATCACCAAGTTCCACACCTTCGTCGTTCATTACTTCTGAAACACCATCAGATGCGAACAGGATTAAGTCATCACGGAACAGTCTCTGTTCATCGATTCGAATATCATCAATATCAATAATTCCAACTACACCACAGTTTGAAGAAAGCGGTTTAATTGTATATCCATCAGGAGCTCGTGTTACAATCAAAGGATCTGACATTGAAGCATTGACATAACGAATTGTCATTTTCTGAGTGTCAACTACAGAAATAAACAATACAGTATATTTATCCTGAAGTTTCATTCCCTTGATAGCTTTATCAATGGCACGAACAATACCTATAAGATCTTCTTTATCTTCAATAATTTTAACAGTATTCATTACCAAACCCATAATAAGGGCAGCAGGAAGACCTTTACCAGATACATCTCCAAGCATCAAAAGTGTTTTATGTTCATCAATAGGAAGTGCTGTATAATAGTCACCAGATACGTTTACCAATGGTCTAAAGTATGCAGCAATCTTTAAGCGTTTTGTATCAGGCATCACTTCAGGTAAGAAGAGGCGCTGTGTTTCTGCAAGCTGTTCCCATTCTTTAGAAAGACCTGCAATTTCTGACAAAGATGCAATTGTCTGTGTACGCTTTCTAAAACGGTAAAATTCTTCAACAAGGGTATTATAAATTCCTGTATCAAAAAATCTTGTATAACGACAGAGTACAAAGAAGTGGAATTTTTCATGTGAAATTACAAATCCGCGGGCTTTCTTGTATCTTGATGTAATACCAAGCTTATCACCGACAAAGTCAAAACCATCTGGCCATGTTGCCGGAAAGTTATTCATTAAAGTGCGAAGAACATCTTTATCATTTGTAATTCTGTTAGGACTGTTATAAAGAACGTATTCTTTTTCGCTATCCATATACAGAACTGAACAGTCAGCTTTCTGTTCGAGAATACGCTGAATGATTTCATAAAAATCTTCAAGTGTATAACAGAAACGAAGGCTGTCAATAAAAAGCTGAAGGTACTTTGTTTCCTCTTTTTTAAGAACCTTTTCTTCCATTGCTTTTGTTACCGCCTTGATTATCGAAGAACTGGCAATCAAGAAGAACATAAGAACTGAAAATTCAAGTAAGCAGAACGGAATAATTTTAATTTCTTTGGTGATCTGAAGAATGAGGAAGTAAGAAACAGCAATGAACCCTATAGTTGAAATTGCATATACCAATACTTCAAACCATCTTTTTCTTTGTTTTAGCATAAAGACTCCATTAAAAAAGAGATAAACAGTATTCTAATTATACCACAGTATCGGCAAAAGTGAATAAAAATTTAGAGAGGAAATGAATCATTCCCCAGATTTAAACAAAAAAAGCAGACCCTTTTATGAAGTCTGCTTCTCTTTACTATCCCTGCTTAAAAGAATTTTAGCGGGAAAGATTTGATAATGGTATCAGATCCGGTGAATCACTAGGTTTTTCTTCAGCAAGATAAGATTCAAGTATCTTTTTCTGTGCTGGAGTAAGTTTTGTAGGAACCTGAACCATAAGTTTGATATATAAGTCACCTTTTCTGCCATTTGCGGAATTAATTCCTTCACCTTTGATGCGAAGAATCTTTCCATTCTGTGTTCCAGCAGGAACTTTAACATCAATTGATCTGTCATCAAGAGATTTGATTGTAATTGTTGCCCCCAAAGCAGCCTGACTTATAGAAACAGGAACTGCACAATACAAGTCATAATCATCTCTTTCAAAGAATTTATGATCTTTAATATGAACAACAACAATTAAATCTCCGCTTGGTCCACCATTACGCCCAGCATTACCCTGATGAGGAATTACAATACGTTTTCCTTCGTCAACACCTGCAGGAATTGTAAGCGTTACACGACTTGATTTCTGTTCAATACCTGTACCACGACAGTTCTTACAAGGCTTATCTATTGTCTTACCTGTTCCCGAACAAGTAGGACATGGCTGTTGAACGGTAAAGAACCCTGCACTGCGTCCAATCTGCCCCATACCATTACAGTAAGAACATGTTTTTCTGCTTCCTCCAGGAGCACAACCAGATCCGTTACATGAAGAACATGCTACTTCATGAGAAAAACGAACTTCTGCCTTTGTTCCATAAACAGCATCTTTAAAATCAATTTCAAGATCATAACGAAGAGAGGCACCCTGTCCAGGTTCATTGGAACGTCCATAACCACTTCTTGAACGGCCACCGCCACCAAAAAGGTTTTCGAAAATATCGCCAAATCCGCTACCGAAAATATCACTGAAATCAGAGTATGCATGAGAATAACCGCCGGCACCTCCACCTGCGCCCATTCCATCAAGGCCAGCAAAGCCATACTGATCATAGATAGGACGTTTCTGATCATCAGAAAGAACTTCGTAAGCCTCTGTTGCTTCCTTGAATTTTTCTTCAGCTTCCTTATCACCAGGATTTCTATCTGGATGATATTTAATAGCAAGCTTTCTGTATCCTTTCTTAATGTCATCAAGTGAAGCGCCCTTTTCTACACCAAGCACTTCGTAATAATCACGTTTGGCCATATTTACCTTCAATTTTTCACACAAACATCTTTATAAATACCAAAAACTGCTCTCACCGAAAATCTGTCAATCCACTGCGTGATCGCTTCGCTCTCAATGCAGTGGCTGCCAGCCTTTTCGGTTACGCAGTTTTTACATTATCAGGTACCTGCATTGTGTGAAAAATTGCAGGCACCTTTGTACATCCATTCATTTTGCAAAGTGCAGGATGTATTAATACCATTAGTTGTCGTGTACTTCGTAGTCTACGTCTTCTGCAGAACCTTTGTCGAATCCTGATTTTGAACCAGAACCAGCATTAGCACCTGCATCTGCACCCGCATCAGGACCTGGCTGAGCACCAGCAGCACCCTGCTGAGCTGCCTGCTGCTTATAAACTTCTTCAGCGATTTTGTAAGAAGCCTGTTTCAAGCTTTCAGTCTTAGCCTTGATGTCTTCTGTATTGTCGCTTTCAAGAGCTTTCTTGAGGGCAGCAACTGCATCATCAATAGCCTGTTTGTCAGCAGCATTTACTTTGTCGCCAAGTTCTTTAACGCTCTTTTCTGTAGCGTAAATCAAGCTGTCAGCTTCGTTTCTTGCATCAACGCTTTCACGTTTTGCTTTATCGCTTGCAGCATTTGCTTCTGCATCTTTTACCATTTTGTTGATTTCTTCTTCGCTCAATCCTGATGAAGAAGTAATCTGGATGTGCTGTTCTTTTCCTGTTCCAAGATCTTTTGCAGATACGTGAACGATACCATTAGCATCAATGTCGAATGTAACTTCAATCTGTGGAACTCCACGTGGAGCTGAAGGAATACCTGTCAAATCAAAACGTCCAAGTGTTCTGTTCTGATCAGCCATTTCCCGTTCACCCTGAAGTACATGAATTGATACTGCAGTCTGTCCGTCAGCTGCTGTAGAGAAGATCTGGCTCTTCTTTGTAGGAATTGTAGTATTACGGTTGATGAGTTTTGTACAAACACCACCCATTGTTTCAATACCAAGTGAAAGTGGAGTAACGTCCAAAAGAAGAACGTCTTTAACATCACCTTTAAGTACACCACCCTGTACTGCAGCACCGATTGCAACAGCTTCATCTGGGTTTACTGCACGGCTTCCTTCTTTACCGAAAATTGCTTTAACAACTTCCTGAACTTTAGGCATACGAGAAGATCCACCAACGAGAAGAACTTCGTCAATTTTGTCTGCTGTAAGTCCTGCATCAGCAAGAGCTTTGCGGCAAGGTTCTTTTGTTCTTTCGTAAAGATCATCTGTCATTGCTTCAAACTGAGCACGAGTCAAAGTCTTCTGAAGGTGTTTTGGACCTGTTGCGTCTGCTGTAATAAATGGAAGGTTAATATCTGTTGTTGTCTGGTTAGAAAGCTGAATCTTTGCGTTTTCTGAAGCTTCACGAAGACGCTGCATAGCCATTGGATCGCCTGAAAGATCGATTCCTGTATCTTTCTTGAATTCATCGATGAGCCAGTTAGAAATAACACGGTCCCAGTCATCACCACCAAGATGTGTATCACCGTTTGTAGCTTTTACTTCAACTACTTCGTCAGCAAGTTCAAGAATAGAAATATCGAATGTACCACCACCAAGGTCGTAAACAGCAATTGTTCTTTCCTTGCTCTTATCTTTGTTAAAGCCGAATGCCAAAGCAGCAGCTGTAGGTTCGTTGATAATACGTTTTACATCGAGACCTGCGATTTTACCAGCATCTTTTGTAGCCTGACGCTGAGCATCGTTAAAGTAAGCTGGAACTGTAATAACAGCTTCTGTAACTTCCTGACCAAGGTAATCTTCTGCAGTTTTCTTCATTTTCTGGAGAACGAAAGCGGAGATTTCCTGTGGTGAATATTCTTTCTTTTCACCGTTCTGTTCGATTAAAATACGGCAGTCTGAACCGTTATCAATGATTGTATATGGAAGCTTTGTAGCTTCACCTTTAAGTTCACTGAATCTGTGCCCGATAAGACGTTTAGCAGAATAAACTGTGTTCTTTGGGTTTGTTACCATCTGGTTTTTAGCAGGAGCACCAACAATTCTGTCTCCCTTTGAAGTAAAACCAACGATAGATGGAGTTGTACGTCCACCTTCTGAGTTCTGAATTACTACTGGTTCACCGTTTTCCATTACAGCAACACAAGAGTTTGTTGTTCCCAAGTCAATACCAATAATTTTTCCCATTTTATATATCTCCTATAATTAGCTGAATTAATTTTTTGGTACAGAAACCATTACTTTAGCGTTTCTGATTACTTTATCTTTAAGCTTATAACCTTTAAGGTATATCTGCTTCAAAGTTTCTTTTTCAATTCCCTCTTCTTCCACACGGCCGATAGCTTCGTGGATATCAGGATCAAATTCATCACCTTCAACTGCATAGCTTGCAAGGCCATATTTGTTTTCAAGCATCTGTACAAGACTGCCTTTTACCATTTTAATACCATCAACAATTGTCTTTACATCTGTTGCTGTTGCACTTGCTTCAACTGTACGGTCAAAATTATCAAGACTTTCCAAAAGGTCAGCAAGAAGATTTGCATTTGCGTAATCGAAGGTTTCCTGCTTCTCTTTGATCATACGCTTTCTGTAATTATCAAAGTCTGCAGCACGACGCAAAAGCTGATCTTTAAGATCTGCATTTTCTTTTTCAAGTTCTGCAATTTTTTCTTCTGGTGTTAATTCTTTTGGTTCTTCTGCAGGAGCTTCTGTCTGTTCTGTGGAATTCTCCTGGCATTCAGGCTTTTCTTCAGTCTGAGTTTGTGATTCAGTCTGTGATTCAGTCTGAGTTTCTGGTGTTTCAGTAGATTCAGCTTCCTGCTTTACTTCTTCATCTGCCATGATTTAATCAAAATCCTTTATAAATATTGTATTTATAGAATAAAGTAATAAAAATTATGACGAATCGTCAACTTTTTTATGATTTTTTTAAATAATTTTGTGATTTTTTTTCAAAAAAAAATTAGTATTCAGAAGCCAGCATCAAAAGGCCTTCGATAAGGGCTTCTTTTTCCTTTGGAGCAATTCTTGCATACAATGTATCAACAGTATCACCCGGTTCTACCGGAACTGCCTTCTGAACAAGAATACGTCCTGTATCACATCCTCCGTCAGCAATATGAACTGTACAACCGCTTTCTTTTTCACCAGAAGCAAGGACAGCTTCATGAACATGATGACCCCACATTCCCACTCCTCCGAATTTTGGGAGAAGAGCCGGATGAAGGTTAATGATGTGATCTTTATATTCATTGATTATTGCCCCGGACAGTACTGTAAGCCAGCCTGCCTGAACAATTACATCAACTTTGTTTTCTTTACAAATTTCGAGAACTTTGTCAGAAACCCTGATACGTTTTTCATCTCTAGTAGCAGCTTTTGCGTTTTCAGCACCCATTACTGCATAAGGGCTTACAATATAAGTCGGAATATTCCCTTTTTTTGCCCTTTCAAGTGCATAAGCATCTTTATGATCGCTTAAAACACATGCAATTTTGTATGGACAGTTCTGAGTTGCCTTTTCATAGTCAATCAGAGCCTGCAAGTTTGTACCGCCGCCAGAAACTAAAACCGCAACAATCATTTTCTGATCCTCAATTAGTCTTCAAAAACAACAGCATCTTTCTGACCGTTTACTTCACCTTCTGCATATGCAACGCGTCCAATGTTGTAAGCAACCATGTCAGGAATACCAGGCTTTGAGTATTTAGAAGCATTTTTATTGAACATTTCAATAACTGAATCAGCTTCTTTTGCATCAACTGCAAGTACAAAGCCGATTCCCATGTTGAATGTATTGTAAACTTTTTCTACATCAGCACCACGTTTAATCAATTCACCGAATACTGGTGGAATATTCCAGCTATCCCGCTTGATGATAGAAATAAGCTGTTTCTTTCCGCCTTCTGCTTTTGGATACATACGAGGAATATTTTCGTAGAATCCGCCGCCTGTTACATGAACCATTCCGTGTACTGCCTTGCGGTATTTTGCAAGAACTTCCATTACTGGTTTTACGTAAATACGTGTAGGTGTAAGAAGAACTTCACCGATTGTTTTTCCTGTATCTTTTCCGTCAAGGATGAATTTGTCATCGAAGTTTGTTACAAGCTTACGAACAAGACTGAATCCGTTTGAATGAACGCCTGTTGAAGAAAGTCCAATTAAAACGTCTCCATTTTTGATTTCTTTACCTGTGATCATCTGTTTTTTATCACCTACACCAACACCAAAGCCGGCAAGGTCATATTTACCGATATCATAGAAATCAGGCATTTCAGCTGTTTCACCGCCAAGGAGAGCACAACCTGTTTCAACACAACCATCAGCTACACCTTTTACAAGTTCTGCAGCTACTTCAGCTTCAAGCTTACCACAGGCAACATAGTCCAGGAAGAACAATGTCTGTACACCTGAACAAAGAATATCGTTTACGCTCATAGCTACACAGTCAATACCAACTGTGTCATATTTTTTCATTTTAAATGCGATGTCAAGCTTAGTTCCAACTCCGTCAGTACCAGAAACCATTACAGGGTTTTTGATTCCTTTAGGAATTTCGAACATTCCGTTAAAGCTTCCAAGACCTGTAAGCATTCCAGGAATTACTGTTCTTGCCGCATGTTCCTTATATTTATTAACTGCGCGGTAACCTTCTTCTACGTCTACACCTGACTGTTTGTAGTCAACTTTTGCCATGTTAGTTCTCCTTAATTCCTATTACAAGTCAATTTCGTTTGAAGCTTTAGCGTCCTGTGCAAGCTTTGCACGGAATGCCTTAAGTTTTTCTTTAAGTTCCGGATATTTGATCGCAAGCATTTCTACTGCAAGATAACCTGCGTTTTTAGAATTTCCGATTCCTACTGTAGCAACAGGAATCTGTGGTGGCATCTGAACAATTGAAAGAAGTGCATCCATTCCACCAAGCCCGTTAGAACCTGTGCTGATGCATTCAAGTGGAACACCAATAACAGGAATTGTTGTAATTCCTGCAATTACTCCAGGCAAAGCTGCTGCAAGACCAGCGCCTGCAATGATTACTTCGTAACCTTCGTTTTCTACCTGTTTTACTGTTTCGTGTAAAAACTCACCAGCACGATGAGCTGACAATACAAATGCTTTGTACTCAACACCGAATTCGGCAAGTACTTCAGCGGCCTTTTTCATTTTTTCTGTGTCCGATTTTGAACCGAAGAAAATTGCTACTTTCATTTGGTTAATATAACAAATATAAGATGTCAATTCAAGATAATATGAAAATGTATAAGTTGATTTTAGGTGTAAGTATTCAGTTGTATCCTCAGTTTATATAAGTTAGCATTGGCTAATAATGATATAAAATTCAATTATTTATATAGAAAGAACTTTATAAAAATCTCGTTATAAAATATAATATTTGTCATGAAAACATATACTTTTAAGGGTGGAATTCATCCTAAAGATTCAAAAGAGCTTTCCCGCGGGAAACCGATTACAAATCTGTTTCCTGCTAACAGAACAGTTACAATTCCTGTAACTATGGGTGGTGCTCCAAATACACCAGTTGTAAATGTAGGTGATAAAGTTGTCAGAGGACAGATTATCGCCAATGGTACAGGTCCTATGTCTTGTCCAGTTCACGCCTCAATTACAGGAACTGTAAAAAAGATTACAGATCACCTTGTTACAGGCGGAGCCGAAGTTCCTTGTATCATCATTGAAGAAAACAAGGATACTCCTGAAGACAGACAGAAAACTGCATTTATGGAGCCTCTTGATCCAATGACTGCAACAAGAGAAGAAGCTATTGCAAGAATCCACGATGCAGGAATTACCGGTATGGGTGGTGCAAGCTTCCCTACTCACGTAAAATTCAATTATCCGGCAACAGCAAAAATCGATCACTTGATTATTAATGCTGCAGAATGTGAACCATACCTTACAATCGACGAATCTGTATTAAATGAAAGAGCAAATACAGTTTTAGACGGAATCAGAATTGCACAGCACATTGTTAAAGCACCTGCAATCATTGCACTTGAAAAAAACAAGGCATTTCTTTTAGATTCCCTGAATGCAAAAATTGCAGAACTTAAAGACCTAGAGTACAAGATTGAAGTTTGTATCGTAAAAACAAAATACCCTCAGGGTGCAGAAAAAAATCTTATTACAGCACTGACAAAAAAAGAAGTTCCATCAGGAAGCCTTCCATTTATGACAGGCTGTATCATCTGTAACGTTGGAACTACAGTTGCAATATCTGAAGCATTCAGACTTGGTAAACCTTTAATTGACAGACCGCTGACAATTTCCGGCGGAGCATGTAAAACACCGATGAATGTTATCGTACCAATCGGAACATTGGTTGGAGACCTTATTCCAGATCCTGTTCAGCTTAATGATAACGTTGCAAAAATCCTTAGTGGTGGACCTATGATGGGATTTGCAATGCAGAGTGCAGACTTCCCTGTTGCGAAGGGAACAAGCGGTGTTCTCTTCCTTACTAAGAAAGAAGCTCCGGAACCAAAGACAATGCCTTGTATCAACTGCGGTATGTGTATTCACGCATGTCCAATGCAACTTACTCCTGTTTTGATGCGTCGTGATGTTGATGCAGGTGAAATTGATCTTGCAAAAGAAAAAGGTCTTCTTGACTGTATTGAATGCGGTTCCTGCTCATTTGTCTGTCCAAGCGATATTCCTCTTGTTCAGACTTTTAAAGTTGGAAAGAAAATTTTAAGAGACAGAAAAGGAAAATAATATGGCAGATACAAATTCAAATAATATCTTTCTTTCCCCTGGCCCACATTTCTCAGGTGCTGTAAAAACAAACATGATTATGCTCATGGTTGTTGCATCACTTTTACCTGAATGTGTAATGGGTGTAATTTACTTTGGGCTTCCTGCTCTTGTAACAATTCTTGTTTCGGTTGCATCATGTGTTGCATTTGAAGCATTGTTCCAGCTGCTTTGTAAGAAGCCTGTTTCAGTCGGAGACTTTAGTGCTGTTGTTACAGGAATTCTTCTTGCCCTGACACTTCCTTCTACAATCCCGGTATGGCAGACAATTCTCGGTGCATTTTTTGCCATCGTTGTTGCAAAAGGTCTTTTTGGTGGACTTGGCTGCAATGTATGGAACCCAGCCTTAATTGGACGAGCATTCCTTTTTGTAAGTTTCCCTACAGCAATGGGTTCTAACTTCGTAACACCATATGATGCAGTTTCTACTGCAACACCTCTTGCAAAGCCAGAGCTTTACACAAACCTTATGGATCTTTTCAAAGGTGCTCACGCAGGTTGTATCGGTGAAACATGTATTATTGCAATTTTAGGTTCTGCATTATTCCTTCTTATAACTCATGTGATTGACTGGCGTGCTCCATTAACAATGGTTGCAACAACTTGTCTTTGTACTTTCCTTGCAAATGGATTTGATGTTAATGCAGTTCTCTTTGCATTGACAACTGGTGGTCTTTTGTTCGGTGCAACATTCATGGTAACAGATTACACAACAGCTCCTGTTACAGGTGCAGGTCGTCTTGTATTTGGTGCAGGCTGTGGTTTGATTACATTCTTAATCAGACAGTACGGCGGTTATCCAGAAGGTGTTATGTTCTCTATTCTTATCATGAACTCAATTGTTCCATTCCTTAACAAACTTTCACGCAGAAAATATGGTTATCCACTTATTAAGGCAAAAGCAAAAGAAGGAGCAAAGAAATGAAAAACATTATTAAACTTGGATTAATACTTGGTTTATTTGCAGTTGTTTCATGTGCACTCCTTGCAGTCGTAAATAATTTTACTGCTCCGGTTATCAAAAAACTTGAAGCAGAAAAAGAGCAGCAGGCCCTCAAGATGGTTCTTCCATCTGCTTCACAGTATATTGCCGCAGATAGCGAAACAGTAAATGCAGCAATTGCTTCAAGCGGAATCAATCTTGGATCAACTGTTATTTCAGGAATCTTTAAGGCAGTTGATGAAAACAATGAAACAATTGGTTACGCAGCAAATATTACAGGACCAACTTTTGAAACATCAACTATCCTTCTTGGTATGGATACTGATATGACAATTACAGGAATCAACATTCTTAAAACAACTGATACACCTGGTGGTCAAAAGATGAAAGATTACAAAACTTCAAAAGCTTCTTCAAACAAATCTTTTACAGAACAGTTTGCAGGAGTTAAACCATTTGAAAGTTTTGAAGACGGAAAAGATTATGAAACAATTTCTGGTGCAACATTATCATCAGCAGGTATTTCAAACATGATCAAACTTGGTATAGGCGTAATAAAAACCTACGCTGCTAAAAACAAATAAGGAGGACCGAAAGTATTATGAAAAACTTTTCAATTTTAACTAACGGTATATTAAAAGAAAATCCACTTTTGGTTCTTTCAATCGGACTGTGTTCTTCACTTGCTGTAACCCAGTCTATGTTCAACGGACTTGGAATGGGACTTGCAATGACTTTCGTTCTTTTGATGAGTGAAATTATCATCAGTATTTTCAGAAAGTGTATTCCAGATGCGATTCGTCTTCCAATCTTCATTATCGTAATTGCAGCTTTTACAACAATCGTACAGCTTTTATTAAAAGCTTATGTACCTGCTTTGTCAGATTCATTAGGTGTATTCTTACCTTTGATTGTAGTTAACTGTATCATCATGGGACGTGTTGAATCCTTCGCTTCTAAAAACAATCCTTTCGTTTCAATCCTTGATGCAATCGGAATGGGAATCGGTTATACATGGGTATTACTTGCAATTTCTTTTGTAAGAGAATTTGTAGGAACTGGAAAATTCTTCGGAATGCAGGTTTTCCCTGAAGCAAATGCCATTGCTTTCTTCTCTGCAGCTCCAGGCGGATTCTTCGTATTCGGCCTCATTGTAGCTATTACTGAAGCAATTCAGAATGCAGCAAAAAAGGAGGATAAATAATGAACAGCTTACTTAAAATTTTCCTTGCAGCAGTTTTAGTAGATAACGTTGTATTTGTTCAGTACCTTGCTTTGTGTCCATTTATGGGTATGACTAGTTCTACTGATAAATCATTTGGTATGGGAATGGCAACAACCTTTGTAATCATGCTTGCTACTATCGTTACATTCCCAATTTATCATTTTATTCTTGTTCCTCTTAAGCTGGAATTTTTACAGACTTTGATTTTCATTCTTGTAATTGCATCACTTGTACAACTTGTAGAATTCTATCTTAAAAAATCAGCACCTGGACTTTACAGTTCAATGGGTGTTTACCTTGCACTTATTACAACTAACTGTGCTGTTCTTGCTATTACACTTAACTGTATTGCAAAGAATTACACATACCTTGAATCAATCGTTTATGCATTCGGTGCATCTTGTGGTTTCATTCTCTCAATGGTAATTATGTCCGGTGTTCGTGAAAGAATGAGAAGTTCAAATGTTCCTCTCTTTATGAAAGGCAAAGCAATTCTTTACATAATTGCAAGTTTGCTTTCACTTTCATTTATGGGATTCAAAGGTTTAATTAAATAGGCGGTTTCTTATATGTGGACTATTATTTTTACAGTACTTATTTCATTTGGAATTGCACTTATACTTGGTTTAATGCTGGGAATTTTCCAGAGAGTATTCTTTGTTCCTGTTGATGAAAAGGTTGCAAAAATCAGAGCATGTCTTTCTGGCGGTAACTGTGGTGGATGTGGCTTTGCAGGTTGTGATGATTTTGCAAAGGCTGTAGCAGAAGGAAGAGCTGAGCCTAACGGATGTACTGCAGGTGGCCCAAGCTGCGCAAAAGCAATCGGTGAAGTTTTAGGAGTAACAGTTGAAGCACAGGCAAAAGTAAGTATACTTGCTTGTCACGGTACAAAAGAATGTGCAAAAGACCGTGGTACATACAATGGTCTTAAATCCTGTGCTGCTGCAAAAATTTCTATTAACGGAACAAAGATGTGCAGCTTTGGTTGTATCGGTTTTGGTGACTGTGTTAAATCATGTACATTTGATGCAATTAAAATGGGCGACAATGGTTTACCTGTAATTGATTATAAAAAATGTACTGGATGTTCAAAGTGTGTTTCAGTTTGTCCAAACAAGCTGCTTAATTTGATTCCAGCAGAATCAAAAGGTGCATTTGCCCTTTGTTCAAACCGTTCTACAGATAAGCCAAGCATTATAAAAAAATGTAAAAGCGGTTGTATTAAATGTGGTAAATGTGAAAGATCATGTACTTTTGATGCACTAAAACTTGTTAATGGAGTTCCTGTTATTGATTACACAAAATGTACATCTTGCGGTGAATGTGTAACAGGATGTCCAACAAAGGTTCTCGTACTTTTGGAAAATGTAAAATAATCAAGCTGTGCTTGACATCAAACTAATATATCGGAAATTTTAACCATGTCAAATTCAAAAGGAAACTTTTTTACAAAACTCTTCTCATCACTCTTTTCATCAAATGATCCAGAGGCTAATAAAAAAAAGAAATTAAAAGCAATTGCAAAAGACCTGTCTAAAACAAAATACCATTTTTATAAAAATGATGAAGTCTTACCAAATATGGCAAAACTGTTTTATGAAATCTATAAAGCAATTGCTCCTTCAAAAGCACTTTTCAATTCAATTGAAAATCCAAACGCTTTAAAATACATGGTAGTAAACAATGCTCTTAGTGATGAACAGCATCAGATTGCAGACTCGCTCTCAAAAGAGTCAATTCTGGCAAAAGCACAGACTATTTCTGTTGAACAAATTTCTGCAGCTACTAAAGAGGAACTCAAAAAATTTTTAAGTGCATTTGATAGTGATAAAATCACAAGCATTGAATTAACTTACAAAAAGCTTTTAATTTATAAATCCTTCTGTACTTATGACTTTTTCTTTATGCTGAAGAAATTTGATTCATCATTAAAAGAAAACGAGTTTACATATATTCCAAAGTTTGAAAAAATCAATGCAGAATATTTAGTCGAAGATCTTAAAGACTTTATGTGTGTTGTAAAACCAGTTGTTGAATATTCAGATTGGTCGGATATGATGAAGATGTTTAAAACAACAAGAGGATCAGAACCTATCAATCCTGCAGTCTGGAATAAAATTGTTGCAAAGCTTAAATCAATTGTCTCTTCTCTAACCTTTGATTACATGCTTAAATTAATGTCAAAGGATCCTGACTATTTTACAGATTATGAAATCAAAGATGAACCAATCGTTGATGCATATCTTGATAAAATACGACAGGAAGCAGAAAGTACACTCGCACAACTTGCAGCTGCTCAGAAATCTTCTCAAATCGATAATTACCTGAATCAGATTTTTGGAACAACTGATGTTGTACGCCTCAGAAACTACACTGAACAGGCCAGTGCTCCATTTGAACGAAAAAGTCTTGGCAAGTATCTTTATGCCGGTCCAATTAACTATTACAAAGCCTTTCTTCTTGATTATATAAAAAAAGATCTTCGCGAATTCGCTGATCTTGTTCTTATTCGTGGTACATGGAGTTCTCAGACTTTATCTACTCCTATGTCAAATGCATACAATGCACTTCTTGAATCTACAGAGATCATCAATAAGTTTGATGACAAAATGGCAGAAGACGGTGAAATTGGAATTAAGTTAAAAACTCACATGCCACGTGCAGAACGTGATCGTGATGCAAGAGGAATTATTGCAACTCTTCTTAATGACTGTAACGAAGAAGCAAAAAACATCTGTCTTGATGCAACAAGAAACCTGGTTACTATTGCAAAAGTATTAAAACCTCTTATTGAAGATTATGCAAAACCAAAAGGTGTACTTATTATTAACTGGAAGGAACTTGATAAGTTTTCCGATCATCCTATTAAACAATTAGGAACAGATGTTTACAAGCATATTTACCTGTTTGTTACTTTAATGCAGAATTGTTTCACTCAGAAATAATTAATAAACAATAAAAAGGACTTCACACTTCACAATTTTGAAGTCCTTTTTTATTTTCTAAGCACTGAATCAACAAGATTCTTAAAATCAAGATTTTGTGGTTCAAGATCAGCTCCATCCGTTTTAATTACATACATTCCTGATTCATCTTCATGTATTACATTAACATAAGGTTTCAGTTCTTCAGGAGCTGTTGTTGTCGTTCCAAACTGTGTTAATGTAAATGGAATATCTACATCACATGAACTTAATTCAACAATATCATCATCCTGGTTTGCTGCCTGAACCTGATTCTGAATATTCTTTACACCATATTTAGAATCATCTATTTTAGTGCCAGATTTTTTGCCACGATTTCTTTTAACTTCTACCTTTTTATCAAGGCTCTTAAAATCCAATATTTCAGGTTCTACATTAAACTGAACAGTTTCTTCAGATTTCTTACTGTTTGGATTTTCAACAGAACCAAAACCTATTTCTTCTTCAAAGTCATACTGTTCTTTTGAGTTTTCAATACCAAATTCATCAAGAGAAACTTCTTCTTCAATAATTGCAGGTTTTTCGTCTGTCTGAGTAATATTTGTATTACCTTCATCATTAAAATCCAATGTATCAAGACCAGAGAAATCTGGATTACATACATTGAAGTTATCAATCAGGTTATCATCTTCGCAATCATAAACAGTCTGAATATCACATGCCTTTCTGTTAAGGATTTCAACATCAGCAGGAGATTCAATTTCCATTTCCGGATTATGTTTTTCACTCTTGGAAGTATCATGGAACTCATCAATATCGACAGTTTCCATAGAAGTAAGATCAGCTGTTTCAATTTCTTCAACTGCTTCAGCATTTTCTACTTCTTCAAGTTCTTCAACTGCTTCAGCATCTTCTACTTCTTCAAGTTCTTCAACTGCTTCAGCATCTTCTACTTCTTCAAGTTCTTCAACTGCTTCAGCATCTTCTACTTCTTCAAGTTCTTCAACTGCTTCAGCCTCTTCTACTTCTTCAAGTTCTTCAACTGCTTCAGCCTTTTCTACTTTATCCAGTTCTTGTACCTGTTCTGTTACCGGTACTGATTTTGAAGGCTTTACAGTAACTGGCATTACATTTACATCAGAACCAACTGTCTGAACTTTAATATTTCCTGAAGAAAGAAGTTCTTCAAGCATGCTCTTTATTTCTGCAGCATTTGTCAGACCATTTTCATTATTTTCTTTTCTGACCTGAACACTCATTGCAGCAAGAAGCTCATCCCAGCTTCTATTAATAAGCTCATTCACTTCTTTATCATGCTTTTTAGCTTTTCGTCCAAGGCTTCTGATAATCTCTAATGTAACATCTTGACGGCGTTCCGCAATTTTTCCTGATACCACCTGCCAGTCAACATTTTCTTTTTTCTTAAGATATTCACTTACAATACCAAGCTGAAGTCTTCTGATTCTTTCACGGATAACAACCATATCATCCTGTTTAAGATTTACAGCAAGGAATACAACAAGGAACAAAGTTACAAAAATACAAATCAACAACAGAATCTTTACTGCATCTGGCATTGCAAACATTTCATCAGGATAAATACCACCAATATATCCGAAATCAGTTTTTGTACTTGAAACTAATACCCAGTAATTATTGTCACTTTTTTTATTTTCAATTGCTGCATCATATTCCTGAATTGCAAAACTATCTTCAGAAGATTTATATACAATTTTCTCTGGTGCAAACAAACCTTTTTCCCAACGAGAAAGTATTTCTTGTTCGAAGATTTTTTTGCCAATTGCCGGAATTCCAAATACAAATCCACTTTTATATTCAGTTTCTTTTTTTTCTTCTTCAAAATTTAATCCAGACACAAGACTACCAGTGTCACCAAAAGTAATTATTTTTTTTGAGAGAAGAACTCTGTTAAAGTCATTTGCATTCACATAAAAAACAAATGTACCTCGATATGCTTTATAACTGTCATAGTAAGGGAATGAAAGAATTATCCTGTTATCTCTTCCATCAAAAACAGTTTTGCAGACAACACCATTTGTTCCATATGAATCTGGAGAACTTATTTTTTCAAAGGGAATTTCTTTTTCACCAGTAAGCGTAATTGCATCTGTATAATTTTTAAACGAAACAATTTCTGAAGTTCTATTCAATACATCTGAACTGAATGTACTAAAATGGACACTTGAACCGTTTTTATCAATTAGACGCATTCCTAAAAGTCCTGGGGTCTGACTAAACAAATCTCCAGACAATTTAGAACGTTCACGTACAACTTCATCTGATGGTTGATTTTCGATATAGGACTGAACACAAGTCTGCTTTAAAAAGGAATTTTCATTTTTACCGAATCTTGATTCCAAAGTTTCAATGTATTCATTGAAATTTTCACTTACAGTATCAAGATGTTTCTGAATTTGAGAAATTTTTCCAGGCTCGTAAAAGCGTGCATCAATTACAGAGAATAATCCTGTAAAGGCAGCTACTACGAAGGCAGCAAAGAGAACTACTGAAATTAACAAGCTGACAGCTGTTTTTTGACCTGAAGTCACGTTATTTCCTCAAACCGGAGTAAAAAATTTTATTTAAAGATACCCCTCTTTATCATATTAAATTATCGGCGTATTTCTTCTACAAATTCACATTTTTTTACATATTTTTCAAGGATTTTCAAAAGATTATATTCCGTGTATAATTTTCTTGAATGATTGAATTACTTGAAGAAGAACAGAGAAAGACAAAAGCACTCCTTGTTGGTAATCCACTGGATAATCTTATAGAATTAAAAGGTCTCGTATATACTCTTGGTATGGAAGTTGCAGACTGCATCGTTCTGAATAAGATAGATATGCAGCCGGCCTTTGGTATGGGAACTGGCAAAGCACAGCAGATCTGTGCCCATGCTAAAGCAATAAAAGCCGACTGTATCATTATGGATTATGAACTTGATCCAACAAAACAGCGTAACTGGGAAAAACTCTGTGGCTTTCCTGTTTTTGACCGACAGGAAGTAATTTTACGCATTTTTGCACAAAGAGCTCAGACAAAAGAAGCCGTTTTACAAGTTGAACTTGACCAGTTGGAATATTCACTTCCACGCTTAAGACATATGTATGGTGATTTTGCACGACAGCGAGGTGGAAATTACGGCTCAAAAGGAAGTGGTGAAAAGCAGCTTGAACTGGATCGTCGCGGCGTTCGCGACAGAATTTTCCGTGTACGTAAAGAACTTGAAAAAGTCGTTCAAAACCGTAATGTTCAACGTAAGCGCCGCGACAGGTCAAATGTAAAGAATGTTGCTTTGTGCGGTTACACAAATGCCGGTAAATCATCGCTTTTGAACGCCCTGACTAATTCGGATGCCTTTGTAGAAAATAAATTATTTGCAACTCTGGATCCTTTGACACGAAAGCTGTTTCTCGAGAATCCTGATTATCAGAATATACAGGATTTTTCGTCAGGAAACATCGTAAAAGGAAAGGAAATTCTTCTGACAGATACTGTAGGATTTATCTCAAACCTTCCTCATTTCCTTGTAAATGCTTTTCACTCTACTCTTGAAGAAGTTGCATATGCAGACTTATTACTAATTGTCCTGGACAGTTCCGATCCTAATGTTTTGCTTCATTACGAGACAATCCTTCAGGTATTAGAGGAAATTAACGCAGATACAAACAACTGTATTATAGTTTTGAATAAAATTGACGCATATACTGATTCTGATGAAAGTGATGAAACCAGTCAGTTCTATCTTGCCCGCATAGAAAAAAAATTCCCTGAGCACGTCAAAGTATCTACGAAAGACGGTCAGGGACTGGCAGAATTAAAAGCTGCTATTTATAAAAAAATATCAGAATAAGTTTTACAAAGAAGTTTTTACAGTATCATCAGGTTCCTTTTTTGTTTCCATTAACTTAACAAAGAAATCCATATTTGTTCCAATGAACATTGCGCAATATGCTGTAACACATCCGGCAAATAATGTATAGAAAGTAATCATTACAGTTTTATTTGCTGTACAGTAATTACTCAATCCGAATGTCAGCATAAAAAGAATCATTGCGATTCCTCCAACAATCCATTTTGCAATAGAAATCGGATTTTTTGTCGAGTTATAGTTAGGAGCAATTTTAGCCATTACAGCTTCAATAGAAAAATCATCCATTGCAACAGGAATTTCAAGTGGAGCCCTTGCAATTTTTTCAGCTCTTTTTAATGCTCTAACCTGATTGCGACATTCCTTACAAGTAATCAGATGCAAAGTCACACCTAATGGAACTCTTTCACCTTTATCAAGAGAAAGATAATTATTCATTACTTCGCTGCAATCTGTTAAAAAATTCATGCAATACCTCGTTCAACTAATTTATCTCTTAAAATCTGCTTAGCCCTGAAAATGTGAGATTTAATGGTATTAACAGGTAAACCGGTAATCTTACTAATTTCAGCATGAGATAAGTCATAGAAAAAATACATATCAAGACAAATCCCATATTGTTCAGGCAGTTCTTTTACAGACTCCCTGATTACTTCAGCAGTAACTCTTCTAATCTGCGCTTCTTCTGGAGTATCTGCAGGATTTTCCAAAAGACTTTCGTCAGCAAGAGGAACATATTCATTCCGCCGGTTGATGGAATTAATGGCAGTATTGTATGCAATACGAGTCAGCCAGGTTGAGAACATAGATTCGCCCCGGAATGTATTAAGCTTTGTATACGCTTTTAAGAATACTTCCTGAACAAAATCTTCTGTATCTGCAGTGTTCTTGAAAAAACTCATTCCCAAGGCCATAACTCTTTTTTTATATAGAGTCATAAGACGGGCAAAAGATTTGCTGTCGCCTTCGAGAGTTGTTTTTACAAGCTCAGAGTCCCTTTTATAAGCTGCAATATGCTCAATATCAGTTCTCTGATTTATCATCTTTCACTTTAAATGCAGGATTAACTTTATAAAAAATTAAGAGGCTCACACCAATAGCAAGTGGAATTAATCCTCCAAGAAGAACATAACTGAATCCTTTTTCAACAATTGCAAACAGTAAAGTCAACATAAAGCCAATTGCTGTTAACAGAAGGCCTGTCAATAATGAAAATGTCTGCAAGTCAAATGGACGAGTTTTGTAATTTCCGTTGGTAATACGAAGCTTTACTTCGTGGTGGTGCCAGAGAATATAGAAAAATACAACAATTCCTCCGATAGCTATTCCTACAATCGGAATGATTGAAATAATAACCTGTGCTGTTTCAGAAGTAAAAATTGTATTTCCCATAATAAATCCCCCATTAAAGTGCCGGTTACTTTATTAGACACCACTTATGCATATAGGTTGCAATAAAAATTATTTTTTTTCAATAATTATATTTCTTGTATATCAGTCAAAAAAAATATATTCATCGAAATAAATTGCTTTCATCTTTCCCATTTCAAGACTGTTATTAACCAATTGAAGCAGGTCTTCTTTTACCTGCTTTTCGCCGATTGAGAACAATTCCTTCTGAGTATGTCCTGCAAAATATTGAATGAATATAGACTTTAGTCCCTGTTTTTTATAGGCAAGCTCTTCTTTAAAAGCTGAATCTGTTTTTTCATAAGCAAACCATGGGGCAACTGCAAGACTTACTCCAGTTGACACATCACCTTCTGCCTTTGTTACTGCTCTTACAGTTCCCAAATCTTTGAATTCTGCAAGATTTTCGCCAGCACCATTAATTTCACTGATTCCTGCAGGATCAGAGTGTCTTATATGATGACAGCTGGCTTTACCAGAAATAAATCCAAGGACTGTAAAAAAGAATATGATACCACCGATTCCAATAAGGACGTAAATCAAAATTCTATTAATATCTGTCTTCATATTAATTCCTCCCATAGTTACATATATTAAAGCATAAAAAAGCGGAAATCAGAAGTGCTTTTCTAATTTCCGCTGTAATTTTTCAAAGTTGAATTTTCAACCCCAAAGGTTGTATGGGTTTACCATTCGTCCGTTCTTAAACACTGTAAAGTGAACGTGATAACCAGTACTCTGACCTGTAGTTCCTACATAACCGATTACACTGTTTGTTGTAACATAAGAACCGACTTTAAGGTTCGAGAATGAGTTCATATGACCATAAAGTGTTTTGTAACCTGAATGATGCTGAATCATTACATAGTTTCCATAAACGTTGCTCCATCCTTTGTAAACGATTGTTCCTTCCATTGCAGCATAAATCGGTGTATTTTTAGGACAAGCCATATCCATACCACCATGAAACTGACGGCGGCCTGTAAATGGACTTCCACGCCATCCGAAATATGATGTAAGTCTGTAATAACCGTGAATTGGTTTTCTAAAAAGATCTCCATTGATTTCCTGGCGAGTAACCCAGTCAAGAGCTGCACCAGGAACGAAAACTGACTGTCCAGCCTTAAGTGAAGTATCAAGAGCAACATGGTTTACATTTGAAACATCATCAGCAGAAACCTCGTATTTATCTGCAATAGACTTTGCAGTTTCACCATCTTTTTTTACTGTATAAAGAATTCCATCAAGTGAAGGAATTTTAATATTCTGTCCAATCTGAATTGTTCTTGTAGCACGAATTTTGTTAACACTGATCAATGTATCCTGGGATACACCATACTTCTCTGCGATAACACCAATCATGTCACCTTTTTTAATTCTATATGAATAGTAGTAAAGACCATCATCAATCAACTTCTTTTCAGCTTCTTCAAGCGCATACACATCTTTACGTGCTTCTTTTGCAGCTTCCTCTGCTACTGAAGAAACTTCTTCAGAGCTTTCAGAAATTCCATTGATCTCTTCAAGATTAGAATTCAGTTTATTTAGTTTATCAAGAGTATCATACTGTGGAATAGCTGGCATTTCTAAACCACCTACTCCTTCAGTAGCTTCAATTGTTTTTTTATCTGTTGACGAATTTAAACAAAGAGTAGCAGTTCCTGCAATTACTGCAGATACACAAAAGCATCCTACAACCTTTAAAATGAACTCCGTTTTTTTATTCATACTTAATTCCTATTTTAAATACAAGAAAATTTACTGACAAATTCCCTTATACTATTTTACCTCATTTTTTTATTTATGCCAATCAAATATGTCTCAAATGATTCACGACGGCAGGCTTCAGGTTTAAACCCTTTGGCAGTAGTAAAAACTTCTCTCATCTTTTTCAGAAATTTCTGCTGATCTCCATTCTGGAAAATCTTTACGCAGAAATTTCCTCCGGTTCTAAGCATATTTTCAGCGTACCAGATTGCCATTTCTACCAGAAACTCAGAACTTGAAGTATCTACAATTCTGTTTCCTGTAGTCTTTGGGGCTGCATCACAAACAACTAAATCGTATGGACCAATTCCCTTAATCTGATCACGGATTGCTTTAACAGTTAAATCACCCTGAATAAAAACCAGATTGTCCCCTTTTACATCCTTTGCAAGTGGATTCAAATCGCAGGAAACAACTTTTCCTGTTCCATCCATCTTTCTCATTAAGAACGTTGTCCAGCTTCCAGGGGAGGAACCTAAATCAAGGACAGTATAATTTTTCTTAATCATCCCGAATTTCTCATCAATTTCCTGAAGCTTATACACAGAACGGGCTGGATATCCTTCTTTGAATGCTTTCTGAGACCAAAAGTCGGGTTTTTCGTAACTATTTGCCGGCATAGTTATTTTATCGGCAAAAATTTAGTCAAAGTTGAGTCCATAAATCTACTATCCTATATGCAAAAAAATGATTATACTTATTGTATGAGTAATCTTGACATTTCACGTATCAGAAACGAAATTGAAAATACATTAAATACCTTTTTACCTCAGATTCAGGGGGAATTTTTCAAGACCGCTGCTTTTGGCCCTCTTCCAGAAGCGGTTTCAGAAAAGCACATTTCTGAACTTTTAACTCCATGCCGATCCCTAATGTCTCTTGGTGGAAAGAGATGGCGTCCATTGCTTCAGGTTCTATGTGCTATGATGGTAGCTGAAGCTAAAGGTAAAAACGATGATATTTTTGAAAATCCTGGTGTAAAAGAAAGCTTTGCTCTTACTCCTTTAGTTGAATTTGTTCACACTGCAAGCCTAATTCACGACGACATCGAAGATGGTGCTGATACACGCCGCGGAAAGCCTGCAGCTCATATCACATATGGTCTGGACACTGCATTAAATGCCGGGGTATGGCTTTATTTTCTGGCTCCTACCGCAATTGACAGCCTGAACTTGTCAGCTGACAAAAAGTGTCTATATTATTCTATGTTTACTATGGAACTTCGCCGCCTTCATCTGGGACAGGCAATGGATATTTTCTGGCACAGAAATCCTGATATATTCCCTCAGATAGAAGAATATCAGGCAATGGTTCAGAACAAAACTGGAACTCTTTCTTGCCTTGCAGTTTTACTTGGAGTTCTTTCAGGTGGAGGAACTAAAGAGCAGGCTTTGATGGCAGGAGATATTGCAAGAGGTATTGGAGAAGGATTTCAAATTCTTGATGATGTCCAGAACCTGACAACTGGTAACCCTGGAAAGAAACGGGGAGACGACATCGTTGAAGGAAAGAAAAGCCTGCCTGTTTTAATGCATATTTCAAAATATCCTGAAGACAAAGATAAAATTGCTTCTTGCTTTAAAAAAGCACAGAAAGAAGGTATAATGTCTGCAAGTGTTGAAGAATGCATTTCAATCCTTGAAAAAGGTGGCTGTATAAAAGAAGCATTTGAAAAAGGCCACAAACTTGTAAAAAGTAAAAGCAGAGAACTTGTTCAGATGTTTGAAAAGTCAGCAGTTTTTTCTGATGCCGCAAATGAAATAATCGGACTTTTTGAAGCAATGCTTCCTAAAGTTTAATTTCCTTTACAATGTATAAAATAAGATATGGTAGAAAAAGCAGAATCATTAAATACACAGGCTATTAATTTCGCAGCAAACGGAGAATTTAACGAAGCTATTGCATGCTTTAAACGAGCTCTGGTAGTTGAAAAATCTAATCATCTTTTGTGGTACAACCTGGGCGTTACTTATCGCGACGCAGGTCAACTGGAATCAGCAAAAGAATGTCTTCTCAAAGCCCTGGATATAAACAACATAGATAAAGATACATTGGACTCTCTTTCAATCATATGTCTTTCCCTTAAGGAATTTGATGAAGCCTTCGATTACTGTTCAATAGGTCTGGACTTATATCCAACAGATGCACACCTTTGGAACACCTGCGGAGTCATTTTCTTCAATCAGGTTAACTACCCGGAAGCGGCAGAGGCTTTTGAACGGGCTGTAACAATCAATCCGTATTATTATGATGCTTTGTATAATTTGCGCGATACTTATGATGAATTGGGAAATCAAATCGGCAAAGCAGAATGTATTTCCAGAATGAATCAAATTAAAAAAAGTGGAGAATAACATGCAAAAAAATGCAATTGTCAGAAGTCTGGAGGCTCAGGATTCTAAAAGACAGAATGTTGTAATTGTGGAACCGATTTCTTCACTTAAATGCGGCACCTGTAATCTCAGCTGTTCCAAACGTCAAAAGACCATAACTGCAATCAATTCAAAAAATCTGCCCCTTAAAGTTAATTCATTTGTTGTTATTTCAACTTCAAAGGCCCAGAGCGTTTTTGAAGGTCTGGTTTCTATTCTGTTCCCTATTTTAATGGCTGTATCCGGCTACTTTCTATCAAATCCTTTATACAGTTTCTTTTCAAAATTAATAAAAAAAGACGGCACTGTAGGTACCGTCTGTCCAGAAGGCTTAAAAGCCCTCATTGTTCTTTTATTATTTGCAGTTGCAAGCTTATGTGTTCTTTTAATCACAAGAAGCAACACACTTTTAGTTTCTCCAGAGATTACAGATGTAATCGAGCCAGAGAACTGATTTCGTCTGCCATATTCTTTAATGACACCTGCTTCTGAACACCACCAAGTTCAAAAGCAACCCTAGGCATACCATAAACAATTGAAGACTGTTCATCCTGCCCTAAAGTCCAGGCCCCCTGCTTTCTCATTTCGGCAAGCTGAGTAGCGCCATCCCGTCCCATACCTGTCATAATTACACCAAGGGCATTATTTCTATAGTTTCTTGCAACTGATTCAAACAAAACATCTGCAGAAGGGCGATGACCATTTCTCTGAGGTTCCTGCGACAGTCTGATTACTGCACCTGATGGTCGTTTTTCTACCACCATATGGAAATTTCCAGGAGCAATATAAACATGTCCGCCTTCAATTTTCATCTCATCTTCTGCTTCGTGAACTTCAAGGGGACAGATTTTATTTAGGCTCATTGCAAATTCCTTTGTAAAACCTGCAGGCATATGCTGAACAACCAGAATTGGCTGCTTCAGATGAGGATCTATTAATTTAAATACCTCTCTGAGCGCATTAGGTCCTCCAGTTGAAATACCAATTGCAATGATATCAATTTTTCCACCATCACGAAGCGGCCTGATAACTGCAGCCTGCTTTTTTTCTGGTGGATTCCATTCAATTTTATTAGCAACAGGAACTATCTTATCTGTAATTTTTTCAACATTATGTTCCTGAAGTGCTTCAATTTTTTCTTTTTTCTGCTCGAGAACAAAGCGTTCAGCTTCACGGAGTTTAATCTGACGGATAAAGAAATCAGGTTCATAAACATCTTTACCATGCATAATCGCATATGCAAATCCGTATGATGAAAGAAGTTCTACAAGACGATCTGCAACAGTAGAAAGATCTGCACTGACTGATCCATTTGGCTTGGTTAAAAAGTCTGAAGCTCCAAGTTCCAATGCTTCCATTGTTACAGAAGCACCTTCGGTTGCAATACTTGAAAGAACAATTACAGGTACATCAAGATGAAGTTTCTTTCGTTCCTTAAGGAATTCAATACCATTCATAACCGGCATTTCAATATCAAGAACTACTACATCTGGTTTTGATTCTGCAATTTTTTCCAGAGCAATCTGTCCATTCATTGCTTTTGCACAAACAGAAAGCCCCTGTGTATTTTCAATAATTCGAGAAATAAGATTTCTCATTAATGCACTGTCGTCACATACAAGTACTGAAATATCGTCTTTCATATTTACCCCCACCTTTACTGTACTACTTTAAGTTTTTCTGATACAAACAAGCCCATTCTGTCTTAAGGAATTCAAATGGTGTATTCATACCGAATAAACTTTCTGAATGTCCGATAAACAGATATGAATGTGGGCCAAGGGCATTATAGAAACGATTTACAACAGAGGTTTGAGCTGCTTCATCAAAGTAAATCAATACGTTGCGGCAGAAAATTACATCAAGATTTCGAGCACCGGAATCATTTTTAAGGTTATGATAGTCAAATCTGATTTTGTCCATCAGTTCCTTTTTTACTTGATATCCACCTGATACTTTTGTAAAAAAGCGTTCAAGGTATTTTTCAGGAATCCCGGCAATTCTTGAATCTGGATAATAGCCCTGCTGACCAACCATCAGTGATTTTAACGAAAGATCAGAAGCTGTAATCTGAAATTTATAATTTGGTGGTAGAATATCGGCCAAAATCATAGCAATAGTGTATGGTTCTTCGCCAGTTGAACAGCCTGCACTCCATATACGGATTGTGGTATCACCAGTTTTTTTCTTTTCTTCAATTACATGTGGAATTACATAATTGATGAATGCATCAAAATGAGGCTGATTTCTAAAGAATCTTGTTAAGTTTGTAGTGACAGAATCCAGAAGAACCTTCATTTCTTCTTTGTCTGACATGATTAATTTGTAGTAATCCTGGAGATTTTCCAGTTTTTTGTCTCTAAGGCGTTCTTTTAGACGGCTATCAAGAATCGAGCGATTTGTATCAGAGAATGTAATACCGCTTTCGTTGTAAATAACCTTTCTAAACAAGTCAAAATCGTTGTCGTTCATTAGTTCTACCATAGTAAAATCATTATACAACCGAGACCTTGAATTGTAAATTAATAAATAACTTTTTTTATTTACTAAAAGTTCTGATAGTTACCTTGCCATTGGGTGTAATGCAAGTAATTTTCCAACCTTCATTTATAATTTCTTCAATTTTTTTCTCAGCAATTTTGTCGCCTTCCTTGCTGATATAAGTGCGGACTTTCTGTGCTACTGCTGTCATTTTTTAATACTCCGGAATTTTTAGTAATACTGTTGTTATATTGACGGAATTTCCTTCTTTAAACTTTAATTTTCACTTTTACAGGAACAATCCCCAGGACATTCAAATTTCACCAAAAATCGTCATTTTATTGCCAAAATCAGTAATTATATGGTAAAATGATTTCACTTTTATTATATATAAGGAAGTTAATTATGAAAAAAGGCTTTTACAGCATCGGTTCAATCATCATTCTGCTTCTTGCAGCAGTGATCTTTGTTTTAGTTCCAGCAATGTCAGAACGTAGTTCTGGGAAACAGTTACCAGATTACGGTAGCTTCAACGGCAGACACATCCGCTATGAAGAAGGTTCTGAATTCCATAAAGCAGTAAACGAGCTCAAAGACTACTATGAAGCTCAGGGCGCAGATTTTGAAAATGAATATGCAGCAATGTTCTATTCACAGATTTTCTCTCAGGCATTCCAGAACGTAATCGGAAGCTATGCATTGGATTATTTTACAGAAAGCACAGGCTATGTAGTTCCTACATCAGCTCTCAACCGTGCAATCAGAAAACTTGATATTTACTGTGACAGCGACGGTCAGTTCTCTGCTGCTATGTATGAAAATTACACAGACACAGAAAAACGCAAGACACAGGAAAGCGTAGTTAAAAATCTTACACAGATGAGAAGCTACGAAGATTTATTCGGCTCTATGGCAGAAGTTGGATATGCTCCAATTTATGGTTTAAAATGCTCATCTGGCGAAATTGAATTTATCCGTAAGATGGGAGAAAAGAAACATGCATTCGATGCTGTTTCTTTCGATATGAAAAACTATCCTGACTCAGAAAAAGTTGCCTTCGGAAAAGCTCACACAGATTTATTTGTAAATTACAATCTTAAAGTTATTTCATGTGAATCAGAAGCAAAAGCAAAAGAAGTTGTAAAACGCATCAATAATTCTGAAATTACTTTTGAAGATGCTTTTACTGAATATTCAAAAGCATACTATGGTGATCCTGAAACTGGAGTTTTATCTGCAAGCCACAAATACCAGCTTGAAACAGCTGTTGTAAAACCAGAAGATCTTGATTCAATCATTTCTCTTTCAGCAGGAGCAATCAGCCCTGTTATTGAAACAGCATCAGGCTACTGCGTATTCAAAGCAACAGAAGTTCCTTCTCAGCCAGATTTTGATGATCCACAGACAATTGCAACAGTTTACTCTTACCTTCTTACAAGAGAAAAATCAGTAATTGAAGATTACTATGCAAACATTGCTAAAGATTTCGCTTCTAAAGCACAGAGATCAAGTTTTGAAGAAGCAGTTGCAGAATTCAATGTTCCTGTAACTAATATTGATCCAATGGCACTTAACTTTAATGATACAAGTCTTGTTGGTTCAACACCAATTGCTCCAGATTCAACTCTTGGAAGTGTTACATCAAACGAAAACTTCTTTAAAACAGCTTTCAAACTTAAGAAAAATGAAATCTCAGCTCCTGTAGTATTGAGCGCATCAAACCAGGTTATCGTTCTTAAATGTACAGATATCGCAATGGGCGGAACTTCTATCGAAGATTCAAAGACTGTAATTGCACCTGCAATTGCTCAGGCTTCAAAGGCTTCTATCAACTACTCAATTCTTCAGAACGACAAAATTGTAAATAATGCTGCAGAATTTATGGCAGTATTTAACAACAATAAAAGCTAATTATTTTCATGATACAAAATATTATTGGTTCTCAGTTAACTACTGAGAACCAAAACTTTGAAACGCCCAGTCTCGTAGAAACAAGACAGGGCGTTTCAGTTTTATATAAAGATCATTTTCTTTACTCCAAGTACGATCCATCAAAAGCTATCTTAAATATTATCTCTAACCTTTCAATTCCAGAATATTCCATTATTTTAATTTTTAGTCCTGTATTATGGCTGGGATTAAAGGAACTTTTAGCTAAACTTCCAGCAACCTCTTCAATCGCGGTTTTCGAATATGAAAAACCTCTTTTCGATTTTGCTCAGGAAAATTTTCCAAATGAACTAAAAGATCATTTAAATAACAAGATACAAATATTTAATAAATCTGACATAAAAAAATATTTTACATTTATTCAAAAACAGCATTTTAGAAAATGTTTAAAAATTGATTTTTCAGCAGCTTCTGCCTTATATAAAGATGATTACAATGAAATTTTATCTCTGACACAAAGAGTCATTGATCAATTCTGGAAAAACAGATTAACACTGATTAAATTCGGTCGTCTTTATTCAAAAAATATTTTTAAAAATTTAACTCTTCTGTCCGATGCAATTCCTTTAGCTAGTTTGTATAAATCAGTAACTAAACCCATATTAGTTTTAGGTGCTGGTGAAAGTCTCAATACAACAATTCTAGAGCTTAAGAAAAACTTTTCAAAATTCTTCATCATTTGTGTTGATGCGGCCGCTGCACCTCTTTTAGATAATGGAATTACTCCAGACGCAATAATTGCTGTTGAGGGACAACAGGTAATAGAAAAATCTTATATAGGTACGCCTGCTGATTCAAAATGTCTTTTAATAATGGATCTTGTCAGCCGAAACCATATTCCTTATATTACAAAAGGAAAATACAGTTTCTTTGTCTCAAACTATGCAGACATGAATTTCTTCGAGCTTCTGAAAAATTATAACTTATTGCCACCTGTAATAAAGCCACTTGGCTCTGTTGGTCTTGTATCTATGGAAATAGCACTTAAGCTCAGAAAAGACATCAACATCCCTGTGTTATTCTCCGGCCTTGATTTTTCATATAGCATAGGAATTACCCACGCAAAAGGAACGGCTTCACATAAAGCACTTCTATCATCTACCAGTAAACTAAAGTCAGTTTTTAATATTTCTTCAGCATTCAGTACAGGGACATCTTCGATTATTTGTGCAAACGGTAAAAAAATGATTACTTCAAAGGCCCTGGAATCTTATGCACTATTGTTTAATGAAAACTTTGAAGATGAACAAAACATATTTGATATTAGAACAAGCGGAATTAATCTAACTTCAGCTAAAGCTGATTTAGATCATTTCATTGAATCATTGCCTGCCAATTTACACTCAAATTCCTATGAATTAAATTTAAACTATCAGGCTATCCCCAAAAGCAGTATTACTTCATTCCTGCAAAACGAAAAACAAGCTCTTGAAGAATTGAAGGATTTATTTACGTACGCAGACAATTCAGCGCTTAGAAAAAAAGATATTTCTCTAAACGAACAGATTGATAGTATCTTAACCAATAGAGAATATCTTTTCATTCATTTTCCTGATGCTGTTGGTCCTACAAATCCACAATCCTATTACAACCGCATTCGAATTGAACTTGATTTTTTCCTTAAGGAAATAAATGTAGCACTTAGTTTAAACTAATAATGGTTTTAAAATTAAGATAATATTTCGATAAAAAAAATCCGTAATCTCATATGATCACGGATTTGATTTCTTAATCTCCTTCCTCTTCTTTTAATACTGCAAGGAAGGCGCTCTGTGGAAGTTCCACATCACCAATCATCTTCATTCGTTTTTTACCTTCTTTCTGTTTTTCAAGAAGCTTTCGTTTACGAGTGATATCTCCACCATAACACTTTGCAAGAACATCTTTACGGACAGGGTTAACTGTTTCTCGAGCAATGATCTGACTACCAATAGCACCTTGAATGGCAACTTTAAACTGCTGACGACTGATTTCACCTTTAAGACGATGACAGATTTTATGTGCCTGTGTTGAAGCATTTTCTTTGAAACAGAGCTGGCTTAAAGCATCAACACTCTTTCCGTTAAGAAGAATGTCGATTTTTACAAGTTCAGTATCACGGTAACCAATAATTTCATAATCAAAAGATGCATATCCACGACTGTAACTTTTCAATCTGTCATAGAAATCAAAAAGAACTTCTGACAATGGCATCTCATATGTGAGCTCTACACGTTTTTCATCGAGATACTGCATGTTAGTTTGTGTACCACGTTTTTCTGTACACAACGCAATAAGGGAACCGATATATTCTGAAGGTGTAATAATTGAAGCTTTAATATAAGGTTCTTCGGCACCACGAATCTTCCCTTCTGGATATTCAGATGGATTATCAATCATCATTTCAACTCCACCATCAAGATGAAGCTTATATCGTACAGAAGGAGCAGTAAAGATTACAGCCTGATTAAAGTCCCGTTCCAAACGCTCCTGAATAATTTCAAGATGAAGGAGCCCCAGAAAACCGCATCTAAAACCATTTCCAAGAGCCACAGAATTATCTTTTTCATAAACAAGACTTGCATCGTTTAGTTTAAGCTTTTCCATGCTATCTCGTAATTCTTCATAATCATTTGAATCAATTGGATAAATCGAAGAATATACAACAGGCTTAACTTCTTTAAAACCGCCAAGAGGGCTATCTGCGGGATCCGATGCCAGTGTAATAGTATCACCTACACTTACATCACTTACAGTTTTAATACCAGCAATAATATAACCAACATCACCAGCTTCAAGCATACCTGTATCTTCATATTTAATTTTGAAAATACCAACATTTTCTACTTTATATTCAGACTTGGAGTTCATCATGCGGATTGTATCGCCGGCTTTAATTCTTCCCTGCATAACACGAATGTGAACAATAACACCTCGATATGCATCATAATGACAGTCAAAAATAAGTGCCTGAGTTTTTGCATTCGGATCACCGCTTGGAGGTGGGAACATTGTAACAATAGCTTCCATAAGATCATCAATTCCAGCACCTGTTTTTGCAGAAACAAGCTGAGCCTCTTCTGGAATAAGTCCAAGGTCATGATCAATCTGATGCTTTACAGCAGCAATATCTGCAGATGGAAGATCAATTTTATTTACAACAGGAACAATTGTAAGATTCTGTTCCAAAGCCATATACATATTACTTACAGTTTGAGATTCCACACCTTGACTTGCATCAATTAAAAGCAATGCTCCTTCGCATGATGCAATTGCACGGCTTACCTCATAAGAAAAGTCTACATGTCCAGGAGTATCTACAAAGTTCAATTCGTAATCATTGCCATCTTTTGCGTGATATGGAATTGTTACTGCCTGACTCTTTATTGTAATACCTCGTTCACGCTCAATATCCATACTATCAAGAATCTGGTTCGTCATCTGACGGTCATCAATAATTTTTGCCTTCTGAATCAAACGATCAGCAAGAGTAGATTTTCCATGATCGATGTGCGCAACAATACAAAAGTTTCTTTTGAACTTCATTTCAGCCATATATATTTTCCTTTTACTTATTTCTTACTTTATTATACAGATTTTTTAATTTAAAAATAGTTAGGTCCGTCAAGATTTGAAGGTAATCCAATAGAAACATCAAGATATCCTTTTTTACGTCTCTTTACTGCAAATTCTGTATACATCTGAGATTTATCATCATTAAATTGAATTTTTCCAATTGTCACAGGATCATTTTCACTAAAGCCAGCTTCATCAGCTACACTTCCATTAAGAACCTTTGTAATCAGATAAGTTCTGCTGTTTGAAGTACTTGATGGAACCAGCGAAATTCCATATAACGCAAGAAAAGAATTCTGAATTGTATCATTCTGATAAAAATAATATCCTGGACTGGCAGGCCTTTCAGTTAAATATAAAAGACAGTTTCTTTTCTGCTTTTCAGAATCAAGGTAGGAACATTTTACAATTGTTTCTGGAACATAAGTTCTAAGTATATTCTGAATATCTTCAAGACTGTTTACTACTTTACCATCAATCGAAGTAATAATATCACCCGACTTTATTCCTGCTCTTGCAAAGGCAGAAGAAGGAACAAAATACTGAACTTCAAGACCGGCTTGCCTATTTGAAACTTTATAAGTTTTTCCATAACCACCAAGCCAGGCAGCGTTACGCAGCCCTCCATAATATAATATAGGAAGTTCCTGTTTTAAATATTCAACAGGAATAGCAAAATTAAGACCTTGATACCTTGGAATACCTGCAAAAACAACAGCCTGCACATTACCATTTGAATCAATACAAGGGCCACCGGAGTTTCCTGAATTTACTGAAGCGTCAATCTGTAATACGGAACCTGTTGTAAATATTTTTCTATTTGTTGAAGAAACAACACCACTTGTTAATGTACTTTCGAGTCCTAACGGTGAACCAATTGCATATACACGATCTCCTGATTTTAAATCAGAACTGCTTCCTAATGAAAATACATATGGTGGCTTAACTTCAGTTTTTAACAATGCAAGATCGTGAGTTTTATCCCAACCTATTATCTTTGCTGGAATTCTGTTTTCTTCATCACCTGCAAGCTTTATATATACCTTTCCATAACCTTCATACTTTGGATCAACAACGTCAGCAATTACATGATGATTTGTAATTAAATAACCTCGTTCATCAATAAAAAAACCAGAACCAATAACTCGATCTGCATATCCCATTCCACCATGCACCTTGATTCCAAGATCAACCCAAACAGTAACAGTTCCGGCAATACACTGGGATATATTTTTCAAAGGAACTTCGGATTTTTTAATTCCATAACCTGGGATTTGCTTAAAATAAAGTCCTTCAAGTTCAGCTTTTGATATAACTTCATTTGCCAACTGTTCATAACCTGCTGCACATAAAGAGCTATATGCAAAATACAATTCCTGATAATCTTTTTGATCCAATGATGCAATACAAAAATCTCTTAATGCTTTAGAAGTAATATCAATTATGGTTTCGTCATTTACAAGCTTAGCACGCCACAATGCTTCTGCAGGTTTTACTGACATTAATTTTTTTATTCTGTCAATTTCAGCTTTCCTAGCATCTTCTTGAGTATAATCAAAAGTTATCTGTTCTCTTTTTGATTCTTGAGAAGTAGAATTACAGGACAGCAAACAAAAAGATGCTGCTGTAAATAAAATGACTGCAAATTTAAATATATTTTTATTATTCATTTTCATCTGTTCCTGATGAAGATGCATCGCTAAAAATTTCTTTATCCAGAATTCTTGCAAAAATATTTTCACCTACTCTAACAACACGAATGTAACAGTTTTTTTCATCCATCTGGAACATTTGTCCCTGATCATATGAATTAATAATTCCAATTATATTAAGTTCATACTCTTCGTTACCAGAAACACCAATCCAGAATAAATTTTCGTATTTACCTGGTATAACAGAATACATTTCTGATTTTGATGGAATAGAAATCGAAACAGGTTTACTATTCTGCAACAGTACAGTTAATTTATATGATGAATTATCTGCTATATCCTTTACAAAATAGCTGTATTCTTCAGTTAATGGTTTTCCTTCCTGCATTTTATATTTTCGATAACTGACATCAAATGTACTATCATAATTAGAAGACCACTCTGTTAATACATCACCATTTTCAAAGTAAGTCTCTTTAAAATCAATTGCAGTATCCAAATTTCGATCTATTGCAATGCCTGCAAGATAAAGCGAGGCGTCTTTTACAGGGCTTCCCCAAATGTTAGTAGTAATTGCATCACGTTCTTCTTCTGATAATTTCAATTTGCTGTTAATTGCATAAAATTCCGTAGTTTCAAAAATTCCATCATCATCTTTATCTACTGCTCTGACAATACTTACATCTTCATTTCCAGTTCCAAAGTAACCGTGAGCATACTCTTTATTGCCGATATAATAAGATGCTTCATAAGGAGTACCATTCAAAATAGAAAATTTAATTCTTGCATTTTTTCTTTCTAAAGAAGGTTTATCCATTTCATTTGCTGAAGCAATAATTCTGTCAGAATCAAACAATGCTTTTCCAAAAATTAAAGTTGACTCATCAATGACATAGAAATCAGTAGTTAAAACTTCAGGAGCTTTTATAATATCAAATGGCTTACTAGAAAAAATTTCATCAATAATATTGTAGGCAGTAAAACCTTTTACACCTGGTTCCACATCCTCAAAAAGAATGGATTTAACATCTGGGTAAGTACCATAAATAATTTGTGCAATCTGATCAAAGACTTTAATTTTTACAGGAACACCAAAGTCACATTCAACTTCCCATTCCACAAACTGGTCATTATCAAAATCGAAAATAACTTTTGATGCTCGACCTCGTTCATAAACGACTGTAAGATTTTCTTCAAGATTATTATTTGTGTCGTAAATTAAAGTTCCTTTAAATGCATTAAGATGTTCATCAAAATATTTCTTCAGACTTTCATCTGTAATCATTGAATAGAACTGCATCAAAAGTTTTGCTTCAATTGTTCCATCTATAAATGTTAGGAAATATTCCAGCGCTTCTTCTTCTGAGATAATTTCAGCCTCTAAAGCAGCAATAGGATAAAGAATATGATTAAATCCTCTGGCATTGAAAGCCTTTAGTAAACGTCGCTGATTTTCACCTTCTGCAAAAACAGATGCCAGAATTTCAAGATCAGTATAACTTTTATCATAATTCGGAACATGAGCTATAAAACTGTCTGCAATTTTTCGAGCTACAGGTGAAAGTTCCTTTTTATCAAAACCTGTTCTATCTGCATTTACCTTGTAACAAAGATTATATTCATAATTAAAGAACAAATAGAAAAACCTTACATCATTTGGATAAACTCGTCTTGCACTTTCAATCTTTTCTTCTGCTTTTGCAATACTGTCCGCTGAATTAATTTCATACAAAGATTTAATACGAACATATTCGGCATCAGAGGAATAAATAAGTGGAGCTTTATCGAGCACAGAGATTGCATCAAATGGTTTTCCTGTTGAACACAAAAGATCTGCATAGAAAACTCTTGCATTAGACATATTGTAATCAACCCATTCTGTTGTGGACAAAGATTTTTCAATTACAGGAATTATCTCATATCGAGGACATAAGAGATTAAAAAGACTTAAAGCTTTAAGATAGTAAAGATCTGCCACATTATCATCGTATTGAATTCCATTGTCACATGTCTTCTTTACTGCTTCCCAATCATTTTTTACAAGATAATTTTTTGCAAGCTGAAGATAGCGTAAAGCCGTTTTTCTGTTCGCTGCAGAAGAACTTGTTGTATTTGCAAAAACAACAGATAACATTAATGAACTTAAAACAAAACAAAAAAACTTTTTCATAAAAACTTTATCACTCAACTTATACAATCCAGTTTGAATAACCAAATATTTCTCCCCAGACCGCAACAATATTATTATCTCCATCAGAATCAAGATTCTGAATCACAGGAATAAGATTCTTATGTTCAACATTCACCTTAAAGTCTGACAGTACATCTGAAACAGATTTTTTACCCTTCGTTTTTGTTAACACAGTGTCAGAAATCTGGCGACTTCTGAAAACAAAGGGCAATTTAACATTACTTAAATAATGAAAATGTCCTTCATTTGTTACAAATTCCAGATCAGCAAAACCTGATTCAGAATTACCCACATGCAATTTACCAAAATCAAAGGTATATAAACCTTCCTCTTCTATTATATCAAAAAATCCGTATATAGTAACGTTATTTTGCTGTTTTTTTAGCCAAAGCTTATTATCCTCATAAACAGCTTCAACGCCAAATTTGCAGCAGCTATCAGACATTCTCGAAATCTGTTTTATAAAGGAAAAAGGAATTCGTTCTCCTGTTTCAAGCTGATCAAATCCTTTATATAAAAAATGTTCTTTCTGGACAAAATCCAATTTGTCAAACACATCAGCGTCTATCCATAGAGCTTCATTGTTTTTATTCCACTCAAGACTCTGAATACTTTTTTCAATAAAGGAATTTTCATAAAGTGCTTTTTCTCTTCCTGAAATCACAGAATTTTTCCAACCTGGAAAATTTTCATCAAGTATAGGAATGAGTGTATTTCGAATACTATTTCTTAAATATTTATTATCAGTATTTGTTGAATCTGTACGCCATAAAACATTTTCTGCAGTAAGATATGTTTCAATTTCTTTTCTAGACACATCAAGCAATGGCCGCACATAATTCAATGTTCCATTTTTTAACTCTATAGTTCGATTATTTAATATTCCGCTTCTACCAGATACACTACTTCCACTTAAGAATCTCATAATAAGAGTTTCAAGCTGATCATTTTGATTATGAGCCAGAGCAAAAAATATTTTTTTATTTTCAGATGAATCTAATAATAGGGCTGCATTTTTTTCAAATACCTGATATCTCAAATATCGGGCAGCATCCTCAATACCTTTTTTTCTTATTTCCGCAGTATGCAATACCTGACCTTTTTTTAATTCTTCAACAATACAATTAATTTTAATATTTTTAACTTTTTCATTTAATTCTTCACAATATTTTTTTACAAATTTACAATCACCAAAGCTTTCTTCTTCACTACGGATTTTATGATCTACTGTAATCACATTAATTATCTGGAAGGATGAATCATCTTCAATTCGATTTTCAATTCCTTTTACAATCGATGTTAACAAACATATTGAATCTGCACCTCCAGAAACCCCCAGACACAGACAGTCTCCAATCCGAAAACCGTTTTCAATAAGCTTATCAATAACATGAGAATTAAATGTTTTACTTCCAATAGATTCAATCATATTAATATTCAAAAAAAAATCATTGCAGGAATAGGCATTTGCCAAGACCTGCAATGATTCTATTTATGCATTACTGCGATAATATGCTTTAATTAGCGACCTGCAGAAACACTTACCAATGATGTTTCAGCTGGTGTAAGAACTGTTACTCCGTCCATTGCAGGCATATCAGCAACTGTAAATTTTTCACCAACATTTACTTTTGCAATGTCAAGAACGATACGTTCTGGAACTGCAGCAGGTTTAGCTTTAATTGTAACTTCTGGAATGTGCTTAAGGAGGAATCCACCTTTAAGAACACCTGCTGGTGTACCAGAATACTGAAGTTTCATCTTAAGTACGATTTCTTTGTCTGTAGCTGGTTCCCAGAAATCAGCATGGAGAACTGCATCTGTACGAATGTTATATTCAACATCTTTAATGAATACTTCGTGAGCTGTTCCATCTACTGTAAGTGTTATCAATGTTGTAGATGTTACTGAACGCCAGATTTTGTTAAATTCTGTTGCATCAACATCGAGCATTTTTGCTTCACCGCTTGAGTTGTAAACAACAGCTGGAATGTGTCCTGCTGCTCTAAGAGCTTTTGCTGCTTTTTTTCCGCTATCTGTGCGAGATTTAGCTTCAAGTGTTACTTTTCCCATTTTAGGAACTCCTTAAGTAATTAAATATTTTTTTGGAAATGCCCGCAGAAATTGCGAAAAGAAAAGATATGAAAAAAAACTTTATCATACACCCCATCGTTCATCACGCCAGAGCTTTCCATAATATTAATATTCAAATAATAATTTAAATATTAATCTAAAACCTGGGTCGACAGGATTCGAACCTGTGGAATACCGGCACCAAA
>JAHAZA010000034.1 GCA_018385415.1 Treponema sp. | reverse complement strand
GTTTGAAAACAGGTTATTATAGGTTATTCTTGTTAAAATATAAAAAATCATATAAAATACGAAATACCACGAGTTTTTAGAGTTTCAGTACAATTTGATTTTACAATTGTAGAATGTAAATTATCCGTTGAGCTTCCCAAATTTAATCTTCGCTTTAGTGTACCTAAATTTATAGAATTTCTAATTACTGTATTTTCATCACCATTAAGACCACATAGTTTATAGATATCTAAAATATCTTTCACTTGAATAGTTTTCATTTCAGCATTCTCAGCAGCTTGTATAACAGCCTTTTGAAAAGTGGGAACATCAGCTATAACATGGTCACTCGGCAAAACAATTACAACCGCGGATATGCTTCGTTTACGGCAATATCTTTTTCAAATAATGGGGCTGTACGGCCGATTAAGGCAGAATGTTGTCTTGCATAAATAATTCCTATTTATTTAGATTTCTATAATAGAATATTGAAAATATATAAAACTTCTCTACAAAAGCTGATACATAAAAACACAGCCTTCATCATACTTTGGTTTTACATGTTGATGCACAAACTGTTCATCTTCTGGGTCAAGTCTATGAAATCCCATAGTCTTATAATGCTTTATAAGCTTGTCCTCTGGCAAAGCATAAATGTAAATAGCCTGAATTCCCACTAAACTTCTGATAAAATTTACAAAAGGTAAAACAAACTCAGCAAAAACTGTTGATCCTAAATTCTTAGCATCTGGATGATTTTTTCTATATGAAGAATTAACAGCAAAATTAGCAAGTTCTGTTCCAGAAATTGAATAGAAGAAGTCATTACCTGCATCAATAGTAAAGAGCCCGGTCTTTAAAGAAAAATAAGCAACAATCTCATGTGTAAACCTATCTTTTACCAGATAAGTTCTTGCAGAGCCATCTTTTTCATCCGACTCAGCAAGTTCTTTTATATATCGTTCCAGTTCATAACCAGAAGTATTAGTTACACAAAAATCCTGAATAAGTTGCAGATTATCAGAAGAGTCTAAAAGATGTTCATAATAAAAAAGCTCTGTCTCTAAAGGCAGGAAAATCATTATTTATTCTCCTTCGATTCTGCTTTGATCATTTCAAGAGCTTTTTTCTCATATTCAACTGCAATTTTTTGTAACTTTGAAAAGTCTGCTTTTGGAGAATTTAAAATCTTCAAAAGCACATCTTTTCCCTTACTTGCAGGAATATCATTAATTGTCTGATAGCGATTAATTGAAGCCATAAATTACCTCCATTAATAATAGTATAACACTTTTCTAAAAAAAAATATTAAAAAAGGCTACATAACCTATGGTTAGCAGCCTTTTTAATAATTATGGATATAAGAACAACTAAATACTTGTTCTTACACTACTTGGAATATTCACCAGATGATCTTCCAGCCATTCTGAGTTTGTCATGTCTGTTCGTTCGCAGTGTTCGTATGGCGGCATTTTGTACATCAAGGTCCAGATTGGGCGGGTTTGAACACCATTTGAGTTTGTATACTCGAGGAACTCTTCTCGTTCTGCGCGGTCTTTTAATAAGATTGCATTGAGCCAGTAGTTTGCACGAGAGTTTTCCGGCTCTGTAACAAAAGGAATTCCAAGTCCATCAAAAAATTTTTTGTACATTTGAGCTGTTTCGCGTTTGTTTTCGATAATCTTGTCAAAATATTCAAGTTGAGCAGCACCAATAGCGGCATTTACACCAGGCATACGAAGGTTCCAGCCGACTTCTTTGTGGTAGTAGCCCCACTTTGCAGGTTCCTTTGCAGTTGTGGAAAGGTACTTTGCACGAGCGGCAAGTTCTTCGTCGTCAGTAAGAAGCATACCGCCACCACCTGTAGTAAGAGTCTTATTTCCGTTAAAACTAAGAATAGAAACCTTACCAAAAGTACCGGTATGTTTCCCTTTATAGAAAGAACCAACAGATTCTGCAGCATCTTCAATGAGCATCAAGTTATGTTCATCACAGATTGTACGAATTTCATCAATACGACATGGGTGACCAAAAGTATGCATTGGGACACAAGCAGAAATTACACGGCCAGTATTCTTATTAATACACTTTCCACCTGCCTGCTTTGTATTATTTTCCAGGAAATCTTTTAATGCTTTTGGAGACATTCCCATTGTATCTCTGTCAACATCTACATAAACAGGAATTGCTCCGCAGTTTACAATAACCGCAGAAGTAGCCGCAAAGGTCAAAGGTTGTGAAATTACTTCTTCACCTGGCTTTACACCAGCAGCAACAAATGCCATATGTAAGGCTTCTGTACCGCTTACCATAGCAACAGCACATTTTGCACCAGTTAGCTTTTTAATCTGCTCTTCCATATCGGTTACAAAGTGACTTACATACGAAACAAACTTTGTGTCGATACACTCATTCAGATATTTTTTCTCATTGCCAAGAAACTGGGGACAGTGCAAAAGAACAGGATCCATTTCCGGGTACAATGATTTGATGTAATCTGTAATTTGTGAAAAATCTTTCATAACTGTGACTCCTATTA
>JAHAZA010000033.1 GCA_018385415.1 Treponema sp. | reverse complement strand
TTACTAACACCAAAATGTTCCAAATAAATATCATAATCGATTAAGTAGAAGTCTGGTCTATAGGCTTTTCTGTTTGGATCGTCGCTTTCAAATGGATAGAGTTTCTCATATTCATAGTTCACACCGTGCATAAAGAGGAAGTTTGCAATCTTTGTCTCCTCAATGCTTTTTACCCGCTCTCCATTAAGAGTTGTAAGGTTTTTTGCTTTTTCAGAGCTGGTATCTTTGATGTATTGTTCCCTATCGTACTTTGACTTTAATGTTTCCAGATCTGCTGACTTTTCCAGTTCATACAATTCACCAAGATTATCACAGTCTTCCATGTTTTCGGGAATTTCAAGGTAATAAGTGAAGTATTCCGTTAGAGCCTGAACTAAATCAGGATGATTAAGTAGTTCATTTTCAAAGAATTTGTGAACAAAGGTCGTCAAATCATCCGTAACTTCAGGTCTATAACCTAAATCATTTTTAATTATATCCAGCCCTAACTTATGAAAGGTTGTTGCTTCAACAGGTATCCCAAGTTTATTCTGGATGCGTTCTGTCATTTCAGCAGCTGACTTATTGGTAAATGAAATTAATAGGATATCTTTTGGCTCAACATGCTTAACTTCGCATAGATACTTTACTTTTGCTGCAATAGTTAATGTTTTTCCTGAACCTGCACCAGCCAACACAAGTGTTCTATCTTCATCAGAAATAACCACCTTACGTTGCTGTTCATCAAGAGATTTACCGTCTATATTTGATAGAAGGGAATCGCTTTCCCGCATCTCCTTCTGCAGAAATACATCATTCCGATTAGCAATCTCCGAATTAATTTTTGAAAAGGTTTTTAGAAAAAATACAATTTTCTCATAATCCGGGAGCTTTGATGGATAATGTCTTTTTTGAATCTCTGAATAAAAAGATTCCCACTGCTGTATGAAAGTCTGCTCATCGGATTTGCTTATGTAACGTTCTGAAATTGTATTTAATGAAGAAAAGAATTCTTCAATTTTTGGGAAATCAGTTTTTGACTGCTCAACAAGTTCAAGAAAATGCTTCTTAGCAGCTTTGCGTGATAAGAGGACAATACAAATAATAACCGCTAGAGAAGCAATTCCTCCTCCGATAAAAGGCAAAGACATATCTTACATTATACGACATTTTACTGGTTTTTCGAAGATTTTCGTTCTTATCTTTCATCAAAAGTTAATATATAGTCATAATTTCCACTTCTTCCACCAGCTTAAATCGCCACTTCTGCTTTACATCCGGGTACTTCGCGTTCTTCCATTACTTTGTCTCCATTTTTTCCCAACATTTCTATCTTCCATGGCACTGCTTATACTTTTTTCCGCTGCCACATGGACACGGATCATTTCTGCCAACCTTTGGGATTTGCTGAAAATTCATGCCGGCAAGTTCCTTTGGAAAAGGGATTATATTTGGATTGTTCTGTATGTATTCCTGCCGACTCTGATTTGCTAAATCCGTAGGAGTCCAGCCGTAATTTACCCACAAATGTGTTGAATTATGAAGATTCTGATAGATTCTAAAAAACTGTTCTACATCTTTTACTTTCAAGGATTCTGTCAGCTTAAAATCTTCATTCAGAATGTTAATGACTTTTTATATTCCCACCCATCAAGAACCAACCATCCCAAATTCCCCCTAACCCTTGACCAAACTTCGTCTACAGACATATTTATCCACAGTTCCTCATATTACAAGTTATAATTTACTTCCATATAATACGATTGTTATTGTATAAAACACTTAATTCAAATAAAATTAGACAATAAATCCCATTCGGAGGATCCAATATGTGTGGAATTGTTGGTTATATCGGAAATAAAAATGCTGCGCCTGTTTTAATCAGGGCTCTCAAGAAGCTTGAATACCGCGGATATGACTCTGCCGGTATCGCTGTTTATACAGGCGAAGACATTCTCGTAAAAAAAGCTAAGGGCGCTTTAAAGAATCTTGCAGAAAGAATCACGGGCGAGATAATTCCTTATAAACCAGCTGACAAAGAATTTGATGCTTGTGAACTTTCCCTTTTTGATAAAACTGGTGACTTTGTAAAAGGAACTTTGGGAATCGGACACACACGCTGGGCAACTCACGGTGAACCAAGCGACACAAACTCTCATCCACACTCAAGCACCGATGGAACTATCTCTATAGTTCACAACGGTATCATCGAAAACTATGCAGAGCTTAAAGCAAAGCTTCAGGCAGAAGGCTATGTATTCCAGAGCCAGACGGATACAGAAGTTGCAGCCCAGCTCATTGCAAAAGCATACAAAGAAGAAAAAGACATCTTTAAAGCAGTTCTTAAAGTTCTTCACTTGATTGAAGGTTCTTATGCGCTGGGCGTTGTTTGTAAAGACTACCCTGACCGTATTATTTGTGCACGCAAAGAAAGCCCTCTTATCATCGGTCTTGGAAAAGGTGAAAACTTTATCGCATCTGACGTTCCTGCTATTCTTGAACACACTCGCGACGTTTACTATCTTGGCGAAAAAGAAGTTGCTGTTCTCTACACAGACCATGTTGATATGTTCAACTTTGAAGGCGAAAAAGTCATCAAAGAAGCTAAGCATGTTGAATGGGATATGGATGCTGCAGAAAAAGGCGGCTACCCACACTTTATGATTAAAGAAATTCACGAGCAGCCAAAAGGTCTTACTGACACAATGCGACCAAGAATCGTAAAAGACAATTCTGGCAAAGCATCTGATGTTTACTTCGAAGAAAACAAAATGGATGAAGCATGGAAGAATGCTAAGCGAGTTGTAATTACAGCATGTGGAACTGCTTATCACTCTGGTGTTGTTGCAAAATATGCATTTGAAAAAATTGCCAGAATGAAAGTTGACGTTGATGTTGCTTCAGAATTCCGTTACAGAAATCCTATTCTTGATAAAGATGATATTTTTATCGTAGTTTCTCAGTCTGGTGAAACTGCTGATACTTTGAGTGCTCTCCGTCTTGCAAAACAAAACGGTCTTAAGGTTGTTGCAATTACAAATGTTGTAGGTTCAACTGTAAGCCGCGAAGCTGATGATGTTATCTACACTCTTGCAGGTCCAGAAATTGCTGTTGCTTCTACAAAGGCTTATACAACTCAGGTTCTCTGTATGTACCTTCTTGCTATCAAAGCAGGAAAACTTCGGGGAACTTTAAGCGATGAAGATGCTTCTAAACTTCTTTCTGAACTTGAAACAATTCCTGCAAAGGTTCAGGAGATCCTTGACGGAAAAGATGTCATCCAGAAGTTTGCTTCTACACAGTTCAACAAGGACAAGATTTTCTACATCGGCCGCCAGTTTGACAGCGCAACTTCACTTGAATCTGCACTTAAACTTAAAGAAGTTTCTTACATGCATTCTGAAGCCTTTGCAGCCGGCGAACTTAAGCACGGACCAATCGCTTTGATTGATGACAAGACACTTGTTGTAGCAATCGCTTCTGAACCTTCACTTTATGACAAAATCGGTTCAAATATGGTGGAGGTCAAAGCCCGCGGTGCAACTGTGCTTGTAATCACACAGGATTCTGGAGATGCATTCAAAGGTAAGGCTGACGAAATATTCCGTATCCCAGAATGTTCTTCAACTCTTGCAAGCTTGCTTACTGTAATTCCTGCACAGCTCTTTGCTTACTACTGTTCAATCCTTAAGGGAATTGATCCAGATAAGCCAAAGAATCTTGCAAAATCTGTTACTGTAGAATAATTCAAACTGAATTTTATCAAAGCCGTGATCATGTTGATTACGGCATTTTTTTGGCGTTTAAAAATTCCTACTGAAAAAATTTTTTCTGTTTCTATTGACAATAACAATATCTAGTGTTATATTCTAACCATAAGGTTACTTTTAATAGTAACGATAACTCCAGGATACATTTTATCAGAGGTAAATATAATGAAAAAACTTATTACTTTCGTTGCAGCAGCTGCTGCATGTATGCTCTTTGCTTCATGTGGAGCAAAAGATAAAAAAACAACAATCGGTATTGCAAAAATCGTTCAGCACCCTGCTTTGGATGCAGTTGAACAGGGTGTTATGGATGCTATCAAAGATGCAGGCTACGATGTTGATTACGATCTTCAGAATGCAAATGGTGATGTAAACACAGCAGCACAGATTGCAAATGTTTACAAAACAAAGAAAGTTGACGTTGCAGTAGGAATTGCAACTCCTGTTGCTGTTGCTCTTGCAAACACACTTAAAACAACACCTGTTGTTTTCGGTACTGTAACTGATCCAATCGCTGCCGGACTTGTTGATACTTTGGATAAAGGTAAAAACAACGTAACTGGTATGTCAGATCAGATTCCTACTGTTGAACATATCAAGCTCTTTGCAAAGGTTGCAAATATCAAAACACTTGGTTACATCTACTGCAGTAACGAAGCAAACTCTGTATCTTCACTTGAACTTGTAAAACTGGGTTGTAAAGAAGCAGGCATCGAACTTGTTGAACAGTCAATCACAACTTCAAGCGAAGTTAAACAGGCTTGCGAATCAATCGTAAAACGCGTTGATGGTATTTATCTTACAACTGATAACACAGTATTCAGTGCAATTGCTTCACTTGTCGATGTATTCGGAAAAGCCAAAAAGCCTATCTTCTCCGGCGATGTAACAGCTGCTAAAGATGGTGGAATTTTCATGGCCAGCGGCTTTAACTACTACAAAGCAGGTCGTGCAACCGGCGAAATGGTTGTTCAGATTCTTAAAGGTGCAAAACCAGCAGATATTCCTGTTCGTTTTATGACTGAACCTTCTGACTCAGATCTTCTTCTTGACCTTGATGCTGCAAAAAACTGTGGAATTAAAATTCCTGCTGAATATCTTGAATCAGCTAACATGATTTTTGAAAACGGAAATCTTTCCGAAAAATAATTTTAGTTACTATCAATAATAACTAAACAGTGTTATAATTTAAGCGCTTGTGAGCACAATTTGTTCCTAGCGCTTATTTTTTTTAAGGAATAACTTATGATCAGCATACTTATTGAAGGCCTGATATTTGGAATCATGGTATTAGGCGTTTTTATGTCATATCGTGTACTCAACTTCTGTGATATGACCGTAGACGGAGCATTTCCAATGGGAGCGTGTATTTTCGGCGCATGCTTTGTTGCAGGAATCAATCCTTATCTGGCACTTCTTCTGGCATTCATTGGAGGAATGCTTGCAGGCCTCTGCACTACTTTAATCTACACAAAGCTTAAAATACCTGATCTGCTTTCCGGAATCCTGATGATGACCATTCTATATTCCATCAGTCTCCGCATCGCCGGTAAAGCAAATATTTCATTTCACAATGTAAAAAAAATCATTACTGTTTCTGATCCTGTTAATGGAATTTCCACTGTCACTCAGGAACTTAGAACTCCTTTTCAGCAGATTTCAGATTTCTTTGCTGCGAAATTTCCTGCTCTGCCATCCGAACTTGGAATTTTGATTGTCCTTTTAATTTTTGTTATTCTCCTTAAATTTTTAATGGACCTTTTCTATCATACAGACCTTGGTCTCACAATGGGCGCTTTGGGTGACAATCAGCAGATGATTATTTCTCAAGGTGTTAATCCACAGATTGTTCGCGGAATCGGTATCTGTATCGGTGACGGACTTGCAGCAATCGCAGGTGCATTCTTTGCAATGTACAGCGGCTTTGCGGATGTTGGTAGTGGAACTGGTGTTATCGTTAGCGGTCTTGCTTCTCTTATGCTTGGGGAATTTATTATTCACTCCAATAAGATTTCATTACAGACTTTGCGTGTTCTTATCGGTTCAATTATTTATCGCGGCCTTATGTATCTTGCCAGATCATATGGATTCCTGATTCACCTTAAGGCTGATGACCTTAAGCTTATTACAGGCGTTCTCATCATTATATGTCTCATCATCTCAAAAGTAGGTAAGAAAAAAAATGAACGATAACAAAATATTAACTCTTGAAAATATCAGTATCACTTTCAATCCTGGAACACCTGACGAAAATCCTGCTCTCAAAAATATAAATCTTTCTGTAAACAAGGGAGATTTTATTACCGTCATCGGTTCCAACGGCGCAGGAAAATCTACCCTTTACAACATCATTTCCGGAAACCTTCAGCCAACAACTGGTTCCATTAAACTTAACAATCAGGACATTACAAAACTTCCTGAATATAAACGAGCCCAGTACTTTGGAAGAATTTTCCAAAATCCACTTTTAGGAACTGCCGGAAAAATGTCTCTTGCTGACAATATGATGATCTGCAGCAAAAAAGGATGGAAGGGTCTAAAAATAAGTCTTTCAAAACAACGCCGCGAAGAATTTAAAGAGGAATTGAAAAAGCTTAACATGGGTCTTGAAAACCGACTCAATGACAATGTAAGCCAGTTCTCTGGTGGTCAGCGTCAGGCACTTACGCTTTTGATGACAGTTATGTCAAAACCTCAGATTCTTCTTCTTGATGAACATACAGCAGCCTTGGATCCTACTAATGCCGATATCGTCATGAAGCTGACAAAAGAGTTTGCAGAAAAATATAACCTTACAGTAATGATGGTAACTCATAACATGCAGCATGCTCTGGATTACGGCAACCGTCTTTTAATGATGGATGCTGGTGAAATAATTCTGGACATCGCCGGTGAAGAAAAACATAATCTTACAATGAACGATTTAAGTGAAAAGTTTAAGGCTATCCGCAAGCATGGTATTGTAAGCGATAAGATGATGTTAAGTTAGACAAATATATGTTAAAATATTATCAGTGGGAGGAATGATATGGCATCTGAAGATGTTAATGTAAAAAAACAGGAAAAGATTTTAAAAATTCTTAAACCTCTTTCTATCACTTTATTTTCATTAGCTATTATAACCTGGTTATACTGTTCTTTTAGAGTTTTTGGATTCAGCAATTCTGATCCTATTTTATACGAAGAGAATCTGACTCGCCTTACAAAAATTGAAAAACCAATTGCAAAGGGACTGGTAAAGACTGGAGAATTCCAGGATAGAATATTTACAAAGCGATCAAAGAAAGGTGGCTACGATCTTTTCGAAGATATTTCAAACAGAAACAGATCAAATAAATCAGACTAAAAATTTTTTCTTACCGTAATCTATTTTAATGTTTCCAGTTCCTCATTCCATGCACTGTACACGGCATCACTTGGCATACGCCAGTCACCTCTTGGCGATAAATTGATTGTTCCAACCTTTGCACCATCAGGCATACAACTTCTCTTGAACTGCTGTGTAAAAAATCTGCGGTAGAAGGTCTTAAGCCATTTAAGAATTACATCTTTTCCATAAGGAAGGTTTGCATTCTGTGCAAGGAAGTAAATCTTTGCCGGACTGAATCCAAATCTCAAAAGGTAATACAGATAGAAGTCATGAAGTTCATATGGACCAACAAGATCTTCCGTTACCTGAGAAATAACTCCCTCCTTTGGAGGCAGAAGCTCAGGTGAAACCGGAGTATCAAGAATGTCTTTCAATACTGATGCAAGCTTTTCGTTCTTTGCATCCTCCGAAGCTTCGGCGAACCATTGAACAAGATAACGAACCAATGTCTTAGGAATCGACGAGTTTACACCGTACATCGACATGTGATCGCCATTATATGTACACCAGCCCAAAGCCAGTTCAGAAAGATCACCAGTACCAATTACAATACCGTTTGTTTTGTTTGCATAATCCATAAGCACCTGTGTGCGTTCACGAGCCTGACAGTTTTCGTATGTAACATCATGAAGGCTTTCATCATGTCCCAGATCTGCAAAATGCTGACGAACAGCATCTGCAATGGGAACTTCTTTCAAAGTTGCCCCGCACTCTTTTGCAAGCGAACAGGCATTGTTGTAAGTACGATCAGTTGTTCCAAAACATGGCATTGTAATTGCTGTCACTTTACTGCGTTCAATGCCGCAAAGGTCAAAAGCTCGACATGTAATTAAAAGGGCCAGTGTTGAATCCAAGCCCCCAGAAAGTCCGATAACAGCCGACTGGCAGTTGATGTGACGAAGACGTTTTGCAAGGCCCTGCGCCTGAAGTGTAATTACTTCAAGACAGCGTTGTGTTCGCTTGTCTTTATCAGAAGGAACAAATGGGTGTGGATCAACATATCTTGAAAATTCTCCAGCAGCTTTTTCAACATTCATTTTGATCTGAACAATTACATAATTTGAATTGAATGTATTGTTGTTTGCAGAGAAACCAAAGCTTGTCGTTCGACGACGTTCCTGACAGAGACGCTCCACATCAATGTCGGCGTAAATTGTTTCACTTGAGAAAAGGGAACTTTCGGCTAAAAGTGTACCGTTTTCAGAAATCAGATTATGTCCTGCAAAAACCATGTCCTGTGTAGATTCATCCAGGCCAGCATTTGCATAAAGGTAAGCACAAAGTGATCTTGCCGAATGAGATTTTACGAGAGACCGGCGGTAATCAGCTTTACCGATAATTTCGTTTCCGCCTGACAGATTTGCAATGATTGTAGCACCAGCAAGTATGTGTCTGCTTGAAGGTGGAACCGGAACCCACAGGTCTTCACAAAGTTCACAACCAATAGTGATTGCACTGTCTTTTTCATCCTGAATCAAAATGTCAGTTCCAAATGGCACTTCTTCAAAGCCTGCAAAATCAATGAACTGTGTATTCATATTCTGCTGGAATGGTGTAAAGTGACGGCGCTCATAAAATTCACCGTAATTTGGAAGATATGATTTTGCGAACAGTGCTAAAAGCTCGCCGCCTTTAATTGCAGCAGCGCAATTGTAAATTCCTTCTGCACGAGGAACTGGAAGTCCTACGAAAATTACAGAATCCAGTTTTGCTGTTTCAGAAATAATTCTTTTTAGCTGAACTTCTGAAGCATTCTGAAGTGTTCTCTGAAAAAATAAATCACCACATGTATAACCTGTGATACTAAGTTCAGGAAATACAATTACAGATGCGCCGTTCTTTGCAGCATCTTTTGCAGCACAAATAATCTGTTCCGAATTAAAATTACAATCAGCAACCTTCAATCTTGGACTTGCACAGGCAGTCTTAACAAAACCATACTTCATATAAAATTCCTTTTTTTCTAGAACTGGAAACTTAATTCTATTATACTACACTTATGAAATACGACTCAATAATTCTCGACATTGACGGAACACTTTGGAACACCACAGAAATTGTTGCAGAAGCCTGGAACAAAGCTATTGAAGTTTCAGAATATAATGTTAAAACCTGTACTGCAGAAATTCTTAAAAAAGAATTTGGAAAACCAATGGATGTTATCGCAAGAGACCTGTGGCCTTCTCTTACTGGTTCAGATCAGGCAAAGCTTCTGGAACTTTGCTGTAAATACGAGCAGGAATATCTTGAAAAAAACGAAAATGATATCACTTTCCCAAAAGTCGTAAATACAATAAAGGAACTTTCCAGCAAGATTGATTTTTATATCGTAAGCAACTGTCAGTGCGGTTACATTGAGCTTATGATGAAAAAAACCGGACTGACACCTTATATCAAAGACTTTGAATCCTTTGGAGCCACAGGAAAGCAGAAGGGCGACAACATTAAGCTGATTATAAAACGCAATAATCTTAAAAAGCCTGTTTATGTTGGTGACACACAAGGTGACTGCGATGCCTGTAAAGCCAGCGGAGTAGATTTCATTTTTGCAGAATATGGCTTTGGCCAGGTAAATTCCTGCACCGCACGAATATCAAGTTTTGATCAGCTGTCACTAATTTATCGCTAATAGGACTTTTTTTGTTTACAAACTTAATACTGTATGTTAATATTTTTTCGCAAAGGAGATAACTATGAGCAAATACGAAGGAACACAGACAGAAAAAAATCTTCAGGCAGCATTTGCAGGAGAATCACAGGCAAGAAACAAGTACACTTACTTTGCATCGAAAGCAAAGAAAGAGGGCTTTGAACAGATTGCAGCAATGTTCTTAAAAACAGCAGACAATGAAAAAGAACATGCTAAAATGTGGTTCAAGGAATTAAACGGAATCGGCGATACAGCAGAAAACCTTAAGGCTGCTGCAGACGGCGAAAACTATGAATGGACAGACATGTACGAAGACTTTGCAAAAACTGCAGATAAAGAAGGATTCCCTGAACTGGCAATCAAATTCCGTGCAGTTGCAGCTATCGAAAAACATCACGAAGAAAGATACCGTGCACTTCTTAAGAACGTAGAAATGCAGCAGGTATTTGAAAAGAGCGAAGTAAAAGTATGGGAATGCCGTAACTGTGGTCATATTATTGTTGGAACAAAAGCTCCAGAAGTATGTCCAGTTTGTGCACATCCACAGAGCTACTTCGAAATTCACGCAGAAAATTACTAAGTAATACCAATTACTTTTTTATGCCGCCTGAATTGATGCAATATTCAATAGGGCGGCTTTTTTTTACAATAAATCTCCAAAACTCTTTTTTATCAATGCCTGTAGCATTTATGTCAGCAGATATAAATGCTGAACAGAAAACAAAAGCAAGCGGACTTGGAGTTGTTAACTTTATTCAGAAGCCATTTGATTCGACTACAATATTTGAAAGATGAGAGTGAAGGTAACTCAAGCCTTTATAAATTGATATAACTGAATTGAAAAATCAGCTTTATGAAATGCTTAATCACTGATGATTAAATGCAGTAATTGAAATTTGAACCTTCCGCATTTTTCTTTACAATCTGATCAAGAGTAACAGAATTTACATAATCGTTAATTGTTTTATCTAAGTCTTTCCAGAAAGTTTCATTGCCCAAAGTTTTTACCGTATTGTTTTCAGTTACAGAAATGCAGGAAAGATCTCCTTCCATCACACGAAGAATTTCACCTACTGTGTACTCTGATGCTGGCTTTACAAGTTTATATCCGCCGTTAAGCCCTCGTAAACCTATCACAAGATTTGCCTTAGCCAGTTGAATCAAAATCTGTTCCAGATATTTTGCAGAAAGATTTCGGCGGTGGGAAAGAAGTTTTAAAGGAACATATTTTTCAGAATTATGTTCTGCTAAATCTGTCATAACTAAAAGAGCATACTGTCCGCGAGTAGAAAATTTTAACATTTACTTTTCCTCTGAAAATTCATTGCAGATCTGTATCAATGCCTTTTCTAAGATTGCTCTTGGAGTTGCACAATTTATTCTCTGAAATTTTTCGCCTTCAGGACCAAACATAATTCCACCATCAAGCCACACCTTTGCTTTATTCAAAATTCTGTCGTTAATCTGACTATCACTTAATTCAAATGCAGAGAAATCCATCCATAAAAGATAGGAGCCTTCCGGCTTTAAAACTTTTATCTTTGGACATTTTTCCCTCACTAGCTTTTCTGCAAAAAGGATATTATTCCAAATATAAGCCTTTGCTGCTTCAAACCATTCCTTACCTTCACTGTAAGCGGCTGTTGCTGCAACGATTCCCATAAGAGAAGGTTCGTCATAACCTGTGCGCTCCATTTCTTTTGTAAACTTTGAACGAAGTTTTTCGTTAGGAATTATGATGTTAGAAAACTGAAGACCTGCAAGATTGAATGTTTTGCTTGGAGCTGTACATATGATGGAATTTTCACGAGTCTCATCTGATATCGAAGCAAACACTGTATGCTTATGATTTTCAAATGTTATGTCACTATGAATTTCATCGCTTATAACAATTACATTATGCTTTAAACAGATTTCAGAAATCTTTTCTAATTCTTTCTTAGTCCATACACGACCACCAGGATTATGCGGAGAGCAGAAAAGAAAAACCTTTACTTTTTCTGAAATGATTTTATTTTCAAAATCTTCAAAGTCAATTTCGTAATGTCCGTTTTTTAACACCAGTGCACTGTTTACAAGTTTTCGATTTTGATTATTAATCACATTTGAAAATGGATAGTAAACAGGGCGAGTAATTAAAACTGCATCACCTTCCTCTGTTAAAGCACGAATTGCAGTTGCAAATGCATAGGAAACACCTGGAGTATTAACCACCCATTCATCTTTAATTTCAAAATTATGTTCTGTTAAAAACCAGTTACGAAGTGCATTGTAATAGCGGCTATCAGGTCTGCTATATCCATAAATTCCGTGGGCTGCTTTTTCTGACAGGGCTTTCTGAATACAAGGCGCTGTTTTAAAATCCATGTCGGCAACCCAAAGACTGATGGCATCAAGAGGCTTGTTTCTTTTTTCTGCAAGATTGTATTTAATAGCATTAGTGTTTGAACGATCAGTGATTGTATCAAAATCAAATTTACTCATTTAATCCTCCAGCGCCTGCTGTAAGTCAGCAATCAAATCATCAGCATTTTCAATTCCTACTGAGACTCTTAATGTGCTTTCTTTAATTCCATTTTTGCGACGAAGTTCAAGTGGAACATCTGCGTGTGTCTGAGTTTCTGGATAAGTGATGAGAGTATCAACACCACCAAGGCTTTCCGCATACTGAATGAGGTTTACTTTTTTCAAAACCGAAAGTGCTTTTTCTTTATCATTCACTTCAAAAGTAACCATTGCACCAAAACCTCTCGCCTGTTCCTTCAATATTTTGTAGCCAGGATGATCTTCAAGTCCAGGATAAATTACATTCACAACTGACTTCTGTGCCTTTAACCATTTTGCAATCTTTAACGCACTTTCTGCAGACTTTTCCATTCTAAGTGCAAGAGTTTTAATTCCACGAAGCAAAAGCCAGCTGTCAAAAGGAGCCAGTCCTGCACCGGTTGTCTTAATCAAGAAGCGGAGTTTTTCCTGAATGTCAGTTCTGTTGGTAACAACAAATCCTGCAAGAGTGTCGTTATGCCCGCATAAAAATTTTGTTCCGCTGTGAACAACAATATCTGCACCAAGTTCAAGTGGATTCTGAAAATAAGGTGAGAGGAATGTGTTGTCTACAATCAAAAGTATACTATGCCGCTTTGAAATTTCTGAAAGCTTTTTGATGTCAGAAACGTTCATCATAGGATTAGTTGGAGTTTCGATATAAAGTGCTTTTGTTTCTGGAGTGATAAGAACTTCGATATCATCTTTTGAAAAATTTGCACGGGTAATTTTAAGTCCGTTCTTTTTTGAAACATGATCAAAAAGGCGAATACTTCCTCCATATAAATCTGAATCAACGATAATGTGATTTCCTGGTTCAAAAATTTCAAAGAGAATAGTGATTGCAGCCATTCCTGATGAAAGGGCAATACAATCAATTCCCTTTTCAAGTTGAGCGACAAGTTTTTCTACCTGCTCCCGTGTAGGATTCTGAAGCCGTGAATAATCAAAGCCTGTACTTTCTCCAGGGCCCGGATGGGCGTATGTTGCTGTCTGATAAATCGGAAAGCTTACTGCTCCGTAATTTTTTAAGTCTCTGTTACAGGAATCTTCTGTATCTTCTTCAAGGTGCAGGCACTTAGAATCAAGTGATAATGTCATATATTGCCTCGCATTATTATTAGATTACGTAATCGTCAGTTCTCAATACACGTTTTAAGAACTGCTTTGTTCTTTCTTCTTTTGGTGAATAAAAAATTTCACGGCTTGTTCCTTTTTCTACTACCACACCTCCATCCATAAATACAACCTGTGTTGCAGCTTCTTCTGCAAAGCTCATTTCGTGTGTTACAACAATCATTGTTGTTCCTTCTTTTGCAAGTGCTTTGATTACAGAAAGAACTTCACCAACAAGTTCAGGATCAAGTGCAGATGTTGGTTCGTCAAAAAGAACTACGTCCGGTTTATACGCAATGGCACGGGCTATTCCAACACGCTGCTGCTGGCCACCTGAAAGCTGTGAAGGATAGAAATCTTTTCTTTCAAGAAGTCCTACTTTATTTAATGCATCTTCGGCAATTGTCTTTGCTTCTTCTTTAGGAACTTTGCGGGCTATAACAAGTCCTTCCATTACATTTTCAAGTGCTGTCTTGTTTGCAAAAAGGTTGTAGTTCTGGTAAACAAACCCAATCTTTTTTCTTACATCAAGAATTGTTTTTTTGTGAGCATTTGAAAGTGAAGTTTTAATTTCGTCAAATTCCAGTTCACCTTTGTCTGCAGTTTCAAGAAATGCAATAGTTCTAAGCAGTGTTGTCTTACCAGAACCTGAAGGGCCAAGAATTACAACTACATCTCCTTTGTTTACTGTAAGGTTCACTCCTTTTAAGATTTTATTTTTTCTGAATGATTTATGCACATTTGTTATTTTTAACATTTTAATTGTCCTTTCAGTTTAATTTAGTACCACACCAGTACCTTAAACAGCAGTCTTGTAAGCAGCCGCCTTCTTTTCCCAAACCTTGAACAGCTTCTGAACAACTGTACATACGATTATGTAAATTACAAAAATATCAAGGTAAGCTTCAATGTAGTTATAACCAGGTGCAGCTTCGATTTTTGCAACTGCAGTTATATCCTTTACCGTCATCATAAAAGCCAATGAAGTATTCTTAATAAGATTTACTGCTGCATTACAAAGGTTTGGAATTGCAACAGTCAGAGCCTGGGGAAGAATTATTCTTCTATAAACCTGCCAATAAGTAAGACCAACTGTATAACCTGCTTCAAACTGACCTTTGTTCACAGTAAGAAGTGCCGATCTGAAAACTTCAGAAAGTCCTGCAGCGTTATTCAATCCAAAAACTATAAAGGCATAAACAATTGGATTTAAATCAAAAATATTTATAGAACTTCCAATGCTCTTAAAATAAGCATTAAGTACAGAAGGAATTACTGAATATACAACAAGTATCTGAAGTACAATGGGAGTTCCTCTAAAAAACGAAACATAAATAGCACTTATTTGACTCAACACCTTTACTTTATGAACTCTTGCAAGAGCAATAAAAAAACCAAGTACAATTCCAGCAGCAAGTGAAACTATTGTTATCTCAAGCGTTACAGGAACTGCTTTCCATAATTTTAAGAATGTCACTACAAAGAAATTTCCGTCAAACATGTTTCACCTCCTGTTTTATTTTGCACCTGCAACTGAACTACTTCCTTTAGAGAAGTTCTTTTCTAAAAACTTAAAAAACTGTTCCAGAGCAATTGTCAGTGTCCAGTAAATAATCGCCAGTGCAATATAAGTTTCAATTGCATAGGCTCCTTGATGAATACCAATTAATGTTGTTCCTTTTCCCATTACGTCTATCAGACCGATTGTGTAAGCCAGGGAACCTTCTTTTAGTAAAGTAATAAGACTGTTACCTAAGTTAGGAAGTGAAACTACAAATGCCTGTGGAAGAACAATTCTTCTGAAGGTCTGTGCCTCGGTAAGCCCGCTTGTAAGACCGGCTTCTCTCTGTCCCTTTGCAACACTTAAATAACTGCTTCTCATAATTTCTGCAGCACTTCCACTGAACAGAAGTCCAAGTGAAATAATTACATAAACTGCTTTATTCCACTTATTAATGTCAATCTTAAACAGTCCCCAGAACAGAATTGGTAAACCGTAAAAAATTATAAACAGCATTACAATTGATGGGGTACATCTTAATACATTGATGATAAAACCAGAAAACCCTTTTGCCCAAACCTTTTTAGACAACTGTCCCTTTGCAAGAAAGAATCCCACAACCAGTCCTGTCATTACAGTACCCAGCATGATTTCAAAAGTAACAAGCAGGTATGGAAGTAAAACTGGAATAAACTCAAATATTTTCTGTGGATAAAAAGGTCTGTCCATAAAAGTCTCCTGTTATTGAAGTGCAGAAACATCTTCACCAAAGTATTCAATTGCAAGGCGCGAAACTGTTCCATCTGCAATCAGCTTCTGAATTGCTTCATCATAAGCATCAGCAAATTCCTTATTCTTGATGTTGAACAATGGCCAGGTAGGAATTCCTTTGTAGGGAATATAAGTAAGTTTTCCTTTGTAGCTTTCGTATGGAGCTCCATCTTTTTCAACATTGTTCTGGTATGAAAGTTTGATGTCAACAAATGCATCATAACGGCCTTCTGTTACCCATACATAAGCATCGCCTGCCTGTACTTCAAATGAATCACCGGCAATCAAGTTGACCTGTGCATCAGGATTTGCCTTGTTGTATTCATCAATTACATTGTACATAGCATTCTGTGCTCCAATAGGAACAAGCTTTCCTGAATATTTAGCAAATGAAGGAAGGTCGTTAACCTTATCTGTAATTTCTGTTCTTACAACAATTCCGATCACACTTGCACCAATAGGATTTTTAGGGAACACATATTTCTTTTCGCGTTCTGCAGTTTTCCATACACCCTTTGTTCCTACATCGTATTTTCCCTGAAGGACTCCGATCAAAAGGTCATCATCTGAAGTTGGGTTATAAACAAACTCATACTGTGGAAGAAGCTTGTCTACTTCTTTCAATACTGCAACTTCAAATCCGTCTGATTCACCTGCTTCATTTACAAAGTCATAAGGCTTGTAATAACTTGTATGTGCAACCTGAATTTTTTTAACATCTGATTTTTTTTCTTCACCACAAGATGAAAGGCCTGCTACAAGTGCTGCTGCAAGTCCAATTACTGCTAATGTCTTAATTGTCTTTTTCATAATTTTTTCTCCTATAATTTCTGGTGGTTCACTAAACGCAAACCACCCTGATTTTTCAAAACTTATTTTGCTGCTTCTCTTACCCATTCAAGGCGTTCAAAATCTATGTCACGTGGAATTGTACAATCGGCGCCAAGAATAATTCCTGTCTTTCCAGCTTCTGCAAGAAGACGCTTTGTTTCTGCCTGCACTTCTTCTTTTGTTCCGCTGTAAAGAACACCATCCTTGATATTTGCAAAACCACCAATTACTGCTTTACCCTTAAAGATTTCTTTACCGTTTTTAAGTGAAATACCTTCAACAACAGAAGCAAAGTTGATTGCCTTTGCCGGATAGTTTTTAAAAATACTCAAATTGTTTTTAGCACCTTCATAACCACAAACATGAAGAACATTTACTCCACCCACAGAGTTTGCAGCAGTCAGAATAGAAATCTCTGCTGGAGAAACAACTTCTGCATAAGTATCAGGACCAACACTTGCATCCTGAATGCTCTGAACGCTCAAGTAAATTCCGTCTGCACCGCCTTCTTTAATTACAGCTTTTGCAAGTATCTGTGTGTTCTGAGCAATTACACCAAGTGCATAAATAACTGCATCTTTATCCTCTTTGATCAAAGCTGCAAGTTTCTTGTCACCACCTTCTACACTCCACTTGAATGCTGTTGCTGGTGCAAAAATGTTGTATAACGTTACAACTTCTTTTCCGAATGCAGAAGTCAATTCTTTAACCAAAGAAACCTGATCTTTAAGCCAAGGATCATCAGTAGCAATTGGCTGCAAACCGTAAAGATCTTTTGCTGATTTTGCAGAACGAAGGAATGCCGCTGTCTTTGGTTCAAAGAAGTAACCGTCGCTCATAAGTTTTACAAAGTCAGGTTTAAAACCTTCATAGAACTTTTTATGTCCTGCAAGATTCTGTTCTCTCATTTCTGGAAGATCGTAAGCTGATTTAAGTTCATCTTTTGTGTAATGAAACCAGAATCCAACTGGAACTCTTTCTGTTGGTTTGTTATTGAATGCATCCAGCACCAACTGTCTTTTATCTGCCATTTTATTTTCCTCTATTAATTAGTAATTTTTTTCTGCACTGAACCATGGATTGAGAACAATGTTCTGACCACCACTAACTTCCAGTGCCGCCTGTTACTACAACTGTTTTTCCTTTAAGGTTTAAGTCCATATCGCTCTCCATACTTACCTAGTATTCTTATAGGCGTTTAGATCAATAAAAAAAGAAGAACGTTCTTGCTCTTCTTGTATTACCTATTCCCCTAGTAGGTAATGACAGAATAAATTTACTTAACTACTTTGTCAATAGGTTTTGAAAAAATTTACAACTATTTTTTTCAGTTTTACCTATTGACTTAGTAGGCATTATGGTTTATAAATTAATTATACTCCACACCAATATAGTAGGTTTTATCATACTTTTTCGTGCGGCAAAAAATTCCTCCAAAAAAACTAATAAAAAGGAGCAATATTATGGCAAACATTTACACATCAGCTGACCAGCTTATCGGTCACACACCACTTTTGGAACTTTCAAATATTGAAAAGGAATTTTCACTCAACGCAAAAATCTACGCAAAGCTGGAATACTTTAATCCAGCAGGAAGCGTAAAAGACCGCGTTGCAAAAGCCATGCTTGACGACGCAGAAAAAACAGGAAAACTTAAACCAACTTCAACAATCATCGAACCAACATCCGGAAACACAGGCATCGGACTTTGTTCAGTTGCCGCAGCCCGCGGTTATAAAATCATCATCGTAATGCCAGAAACAATGTCTGTTGAACGCCGTCAGCTCATGAAGGCTTACGGAGCAGAGCTTGTTCTTACAGAAGGTGCAAAAGGAATGAAAGGTGCAATCGCAAAAGCTGACGAACTTGCAAAAGAAATTCCTGACAGCTTTATTCCAGGCCAGTTTGTAAACCCAGCTAACCCACAGGCACACTTCAATTCAACAGGACCAGAAATCTTTGCCGACACAGACGGCGATGTTGATTACTTTGTTGCAGGTGTTGGAACTGGCGGAACAATCACAGGCGTTGGAAAATTCCTCAAATCTAAAAAATCAGATGTAAAAGTTATAGCTGTTGAACCAGCAACTTCTCCAGTTCTTTCAAAAGGAACTGCAGGCGCTCACAAAATCCAGGGAATCGGAGCAGGCTTTGTTCCTGATGTTCTTGATACAAAAATTTACGACGAAATCATCCCCGTTGAAAATGATGATGCATTTAAGGTAGGAAAGCTTGTTGGTAAAAAAGAAGGTGTTCTGGTTGGAATTTCATCCGGCGCCGCACTTTGGGCAGCAATCGAAGTTGCAAAACGTCCAGAAGCAGCAGGAAAGAAAATCGTAGTTCTTCTTCCTGATACTGGAGACCGCTACCTTTCTACACCACTTTTTGCAGACTAGGAGTTTAGTTAATGATAGTTTCAACACGAGGCCGTTATGCCCTTAGAGTTATGATTGACCTTGCACAGAATATTGAGCAGGATAGAATTCCACTTAAAGAAATCGCAGAGCGTCAGAACATCTCAAAGAAATACATCGAAGCAATAATGACATTGCTTTCTAAAAACCACTTTGTTGATGCCATTCACGGAAAAGGAGGCGGTTACAAGCTTAACCGCAAACCAGACGAATACAAAGTAGGCGATATTCTCCGTCTCACAGAAGGAAGTCTCGCACCAGTTTCATGTCTTGTAAAAGGAGCAGAACCTTGTGCTAAAAAGGATGTCTGCAAAACTTTGCCAATGTGGACTAAACTTGATAATCTTGTTGAAAACTACCTGGACAGCGTAACACTGAAAGATCTGCTTTAGCTATATAGAATACATTTCCATCTTGCAAAAACAGAAATTTTAAAATATTATTTCTTTAGTTATGGCAAAGAGGTCGTAAAAAAAACACTGGGAAAAATTTCAGTATTTTTTTTACGACCTCTTTTTTTAATTTTACCTAAACTTTATAATTAATAAAAAGACACAAAGAGGTCCATATGTATACAGAAAGTGAAGTTCTTGAATTTGTTAAGGAAGAAGATGTTAAATTTGTTCGTCTTGCTTTCTTCGATCTAAAAGGCAAACAGAAAAACATTTCTATTATGGCAGATCAGCTGCATCGTGCTTTTGAACTGGGAATCAGCTTCGATGCTTCTGCAATTGACGGCTTCGAATCTCCTGACAAGTCTGATCTTTTCCTTCATCCCGATCCAACTACACTTTCTGTTCTTCCATGGCGTCCAAACACTGGTAAAGTATGCCGCATGTTCTGTAACATCAAATACCCTGATGGAACTCCTTACGAAAAAGACTGTCGTACATTGCTTAAAAATGCAATTAAATACGCAAAAGAAAAATACAACCTTTCACTTTCTTTCGGACCAGAAGTTGAATTCTACCTCTTTAAATTGAATGAAGCCGGTGAATCTACAAAAATTCCTTTTGACAATGCGGGCTATATGGATATTGCTCCAGAAGATAAAGGTGAAAATATCCGCCGCGACATATGCTTTACACTTGAATCGATGGGCATCATTCCTGAAGCAAGCCATCACGAAGAAGGCCCTGGCCAGAATGAAATCGACTTTAAATATTCCGATGCATTGACTGCAGCCGATAACACAGCAACCTTCAAATGGATTGTACGAACAAGAGCTGCTTCAAACGGCCTTTACGCTGACTTTTCACCAAAACCACTTGAAGGTCAGGCAGGCAGCGGCTTTCACATCAATGTTTCACTTTCCGATGAATCAAAAATGCCAAATGCTATTGCAGGAATTTTAAAGCACGCAGAGGAACTTACTTACTTCCTCAACACAACTGAAGAATCCTACAATCGTCTTGGAGAATGTAAAGCTCCTAAATATATATGCTGGGGAAATCAGAACCGTTCAACAATGATTCGAGTTCCTGCAACTAAAAAAATTAAACGCTTAGAAATCCGTTCGGCAGACCCTGAATGTAATCCATACATTGCTTTTGCATTAATTATTTATGCAGCCCTCGATGGAATTGAAAACAATCTTATTCCACCTGCACCAGTTGAAGAAAATCTTTTTGCTAACGCCAGCAAAAATGATATTAAAGTTCTTCCTGATACTCTGGATCTGGCTAAAAAAATTGCTGACGAAAGTGAATTCGTAAAAAAGGTTTTGAAATACTAATTTATGACTTCTGATTTACACACCGTCCTGGTTGTGACAAAAGACAATAAAATTTCCTCACAAGTCAGTGCAATGCTGGTTGCACCATTGTTTGATACTCAAATTGTTTCAGACTTTAATGAAGCCCGTCGTATCTGCAGTGAAAGGAATTTTAACATTATCCTTGTTGATTTTGCAGACGGCGAAGGAACTGATTTTGCAATCGATATTTCAGATTCCACAAGCACAACTCTTCTTCTGACTCCGACACAGTTCTTTGAACAGATCAGTTACAAAGTTGAAGGCTACGGAATTTTAACGATTACTTCTCCTTTTGATCAGTTCTATTTCTACAACATGATAAAAGTTGCAATCGCCGTTCAATATAAAGTGCAGGTTCTTTCAAGTCAGACAACAAAACTGAAAGTTAAGATGGAAGAAATCCGAGTTGTTAACCGGGCAAAAATGCTTTTAATGCAGAATCTTAACATGACCGAAGCTGATGCCCATCGCTACATCGAAAAAGAAGCCATGGACCGCTGTATTAAAAAAACAGCGGTAGCTGAACAGGTTATCAGTACTTACGGCTAAAAAAAGACTTATGCAGAACTGCATAAGTCTTTTTTTCATTCCAATATCACGCTTCATTAGCCAGATAATTTTCGAAATCTTCAACTGGTAACGGCTTTGAAAAATAATATCCCTGAATATAATCACAGCCGATTTTTTTAAGTCGATTAAGCTGAGCTTCTGTTTCGACGCCCTCTGCAACTGACTTTAAGTTCATCTGCTTTACAATCTGGTTGCACATATCAAGAACATTTCTTGGAGAATCAGGATTGTCATTTCTGATGATGCTCATATCAAGCTTTAAGATATCAAATTCAATTTCACTTAATGAAGTCAACGAACTGTATCCCGTTCCAAAATCATCAAGCTCAATTACAAAACCCTCATCATGAAGTTTGCGGATAGTATTAGCAATACGATCAGGGCTATCAGAGAAAGCCGACTCAGTTACTTCAAAATGAATCAGTTCATGTGGAATATCAATCTCTTCAATGACAGCTAAAAGCTGTTCTGCAAGATCAACGCTGTCAAAATCACGACGAGAAAGATTTACTGAAATTGGAACAACTGGTTTACCTTCATCAATCCATCGGCGAAGCATCAAACATACTTCTCTGAAAACAAATTCATCGACACTCTTAACAAAACCATTCTGTTCAAATACTGGAATAAAATCACCTGGATTCATAAAACCTATTACCGGATGAATCCAGCGTACAAGAGCTTCGGCTCCGCCAGTTTTATTTTTCCTTAAATCGTGTTTTGGCTGAAGATAAACTTTAAACTCTTTGTTCTTTAAAGCATCTTCCATATTTTCAAGAATCTGCTGTTTAGTCTTTACAAATTTATCAAGCTTTTCATCATAGAGAGCGCATGCAACATCATAGTTACCTTTGATGCTTTCAACTGCAAGTCGTGCTCTGTCACACATCTGCTGTGCAGAAATATTTCTATCAATGCGGGTGTAGTAAACTCCATGCTTCCAGACAAAGTTCTTAATCGGAGCACCATCTAAGATTGCGTTCTGGAATTTCAATCCTTCCTTCGAAGTTTGAACTTTACCTGTGTCTTCCTGCATGCAGACAAATACATCAGTACTTAAACGACCTGCAAGAACAAGATTTTTACAAAGATTCTTAAGAGACTTTGCAAGATATTTTAAAAGCTCATCACTGTGTTCATTACCATATCTGTCATTGATAGCTTTGAAGTTTTCGATATCAGAAACAAAGAAACGATAATTCTTTTCTTTATTTGCCATAAGAATTTCTTCTGCCTTCTGGAAAAAGGCTTCATTTGTATAAAATCCTGTCAGTCTATCTTTCTGGAGATGAACAAGATTTGTTACATTCTGGAATGTTCCATTAATGCGAATGCCATCTGTAAAGTTCGGATCACGGTAGCCAAAAGTTCTGATGTAAGTTAGTCCTGCTTTTGGATGAAACCACGGATACTGAACTTCTGTCTGATTACCGATGATGATTTTCTCGATTGCAGAAGAAATAAAATCTGAATAATCCGGATGGATACGATTAATCCATTCCTCGTAATTTTTTTCAGGAGTATTTGTTAATTCGAAACCCAAAAAGTTTGCAATAAAGTCATCAACAAAAAGCTTTGGAAGTTGTCCATCACCAAATTGAAGCGATACAAAACCAGAATATGCTTTCTGCATGATCAAACTAAAGCTTTCAGGCTCTTTTAAATTTTCACCAATTCTCTTGTCTCTGCTTTTATAATACTTTTCTTTTTCCTGATACATTCGCTGGTCGGCTTTTGCCAGAAGCTCTCGGAATGTGAGATCAGGGAATTCTGCGTGGGCAGCAATTCCTTTTGAAATAGTTAGTCCCTTTGCAAGATTTCCTTTCCAGCTGGCAGTAACATTGTCGAAAACTGAAAACAGTTTTACAAGTTCATTCAGTTCCATATCGATGATAACATAAAATTCATCGCCACCAAGTCTGTATATCTTTCCTTTAGAACCAAAGACCTTTATTATACAATCAGCAGCTCCTTTTACTAATTCATCGCCAGCTTCAACGCCAAGTGTATGATTTACGGCATTAAGACCATTGATATCCATCGCAATCAGCGTAAGATCCTTTGGCATTCCTTCTTTTCCAAAATGCTTTCCATCCCGTTCCAAAGCACGACGATTGTAAAGACCAGTATGTTCATCATAATCCATCTGAGCAAGAAGATTTTCTTCGTGATTTTTATCGTCCTGAATGACTCGAGATGTGTAAAGCACATATCTTAATTTTTTATCAGGGGAATATTCAACTGGAATAAAACTGCATCTGGTCCATCCGGCATATTTTTCTACATAATCAAAGGAAATTATTTTTTTTCCTTTGATTCGCTGTTCAAGTGTTGAAAGATTTGTAAATTCGAGAATGGAAGAAAGATATTCATCTGTTGAAACTTTATTTGCAACATGATGAAGAAGTTCCTGAATTGACTTTTTGTTTCCATATTCGTTAAGAAAATTATGAACTGCTTCGATAGCATAAATTTCTTGAACAGCATCTTTTTCCAAATCAAAAAGATGAATGTTGTTGTAAACACCACCAATTGTTCTGAGAATCTGCTCGCTGGAAAGAATATTGTTAGAAATCACTAAATTCACCTAACATGATTAGTCTCCTTAATTATACCATAGAAACTCTACAAAGCAAGGAAAATTTGAGGAGATATAGCTTAATGACTACACTTTTCTCGCGCAAGCTACCGGATATTCCCCGCTGAAGCATCCTTTGCAGAATGTGTCTTCGCCAAAGGCCTTGATCATTCCTTCGAGGCTGATGAATGCCAGAGAGTCAGCACCGATTTCTTTTCTGATTTCTTCAAGTTCATGCGTGCTTGAGATAAGTTCGTTTTTGCTTGGGGTGTCGATACCCAGATAGCATGGGAACTTTACTGGTGAAGATGAAACTCTAAAGTGAACTTCTTTTGCACCGGCGCGGCGGAGGATCTGAACAAGGCGACGGCTTGTGGTGCCGCGGACGATGGAGTCGTCGATTACGATTACGCGCTTACCTTCAAGATCGCTTCTGATGGCATTGAGTTTTACGAATACCATGTTTTCCCGCTCTTTCTGTGTCGGTGCGATGAATGTTCGGCCGATATATTTATTTTTGATGATACCTGTTACATATGGAATGCCTGATGCTCTTGCGTATCCCTGAGCAGCTCCAATTCCGCTGTCAGGAACTCCAATTACAACATCGGCTTCTACAGGGCTTTCTTCTGCAAGAACTTTTCCCATTCTGTAACGTGCTTCTTGAACTGGGATTCCGTCGATGACTGAATCTGGGCGGGCAAAGTAAACGTATTCAAAAATACAGGTCTGTTTTTTTGTACGTTCTTCAAGGTGAATTGATTTTAAGCCGTTTTTATTGATTATAATGATTTCACCCGGCTCAATGTCACGGACAAATTCTCCGTTACAGCTGTCAATGGCGCAGGATTCTGATGCGAGAATGTAGGCATCTTTTCCATTGTGGGCACCGGCAATTTTTCCAAGACACAACGGGCGGATTCCGTTTGGATCACGGACTCCGATTACTGTGTCTTCTGTCATGATACAAAGTGCATATGAGCCTTTGATCAGCTGAATTGTATTTACAACTGCAGCTTCAAGGCCTTTTTTATATGAACGGGCAATGAGCTTAAGAATTACTTCTGTGTCGCTTGTTGAAGAAAAGGTACTTCCAGAATCTTCAAGCATTTCACGAAGAGGTTCGTAGTTTACAAGCTGACCGTTGTGGGCGAGAGCAATTCCACCTAACTTGAATGTGTTCAAGAATGGCTGAGCGTTTTCGATTGTTCTACCGCCAGCTGTTGCATAACGCACATGACCTACCGCAACGCTTCCTTTAAGATCTTCAAAATGGTCCTTATCAAAAACATCGCTTACAAGTCCCATGTCCTTGTGCAGATGAATTGTCTCTCCATCAGAAACTGCGATACCTGCACTTTCCTGACCGCGATGCTGCAGTGATGTAAGCGCAAAATAAGAAAGCGCTGCTGCATTTTCTGCACCGTAAATTCCAACTACACCACACTCATCATGAAAGCCCATTTTTGTTCCCGCCTTATTTCATTAAGAAATCATCAATTTCTTTTGCACATTCACGGCCTTCTGTAATAGCCCATACAACCAGTGACTGGCCGCGGTGCATATCACCTGCTGTGAATACTTTTTCTACTGATGTTGAATATCCTGTTTCTGAACTTGGAGAAGCTTTTCCGTTTGAAACAATTGTTCCGCGAGGACTGATTTCTGTTTCAAATGCCTGAGCTGTATATTCTTCACAACCAGTAAATCCGGCAGCAATAAGAACAAGGTCAGCCTTAAGATCTTTTTCTGTACCTTTGCGTTCTACAAGCTGACGTTTTCCGTCGATTATCTGGAATTCAACTTCTACAGTTTTTACGCCTGTTACTTTTCCGTTTTCACTGTAAATTTCTTTGATTGTTGTTTCATATACGCGTGGATCGTGTCCGAAAACTGCGATTGATTCTTCAGCACCGTAATCAGTTTTGAGAACCTTTGGCCACTGTGGCCATGGATTGCTTTCTGCTCTTTCTACTGGTGGGCAAGGCATCATTTCGATCTGAGTTACGCTTGCAGCGCCGAGACGGATTGAAGTTCCACAGCAGTCGTTTCCTGTGTCACCACCACCAACGATGATTACATTTTTTCCTTCAATTTTAAGACCGATTTCTTTTTCAAGCATCTGGTCAATCTGTACGTTTGCTGGAGCAATGTTTACTTTTTCCAAAGCTTCTGTTGTTGCTACAACACATTTTGTTACTTCTTTGAGGAAGTCTACGGCAAACATTACACCGCCTTTTGCACCGTTATTTCCTGTTGCAACTTTATCAATTCCAACTGAAGTCAAAGGACGAGCCTTTTTTGCACCACAACACAATGCTACTGCATCAAAGTTTTTGAGAATGTAATCAGCAGAAGAGTTGTGACCAACATCTGCATTGAATACAAATTCAACGCCTTCTTCTTTCATAAGATTTACACGACGTTCAATGATGTTCTTTTCCAGTTTCATGTTCGGAATACCGTACATCAAAAGTCCGCCGGCTTTGTCTTCGCGTTCAAAAACAGTTACATTGTGACCACGGTGATTCAAAGTATCAGCAACTGCCAGTCCTGCAGGACCTGCACCGATTACTGCAACTTTTTTTCCACTTCTTTTAGAAGGAATCTGTGGCTTCATATAGCCTGTAGCAAATGCTTTTTCAATGATATAAAGTTCGTTGTCGTGAACAGTTACTGCCCCATCACCGCATACCGGGTTACCGCAGTTACATGCTTTTTCACAAAGGGCTGGACATACGCGTCCTGTAAATTCAGGAAAGTTTGATGTCATCAAAAGACGCCATGCAGCCATGTCATACTGTCCTTTGTAAAGTGCATCGTTCCATTCTGGAATCAGGTTATGAAGTGGACAACCTGTAATCATTCCTGCAAGCTTGATTGCAGACTGACACATTGGAACACCACAGTTCATACAGCGGGCAGCTTGTTCTTTTCTTGCATCTTCATCAAGTTTTGGATGGAATTCTTTGAAATTCTTTATTCTTTCCAAAGGTGCAACGTTTCCGTTTTCTGTTCGTTTATAATCTAAAAATCCTGTATTCTTTCCCATTTTCTTACTCCTAAAAACTCCGCGTTAGCGGTCGTGCAGTTCGATTACGCTGTAATCTTTTTGAATGCAGCCATAACTGCGTCATCGTGATTCATTCCGTTTGCTTCGGCAGATGCAATTTCTGTAAGCATACGGTTGTAATCGTTTGGAATAATTTTCTTGAACTTTGGAATAAAGCTTTCAAAGTCGGCAAGAATCTGTTTTGCTTTTTCTGAACCAGTTTCTTTTGCGTGCTGTTCGATGAGTGCTTTAAGTTCTGTTGCATCTTCGATGTCATACATCTTTACAAGTTCGTGATTTATTCTCTTGTAAAGGTCATGGTTTTCATCAAGAACATAAGCAACACCTCCACTCATTCCGGCAGCAAGGTTGCGTCCTGTCTTACCGAGAATTACTACAATACCGCCAGTCATGTATTCAAGACCGTGATCACCACATCCTTCAACAACTGCTGTAGCACCAGAGTTTCTTACACAAAAACGTTCACCTGCAACACCATTGATGAATGCCTTACCTGATGTTGCACCAAACAATGCAACGTTACCGATAAGAATATTTTCATCAGCTTTTCCTGCAAAACCTTCAGGCTTTTTAATTACAAGCTTACCGCCACTCAATCCTTTACCAAAGTAGTCGTTTGCTTCACCAGTAAGGCTCATTGTAAGACCCTTAGGAATGAATGCACCAAAGCTCTGACCTGCACCACCTTCCACATCAACGATGAATGCATCTTCAGAAAGTGAATTTCCGAACTTCTTCTGGATTTCTGAACCAAGGATTGTACCTGCAGTTCTGTCTGTACTTTCGATCTTGAATGGCTTATCAAGAATCCTTGTATTGTTTCCAGCTTTTGAACTTACTTTTTCAAATGCTGAAAGGAGAATCTTTTCATCAACTGTTGTGTTAAGCTTAAAGTCGTAAACATCACGTTCAGACTTCCAGCTTTCATTTGTTTCACCAAGAACACGTGACATATCAATGAGACCTGCTCTTTCAAAGCTCTGCTTGTCTTTGAGCTTGAGAAGATCTGTACGACCACACATTTCTTCGATTGAGTGAACACCAAGTTTTGCCATATATTCGCGGAGTTCTTCTGCGATGAACTTCATGAAGTTTTCTACATATTCTGGTTTACCAGGGAATCTTGCACGAAGCTGTTCGTTCTGTGTTGCAACACCAAATGGACAAGTATCAAGGTTACATACACGCATCATTGCACAACCCATTGTAATAAGTGGAGCTGTTGCAAATCCGAATTCTTCTGCACCAAGGAGACATGCAATTGCAACGTCACGACCGCTCATAAGCTTACCATCAGTTTCGATGATTACACGACCACGAAGTCCGTTCTGCATCAATGTTTGATGTGCTTCTGCAAGTCCAAGTTCCCAAGGGAGACCTGCATGGTGGATAGAAGAAATAGGAGCAGCACCTGTACCACCATCGTGTCCAGAAATAAGAATTACCTGAGCACCTGCTTTTGCAACACCGGCTGCGATAGTTCCAACACCTGCTTCTGAAACAAGCTTTACAGAAATGCGTGCTGCACGATTTGCATTTTTAAGATCGTAGATCAGCTGAGCCAAATCTTCGATTGAGTAAATATCGTGATGTGGTGGAGGTGAAATAAGTGATACACCTGGAGTTGCATAACGAGTTGTAGCAATCCATGGGTATACTTTCTTTCCAGGAAGGTGTCCACCTTCACCTGGTTTTGCACCCTGTGCCATTTTAATTTGAATTTCTTTTGCAGAAAGAAGATATTCTTCTGTTACACCAAAGCGACCAGAAGCAACCTGCTTGATTGCTGAGTTGTATTCTGTTCCCAGGCGTTCTGGTTTTTCACCACCTTCACCTGAGTTTGATTTTCCGTGGAGGTGATTCATAGCAGCTGCCATACACTTATGTGCTTCTTCCGAAATTGATCCGTAAGACATGGCACCTGTCTTAAATCTCTGTACGATTGAATCTACGCTTTCAACTTCATCGATAGAAATTGATTTTGATTCGTCGATTTCAAAATCAAGAAGTGCACGAAGACAATGTGGATGAGAGTTATCATCAACAAGGCTTGTGTATTCCTTGAATCTCTTATAATCACCATTGCGTGTTGCTTCCTGCAATGCAATGATTGTTTCTGGATTGTAAAGGTGATCTTCTGCGTTTGGTCCTCTGCGGAATTTGTGAGAACCTACACTTTCAAGGTGAGTACTTACAGTAAGTCCGTTTGGATTCCAAGCCTGCTGGTGGTGGAATATTACGTCTTCCTGAATTTCTTTAAGACCAATACCACCTACGCGGCTAACAGTGTTTGTAAAGTATTTTTCAACAACATCCTGTGCAATACCAACAGCTTCAAAAATCTGAGCTGACTGATATGACTGAATTGCGCTGATTCCCATTTTTGCAGCAATCTTAACGATCCCGTTAATTATAGCTTTGTTGTAATCATCGATAGCTGTGTGGTAATCCTTATCCAAAAGCTTCTGGTCAATAACTTCAGAAATAGCTTCGTGTGCAAGGTAAGGGTTAATAGCGCGGGCACCATATGCAAGACACATTGCAGACTGATGAACATCACGAACTTCACCACTTTCAAGAATGATAGAAATCTGAGTTCTTTTCTTTGTTCTGATCAAGTACTGTTCAACAGCACTTACTGCAAGCAAAGAAGGAATTGCAGCGTGAGTTTCATCAACACCACGGTCAGAAAGAATCATAATGTTGTAGCCATCTGCATAAGAAGAATCGATTTCCTTGAAAAGATTATCCAGACTTTCTGCAAGCCACTGATCTCCATTTAGATTTTTAAGATCTACCAAAAGTGAAATCTTCTTTGCCTTAAGTCCATCCTGATTCAAGGTTGCAATCTTCAAAAGATCAACACCTGTCAAAATAGGATTGTTGATTTCGAGAACCTTACAGTTCTTTCCTTCTGTTTTAAGAAGGTTTCCGTCACTTCCTACATAAACTGTTGTATCAGTTACGATCCTTTCACGAAGGCTGTCGATAGGTGGGTTTGTTACCTGAGCGAACAGCTGCTTAAAGTAGCTGAAAAGTGAAGGATGTTTGTCTGACATACAAGCCAATGGTGTATCAATACCCATAGCACCTGTAGGTTCAACACCCGTACGAGCCATTGGTAAAACCATTTCGTTAAGGTCTTCGTAGTTCCATCCGAATGCACGGTAAAGATGATTTCTTTCATCAAGAGTGCTTGTAGGAATTTTCTTGTTCGGAATTTTGATGTCAGCAAGATGAATAAGATTCTGGTCCAGCCATTCACCGTATGGATGCTGGCTTGAATATGTTTCCTTAATTTCTTTATCACTGATAAGACGTTTTGCAACTGTATCAACAAGAAGCATACGTCCTGGCTGAAGTCTTGCTTTTACAACAACATCTTTTTCATCAACATCAAGTACACCAACTTCTGATGAAAGAATAAGCATGTTATCTTTTGTAATAAAGTAACGGCTTGGACGAAGACCATTGCGGTCCAATGTTGCTCCGACATAATCACCATCACTAAAGAGAATAGCTGCAGGACCATCCCATGGTTCCATCATAGTAGCCCAATAGTGATAGAAATCTTTTTTCTGTTCTGTAAGGGAAGTATCATGTTTCCAAGGTTCAGGAATACAAACCATAACGGCAAGTGGAAGTGGCATTCCATTCATTACAAAGTATTCCAATGTATTATCAAGCATTGCTGAGTCAGAACCAGTAACGTCAACTTCACCATTGCGGGCAAGCATTCTGTCTACGTTACCGCGAATTGTATTGATTTCACCGTTGTGGGCAATAAAGCGGTTTGGATGTGCACGCTGCCAGCTTGGATTTGTGTTAGTACTAAACCGTGAGTGAACAAGTGCCAGTGCTGAAACATATTCAGCATCCTGAAGATCTTTGTAGAATGTTCTTAACTGCTGAACGAGGAACATTCCCTTATAAACGATTGTTCTTGAAGAAAAGGAACAAACATAAGTTCCGTTATTTGTTTTTTCAAATGCAAGGCGTACTGCATAAAGCTTTTTATCAAACTCAACACCTTTTTCAGTGTCAGCAGGGCGTTTTACAAAAGCCTGCCAGATAGAAGGCATACATTCAAAAGCTTTTTTACCAAGAACTTTTTCATTAACCGGAACTTTTCTCCAGCCTAAAAATTCAAGACCTGCATCTTTTACACATTTTTCAAAGCGTTTTTTTTCATCTTCATATTTATCAGCAGGAAAGAAGAACTGACCAACACCGTAGTCTCTTTCATCTCCAAGTTTAAGTCCTGCTTCTTTTTCAATTTTCTTAAAGAAGTTGTGGCTGACCTGAACAAGAATACCAACACCGTCACCAGTTTCGCCACTGGCATCTTTACCTGCACGATGTTCAAGTTTCTCTACGATAGACAACGCATTTTCAACAACGCGGTGACTTTTGATACCATTAATGCTTACTACAGCACCAATACCACAGGCATCATGTTCAAAGCTGGATTCATACAAAGTCTTCATATAGTACCTCACAAAAGCAAAAAAAAAGATCACAGATAAATTTTCCCACTATTCCCCTGCCATGGAATTTTTTGAGAAACTATCTGCGACCCCTTTGCCGCAAAAAAAAGTCGTAGAAGAATTCTTATGCACAAATTTACATAAAGATTCGTCTACGACTTCTTTGCCGTTAATTACTTTAATTTTAGTGAAATGGTTTTATAGTGTCAATAAATATATGGAGAAATATTAAATTTCCACCCAGCTTCCATATCCCCCCACCCTAGCAAAAACCGCAAATCCAAAGTAAAATACCTTCAAGAGAAAACTATGACAACAAAAGAAAAAATCCTTCAGACACTTTCATCTTGTCCAGACACTTCAATCTCTGGCGAAAAGCTGGCAGAACAATGCGACGTAAGTCGGGCCGCAATCTGGAAGGCAATCAATTCCCTCCGCTCTGATGGTTATAATATAGAAGGAACTACAAACGGCGGCTACATTTTTTCCAGCAGCTCAGATGTCTTCTCTTATGAAAACTTTCAAAAGGAATTTTCGAAGGCCTTTCCAGAATTTAAAAATTCCTACATTGAATGCCACAAAGAAATCGATTCCACAAACACCCACGCCAAAAGGCTTTTGACAGAAGCAGGCAATCTCCGTGACGCCTTCGGAAATCTCACCCAAGCCGGAAAAAAATTCCACAACGCAGTAATAGTTGCAGAAAGCCAGAGCGCAGGCCGCGGCCGCCTGGGAAGAACATTTTATTCCCCATCAAAAACCGGCATTTACATTTCAATGATTTACGCACCTGAAAATGGAATTACAGAACCTGCAAAGCTTACAGCCTTCTCTGCCGTTGCAGTCTGCCGGGCAATCAAAAAACTGTACGGCATCCAGCCATCAATTAAATGGATCAACGACATTTTTATCGGCGGAAAAAAAGTTTCAGGCATTCTCACAGAAGGCATCATGAATTTTGAAACTGCCAGAATCGAATCTGCCATTATCGGAATCGGAATCAACATCAGCGACAATCCTGACGCCCTGCCTGATGATGTAAAAAAAGTTGCAGGTTCCATAACAGGCGATTTTGTATCAAATAAAGATAATGAATTTTCAAAAACAGTAACACGAGCAGCTTTTGCTGCCCAGGTTGCAGGAGATGTTCTTCAGATCCTTTCAGAAGATTCTGCAAAGGTAATTGAAGAATACAAAAGTCTTTCATTCTTGATTGGAAAAACAATCAAAGTTCATCCGATTATTGATAACCCGGATTCTGTGTACGAAGCAAAAGCTGTTGATATTGATGACAAAGCTTCGCTGGTTGTAGAGCTTTCTGATGGAAGCCGCAAAACTTTAAGCTCAGGTGAAGTAAGTATTCATTCAAGTGAAGTATAGAAAAGAATTAAGTGTTCTAATTGCGGTATTCAGGATTTATTATGGATAACAAAAAGGATGTTCCAGTGGATTAAGCCTGCGCTCTGTACCATTTCTGCAAATTTTCGGTTCATAGATTAGTTAATTTCTAATCTGCAGGGCTCTTGCAGCATTCCATGCTTTTTTCATTCCAACAAAAAATAAGACGGGCAAAAGCTTGAGATACATCTTTATTCCTTTTTTACCACCACGGGCAATCCAGGCACGAACAGACTGATTCCAGATTTTTGACACCATGGGAATAAAATTCAGGAAAAGGGAAATTGTATTTGTAATAAAATTTTTTTCTTTTAAGTGAAAAATTTTTCTTACTGCTTTTTCAATAGTCCAGATTCCATCACGCAGTTCAAGGGATGTTGAAGTTTTAAAAACGAGGCTTGCACTTTGAAGAATGCAGAAAATTTTTACAAGTAAAAAAACAGATTCTTTCTGATTGTCCCAGCTGAAAACTTCTGCAAAATTCATTTTACCCGAACCAAAGCACATAATCAAATCCATAACAAGAACAAAAGCTGCGTAATACAAAACAGGCTTCAAGTCCGTAAATTGTTCCCTTAAAGAAAATCTAAGCACACAGGCAATTGCAAACTGAACGACAATCAGCCCCAAAGCAAAATAAATTGGAAGACATAAAAACAGAATGTTCAATGCAGGAATGCACAAAAGCTTGATCCACGCAGGACACCTGTGCAAAAAAGAGTTTCCCGCTTTGTATGAGAATGCTGAATATTTTTTTTTAACTTTGATTTTTTCGTTCTGCATTTTAAAAGGAATTTTGAAGGCCCGTAATCTACCAGATTAAATCTTTAACTTTTGTGTAGGAGACAAGAGGATTACGAATATTCCACTGCTCAAGATTCTGTTTGAGCCCGGCAGCAGGTTTTCCGTCAAAAACTTTTTCTCCACGGAACAACACCACAAACTGATCTGCAAGACCGAGACATTTTTCAATTTCGTGAGAGAGAATAATCACAGTCCTACCCTGCTTCTTTAATGCCTTTATCAATTCATTGACCTGACGAACGCCGCCAAAATCCAGGTTGGCATATGGTTCATCCATAATGATTATGTTCAGGTCCATTGCAATCATGCAGGCAACCGCAAGGCGGCGTTTTTCTCCGCCCGACAAAAATCTTGCCGGAAAATCTGCCTTAGCTGTGAGGCCGGTCTTTTCCAACGCAAGGTTCACAGCCTCATCAACTTTTTCTTTTTTCCAACCAAGATTTTTTGGACCAAATGCAATGTCTTCCCTCGGAGTTTCACCAAGAATCTGTGTCTCAGCCTCCTGAAATACAAGACCTGCACGACTATCACAATCAACAGTGCCAGCATCAGCTTCCTCAAGACCTGCAATAATAGACATGAGAACACTCTTTCCAGAACCATTTTCACCGCCAATTACAACACAAGTTCCATCAGAGATTTTCAAGCTGACATTTTTAAGAGCACAATTTAAGCCTTCTGAAGTTTCAAAAGCCTTACTGACATTGCTGATTGTTATCAAATTAATCCTCTTCTGAAGAATTCTGTTTTTCTTCTATCTTTTTCTTTTTTCCAGAATAAAGGTACTGAGCAACAACAGGTCTTACAACAAGTGCTACAGGTATGCAGACAGCAATTTTAATTAAATCGCCTGGTATAAAAGGAATTACGCAGGCCTTCATTGTGTACTGAACAGCCGAAAGGCCTTCTGGCACTTTTCCTGCAGCTTGAGCCCATCTTGCAAAATGGAAAACACCAGGAATGTAAAGGATAATCATTCCCACTAGAAGTCCAAGAACAACACGAATTACAGTAACAATCCCAGGTCTTTTCTGTTCAACCGATGGGCGTCCAGCAATAAATCCCGCAACAATTGCTCCAAGAAGATAACCTGGCAAAAATCCACCAGTAGGACCTGCCCAAACACCAACACCGCTTGTTCCACCAGAATAAACAGGAAGACCAATCAAACCTACAACAAGCCACAAAGCCGAAGGTGCTCCACCAAGGTAACTTCCTAAAAGAACGCCAGTCAAAACTGCAAGTGCGTTCTGTAAAACAATAGGAACAGGTCCCAATGGAATACGTAAAAAGCAGCCGATACATAATATTGCTGCAAACAATGCGATAAATGATACTGTCAATAATACTTTATTTTTCATGTGCCGAATTTAACATATTGTAAACTTTAAAGCAATATAATAGGTTTACAATCATGTTGATAATAAAAAATTCCTGTTATGCATCACCTGCATTACAGGAATATTCCTTTGACTTTTCTTTCTATATAATTTATTCTTAATTCATTCACAGAGTTTCAGTAGTCATCTGCTGTATTGTGAAAATTCCTTACAAACAAATCAGGAGCAGACAATGGATTTAATTCCAAGCTTTCAGGTAGATCATATTAAACTCGTTCCAGGAATTTACGAATCCCGCGTAGATACAGTCGGTGACCAGGCAGTTACAACATTCGACATCCGCATGAAAAAACCAAACCTTGAACCAACCCTTCACGGAAATGCAATTCACACAATCGAACATCTTGTTGCAACATTCCTTCGTAACGATCCAGAATGGAAAGACAAAACAATTTACTGGGGACCAATGGGATGTCTTACAGGATGTTACTTTATCGTTAAAGGTCGTCCTACACCTCAGGAAATTCTTCCAGTAATGATCCGCGCTTTTGAATTCTGCGCAAACTTCGAAGGCGACATTCCAGGTGCAAAACCAGATGAATGTGGTAATTACCTTTTCCAGGATTTACCAATTGCAAAATGGGAAGCAGCAAAATATCTGGAAGTATTAAAAAACAATCCTTGTTTTGAATATCCTAAAAAATAATCTCATTTCAACAAAAATCCGTATTCAACATACAGAAAAAAAGAACTTATGCAAATCAGCATAAGTTCTTTTCAATACTAAATTAGCTTAAAAGTTTATCGCTGACCACACCTGAAACACTGAACTTTTCAAGCAAATCTTCAACTTTTAGGTTTTTCTTTTCTTCACCTTTAACGTCGTAAATAACTTTTCCATCCATCATCATAATAAGGCGGTTTCCGTAGCGGATTGCGTCTTTCATGTTGTGGGTTACCATGAAGGTTGTAAGATGATCTTTTTGTACAAACTCTTCTGTAAGTTCAAGAACTTTCTGGGCTGTTTTTGGATCGAGGGCAGCTGTGTGTTCGTCGAGAAGAAGAACTTCCGGCTTCTGAAGGCATGACATCAAAAGTGTAAGTGCCTGACGCTGACCGCCTGAAAGTAAACCAACCTTTGCCTGCATGCGGTTTTCAAGCCCCAGATCCAGAAGCGCAAGCTTTTCACGGTAAAATTCTTTTTCAGAATTCTTGATGTACCAGGCAAGACCGCGTCTTTTACCGCGGCGATATGCCATTGCAAGATTTTCTTCTATAGACATATTAGCCGCAGTTCCCATCATTGGATCCTGAAATACGCGGCCAAGATATTTTGCACGAATATGTTCAGGGCGGCGTGTAAGATTAATGTCGTTCAATTTGATTAAACCAGTATCTGTATAGTGAACACCTGCAATGATATTCAGCAAAGTTGATTTACCTGCACCGTTTCCGCCGATAACTGTTACGAAATCCCCGTCATCAAGAACCAAATCTACGCCCCGGAGAGCTTTCTTTTCTGTAATTGTGCCAGGGTTGAATGTCTTTGTAATATTAGTAAGTGTTAACATCTTTCATTCCTCCTTAGCCTTAGTGTTTGAATTTGTCATCGGCATGTCTTGTATTAAGTTCACCTGCCGGACCTTTAGTTTTACTTGTAAGTGCTTTTTTCATCACAGGAACTGCAAGAGCAATTGCTACGATGAAGGCTGTAATAAGCTTTAAGTCTGTTGGCTTGAATCCAGGAATTGAAAGAGCAAATGAAATTACAATACGATAGATGATTGAACCAAACACAACCGAAAGCAAGCTCCACCACAAACCAAAACGGGTTCCGAAAATTACTTCACCGATAATGATTGAAGCGAGGGCACTTACGATAGCACCCTGTCCCATAAGAACATCACCGTAACCCTGGCTCTGTGCAACAAGTGCACCACTCAAAGCTACAAGACCATTAGAAATCATAAGACCTATTATTTTTGTCACATCTGTATTCACGCCAAGTGCGCGAACCATGTTTTCATTGCTACCAGTAGCACGAATTGCGCTACCATATTCTGTTCCGAAGAAGAGATAAACAAGTACGATTACAACTGCAACCGCAATAACACCTAAAATAAGTGATGTATTTGTCGGTGTAAGAATATCTTTTGAAATGTGTCTTGCCAGTTTTTCAAATGCTTCTGTGTCTGGCTGAATGTTTTTTGCAGAAGCAACAATTTTTGTAATGCCCTGTGTAAATTTGCTTATCATGGTTGGGCATCCAATTAATGGTGTATTAGGGCGACCCATAATTCGTATGTTAATGGAATACAATGCAATCTGACTCAAAATACCTGCAAGAAGTACATTGATGCGCATCTTTGTTGTCATAAATCCAGTCATCAGTCCACAAAGCAATCCGACGATAAATACAAAAATCAAAGTAAGGTAAGGATCCATTCCGTGGGTAATAAGAACAGCTGTAACTGCTCCACCTGCTGCAAAACTGCCGTCAACAGTCATATCTGCCATATTCAAAAGTCTGAAGGAAATATAAACACCTAAAGTGATTAATCCCCAGAGAATACCCTGTGACACAGCTGCAGGTAATGATCTAATAACTGATAAAATAAAATCCAGTAACATTATTGTTTTTAACTCCGTTTTTATGAATTAAACAAGGTGACCAGAGTTGATCACCTTGTCTATATTAATTATAGATTTGAAGGAATTGTAATTCCAAGTTTTTTAGCTGTGTCTTCGTTGATCTTCAAGTCACACTTGTCGAGATACTGAATAGGCATGTCAGCTGGTTTCTTTCCTTCGATAACTTCTACAGCCATTTTTGCTGTCTGTTTTCCGAGTTCGTAGTAACTTAAGCCATAAGTAGCCAAACCACCAGCGTTAACCATTCCTTCTTCACCTACGATTGTAGGGATTCCGTTTTCTGTAGCAACCTGAGCAACCAATGTCATACCAGCTGCGATCATGTTGTCTGTTGGTGAATAAATAACGTCAACTTTCTTTGAAAGGTTCTGAACAACCTGCTGAATTTCGTTTGAGTTAGATACTGTAGCTTCTACATATTTAAGTCCAAGCTCGTCACAAGCTTTTTCAGCAAGAGCAATCTGGAAATAAGAGTTCTGTTCACTTGAACAGAAAAGCATACCTACTGTTTTTGCTTCTGGACAGATTTTCTTGAGGAGCTGCATCTGAGCTGCACAAGGTGTAAGGTCAGAAGTTCCTGTTACGTTGTTTCCAGGAGCAGTATTTTTCTGTACGAGTTTAGCAGATTCTGGGTCTGTTACAGATGAGATTACGATAGGAATTTCGTCTGTAAGGTTAGCTACTGCCTGAGCTGCAGGTGTTGCAATAGCGAAGATCAAATCGCTGCGGTCGTTGATTAATTTCTGAGCGATTGTAACACAGTTAGCCTGTTCGCCCTGAGCGTTCTGGTAATCAATTTTAATGTTCTGTCCATCAACATAACCAGCTTCTTTAAGACCATCAACAAATCCCTGATAGTTAGCATCGAGAGCTGGGTGTTCAACAAGCTGAATTACACCAATTTTTACTACTTTAGATTTTTTTTCACTTCCACAAGATGTAAAACAGAATGCAACAGCAGCTGCCATCATCATTGCAATAATAGATTTTTTCATTACATAACCTCCAATGAAATGTAAAACATAACCATTATAAATATGAATTCAGTCCAATTCAATAGAAGAAACTTGAATTTGCTATTTTATTTATGTTTCTCTTGACAGTAATTTAAACCTACTGTATATTACTATTAACAGTAATTACTTTTTATAGTAACAATCAGGAGAAACCATAATTATGGAAAAAAGAACAGACTCTGTTTATAAATGTATTTCAAACTCAAGATATACACCTTATCTTTTAGCAAAAAAAATCGGTGCAAAAGGAATCCTTGAATCAGCAAGCTTCCAGAAAGGCCGCGAACGCTATTCTATCTTAATGACAGAAGAAGCTTTCAAAATCCAGCAGGAAGGCGAAGAAATCCTATTCCTTGTTGACGGAAAGAAAATCCCATTCAACACAGAAGGCGTGTTAAGTAAAGACGCTCTCGGTCGTGACAAACCAGCCGACATACTTGATGCCCTTCTTTACGTTGCACAGCAGAATACAACACCTGAAGGTCAGCTTGCAGAAATTCCACTTCCAGCATCTGGACTGGGTTACCTAAGCTACGAATTTGCAAAGCGCTGTGACAACATCCGCTTTTTTGAACAGAAGGATGAACTTAACATTCCAGAAAGCCTTTTCGTAACAGGTCACATTTATATCGTATTTGATCATTTTACAGAAGAAATTCACATCTTCGGTCTTAACTACAACGAACACCAGATTGATCTTAACGCAGCAATGGATCGTCTTCTAAAGAGAATGAACGACATGGACTTCTCTTATGTAGAAGAAGAAACAGGTTCCTTTGAATACAAGATGATCACTGACATTGAAAAATCTAAGAAAGAATATATGGATAAGGTGAATGTTCTTAAAAAACACATTGTTGCAGGAGACATCATCCAGGCTGTTCCAAGCCGCCGCGTTCAGATTGAATGTAAGGCAGAAGCCCTCCAAGTTTATGGAAAACTTAGAAAAGTAAATCCTTCACCATATCTTTTCTACATTGACTTTGGTGACTTCCAGTTTACAGGTGCCAGCCCAGAAAGCCTTGTTCGTGTAAGAAAAGGAAAAGCTACAATCCATCCAATCGCTGGAACTATTCATCGCGGTAAAAATGATGCAGAAGATGAAAAATTAAAAGAAGAACTCCATTCAAATCCAAAGGAACAGGCAGAACATTTGATGCTGGTAGACCTTGCAAGAAATGACCTTGGCCGTGTCTGCAAAGAAGGTACTGTAACAGTTCCACAGTATATGGAATGTGAACTTTTCAGCCATGTTATCCATCTTGTTTCAAGCACAGAAGGTATCGTAAGAGATGATGTTAAGCCAATTCAGGTTCTCAGAGCTTCGTTCCCAGCCGGCACAGTTTCTGGTGCTCCAAAAATCAGTGCAATGCAGATTTTAAGCGGTCTTGAAACAACAAAACGCCGCTTCTATGCCGGCGCTGTTGGTTATGTTCAGACAAATGGTGATCTGGACTTCTGTATTGCAATCCGCTGTACATTAAAGCAGGGAAATGTGTACAACCTTCAGGCTGGTGGCGGTATCGTTTACGATTCAAATGCAGAACGCGAATTTACTGAAACATGTGAAAAGCTGGGCGCTTTGATCGACACTTTGACAAAATAAATAATGGGATGGTTTTGCCTGTCTAAACCATCACTTAAATAGCGAGGGAAAAAATGATTTTAGTTATAGATAATTACGATTCTTTTACATTCAACGTAACACAACTTTTACAGACTGTTACAGACAAAGAAATAAAACTTGTTCGTAACGATGAATATTCAGTTGAACAGCTTGCAGAAATGAATCCTGAATACCTTATCGTTTCGCCAGGTCCAGGCGCTCCTTACCAGGCAGGTGTTTGTGAAGATGCAATCCGTTATTTTGCTGGAAAAATTCCTATTCTTGGAATCTGTCTCGGCCACCAGGCAATCTGTGAAGCCTTCGGTGCCCGCATCGTTCAGGCAAAATACATCCGCCACGGAATTATTGAAGACATTAAACTTGATGGCCGCGGACTTTTCCGCTCAATCGGAAAATCATGCAAGTTCACACGTTATCATTCTCTTGTTGCAGATGAATCAACATTAAGCCCAGACTTTGAAGTTACAGCCCGTGCAAAAGACGGCGACATCATGGGTGTTCGCCATAAGACACTTCCTATCGAAGGAATTCAGTTCCACCCTGAAAGCATTGCCAGTGAACACGGAAAGGAACTTCTTTCTGCATTCATCAATTACCGCAGAGATAACATTGTTGTAGCCGACGTTTTGAATCAGCTTATCGCAAAAAAGGACATGACAGAAGAACAGGCTGCTTTCTTTATGGACAATGTTACAGACGGTTCAATGGATGAAAGAGCCATGGCCGCAATTCTCGTTGGAATGGCTGCAAAAGGTCATGCAGTAAGCGAAATGATTGGTTGTGCAAAAACTCTTCTTAAGAAAAAGAAGCTTCTTCCAATTGAAAAAACCGGACTTGCAGAAATTGTAGGAACAGGTGGTGACGGAAAAGGAAGCTTCAACATTTCTTCAATGTCAGCTTTGGTTGCAGCTAGTTGTGGTCAGAAAATGGCAAAGCATGGTAACCGCGCAGTTTCTTCAAAATCTGGATCAGCTGACTTCTTCGAAGCCTTTGGTATCAACATCATGGCAGCTCCAGAAAAAACTGCAGAACTTATTAAACGCACAAACTTCGGCTTTCTTATGGCACCTGTGTATCATGCAGCAATGCGCTTTGCAGCTCCAGTAAGAAAAGCACTTGGTATTAAAACAATCATGAATATCTTAGGTCCACTCTTGAACCCGGCAAATGCAGAATATGAAGTTCTCGGTGTTTATTCAGCTTCACTGCTTAAGGATTACGCAAGAGCAGCAAAAGGTCTTGGAGCAAAGCGCGTAATGGTAGTATGCAGCCGTGATGGTTACGATGAAATCAGTCCATGTGCTCCAACTGATGTATATCAGATTGACGAAAAAGGAAATGAAAATCAGTACGTTATCAAACCAGAAAACTTCGGCCTTACAGATATGAACGAAGATGAGCTTTATGGCGGAAACGGTTCTGACAACGCAGCCCTTGCTATGGATGTAATGAACGGAAGAGGAAGAAAAACTATCAAGGCCGCAGTCGGACTTAACGCAGGTGCTGTTCTTTACCTCAGCGGAAAAACCCGCACACTTAAAGAAGGCTACGATATGGCAGTTGAAGCAATGGAAAACGGAAAAGCCCTTGCTAAGATTGAAGAAATCTGTAAAGTTTCCAAAGAGTTGAGCGAAGAAAAGTAATGTCAGGAAAAAACGTAATTGCAGAAATCGTAGAACGCAGAAAAAAAGACATTGCTGAACGGGGCTATAACTTTGGATTTGAAATTCCAGAAAAAAGAACACGCCCAATAAATCCATTCATGGAATCTAAAGGCGTGATTCTTGAGGTAAAGCGTGCAAGTCCTTCAAAAGGAAATATCGCGCCTGACCTCAATTCCGCAGAAGCTGCAAAAAAATATAGAGCCAATGGCGCAAGCGCAATCAGCTGTCTTACAGAAGAAAACTATTTTAAAGGAAGTCTTAAAGATTTGATGGCTGTCTGTGAAGCAGTTCCAGATGTTGCCGTTTTAAGAAAAGACTTTCTCATTGATGAAGAAGAAATTGATATCGCCTACCGTTGTGGTGCCGATGCAGTTCTTTTAATCAGTGGAATGCTGACATTAGAAAAAATGCTTTCCATGACAGCAAAATGTAAGGAACTTGGAATCCGCGCACTGGTAGAAGTCCGCACTTTAGAAGATGCGGAAAAAGTTCTTGAAGTAAAAAAGCAGTATGCAGATACAATTGTTTGTGGAGTAAATTCCCGCAATTTAAAGGATTTTACAATCGATCTTTTAGTGCCTGCAATGTTAAAAAATAAGCTTGGCGGTAAAGTAATTTTCGAAAGTGGAATTTCTACACCCGAAGCCGCTTCAAAAATTGCCTCAATGGGCTTTACAGGAATTTTATTAGGCGAGTTTGCTGCAAGAAATCCTGCAAGGACATGGGATTTTGTAAAGGCTTTTAAAGAAACTGATGAAAATCTTTGCGGTAAAAAACTTGTTGAGCTGGCAAATAAAGTTAACTTACGCGGCGAAAAACCAATGGTAAAAATCTGCGGACTTACTAGAAAAGAAGATGTGCTTCTGGCAGATGAGCTTGGCGCCGACTTTGTTGGTTTTATTTTTGCTACAGAGTTTGGAAGGAATGTTTACGGCCAGCGCTTTAATGCTTTAAAAGATTGTCTTGGTAAAGTGAAGGCATTTAAAGTAGCTGTTGTAACAGGACCTGAAACAGAAGAAGCAAAAGCTGCAGTCCAGCTTGTAAAAGACGGCGTTCTTGATTTTGTTCAGCTTCATGGAATAACTTACGACCAGATGCCTGATTACATAAAAGACGTTCCACACTACTTTGCAATCACAAAGAAGTCAAAAACAGAGGACTTTAATGCCCCAAAGCTTTTCGCATACGGAGAACCACGATACCTTCAGGATTCAGGAGACCACAACTACGAAACCGACGAACACTTATGGCTTGCCGGCGGCGTAACATGCGAAAATGTCGAATCGCTTATCCAGCAGTTCCAGCCGGAGCTTGTAGATGTAAGCAGTGGAATAGAGACAAGTGAACTTGGCATTAAAGATCACGCAAAACTTCGTGAGTTAATTAAGAAGATTAAAGGTTAAGCAAACTTGTCATTATTTCTTTCAGCATGACAATTTGACGCGCTTTTTTCTGGTAGCTCATTTTGATGGTATTACTTTATTTGGAGATATATATATGGAATCTAACAATGGATTTTTTAACCAGTACGGCGGAAAATATGTTGCAGAAGTTCTTCGCCGTCCATTGGATGAACTTGAAGTAGAATTCAAAAAAGCAATGGCTGACCCTGAATTCGTAAAGGAACTTGAAACAATTCAGCGGGACTACATTGGCCGGGAAACACCACTTTTGTATGCAGAAACAGCAACAAAGCTTTTAGGCGGTGCACAGATTTATATTAAGCTTGAAGGACTTGCAAACACAGGTGCTCATAAAATCAACAACGCTATTGGTCAGTGTCTTTTAGCAAAACGCATGGGCAAAAAAAGAATCATTGCAGAAACAGGTGCCGGACAGCACGGAGTTGCAACAGCTGCTGCATGTGCAAAGCTTGGCCTTGACTGTACAGTTTATATGGGCGAAGTTGACGTTCGCCGCCAGCAGCCAAACGTTTCTTCTATGGAAATGTACGGCGCAAAAGTTCACGCTGTAACATCAGGAAGCCGCACACTTAAAGATGCAGTTAATGAAGCAATGCGCGACTGGGCAGCAAATCCAGATACAACACACTACTGCTTAGGAAGTGCACTTGGACCTGCTCCATTCCCTGACATGGTCCGCGACTTCCAGAGCGTAATCGGTAAAGAAGTAAAACGCCAGTGCGCAGAACGCAACATCAAGCCAACAGCATTAATCGCATGCTGCGGCGGTGGATCAAACTCAATCGGGTTCTTTGCACCATTCATCGATGAAAAAGAACCTCGCCTCATTGCAGTAGAAGCAGGCGGAATCGGACCAGGCATCGGAGAAAACGCAAGCCGCATGACAGGTAATACAAGCCGTGAAGGAATCCTTCAGGGATACAAATCACGATTCCTTCTTGACGACGACGGACAGGCTCTTCCAACCCGTTCAATCTCTGCAGGCCTTGACTACTGCGGAATCGGACCACAACTTGCATCCCTTGGAAAAACCGGCCGCGTAGAATTTACTTCTGCCCTTGATAAAGAAGCTCTCGAAGCCGTTAAGTTCTTTGCCAGAAACGAAGGCGTACTTTTTGCCATGGAAAGTGCCCATGCCGGAGCAGAAGCAATCAAGCTTGCACCAAAATTGGGAAAAGACAAAGCCATCGTAGTAAACATGAGCGGCCGCGGCGACAAAGACATCTTCATCACCTGTCCAGTCTTCCGCCCAGTAGAATGGAAACAGTTCCTGATCAGCGAACTCGAAAGATTGAACGATGCCAAAGATATACACGATGCCGAACTGATGTAACCCCTATGCTCTGTAGATCAGTAAGTTTATTGATTGCAGAGTGTGGTTATTTATAAAGACCTTTACGCGTAGCCAGAAGCACGAACACAAGAACATCTGCACAAGCGAAGCACGGAAGCCGTTCTTGTGGGCGGGATTCTGGTGAGAGCGTAAAGAGGTTTTAGAAAGGATTAAACTATGAGTAAAATAAAATTAATGAGCCACCTTGTGGCTGGCTTTCCTACAGACGAACTCGCACTTACTGCTGCCCGTGCCCTTGTTGCAGGCGGTGCTGACATTCTCGAAATCCAGCTTCCATTCAGTGATCCAAGTGCTGACGGACCTGCAATTCAGAGTGCATGTACAGAAGTTCTTGAAAGAAAATATAGAACAGCAGATGGCCTTAAGTTCATCGAAACACTTCACAAGGAATTTCCAAATGTAGCACTTTACATCATGAGCTACGGAAGCTTGATTTATACACCAGGCGTTAAAGAATTCTGTAAAAAAGCTGCAAGCGTTGGAGTAACAGGAATGATCATTCCTGACCTTCCATTTGACTTTGACGAAGGCCTTACAGAAGCATGTAAAGAAAACGGAATGATCAACATTCCTGTTGCAGCTCCAAGTATGAGCGAAGAACGTCTTTCAAAACTTGCACACTCAGGATTCCCTTACATCTATGCAGCACTCCGCACAGGAATCACTGGTACAGATACAAAAATTGATGATGCTACAATTTCCTTCCTTAACAAAGTAAGCGCAGGCGGAAGCAAAATCTACGGCGGCTTTGGAATCAGTAACGGCGATCAGTCAGGGGCACTTGCCCATGCAGTTGACGCAGTAGTTGCCGGCTCAGTTTTTGTACGCATCATCACAGAAAACAAAGACGACAAAGATAAGCTTTACGAAGCAGTTAAGGCAAAGGCTGAAGAAATTACACACTTAAAATAAATGACGGCCGGCACTTTGCCGATTGTTGAATGCCTGCTGGACGATAGCCTTGTAAAACAGTATAACTATTCACTCATCAAACTTTCGTACAATGCAACAGGCCCATAAGTCCAATATTTCGAAGATTCTGTTTCAAGTAGTTTGTATGTTTTAGAATTATAAATCATATTGATAGCATCAAAAAAAGATTTACCTTGATTCTGTACAATTAACTTTGCAAGGGAATTAATTTTTCCAGGAAGTAATATATATAGATTCTGCTGTGTTATATCTCGATTCATTTACAAACCTCCACGGTATTTTCAAAGTGTAAATATTCAAGAGATTTTATAGAATGGAATAGAACCTGGTCAGCAAGTTTATAAGCTCGTAATTCTTTTATAAGGCCTTCTTTATCAAGCATTCCATCTTCATATAAAGCAAAAGCTGCATAAACACGGTCATTGGCAACAGGCCCATAAACAATGTCATAATCATGAGAAAAGTTTTTCTCTGTTCTGTTTTGCATTACAAAATCCAACCACTGTTCATTTGCTGAATCAAACTTTAGAACATTGAGTGTTTCAAATCCAGATTCATCAAATGAATAAATATTAGTAAACCCTTTATCTGTCCCAGTTGCTGAAATCTTTCTTGCAACCCATTTATCTGCCTGGTCTTTGGAAGTTGTTGTATAAAAACCTTTTCCATAATCCATTGTACGATTTGGTTAAAGGATTGCAGGCTTTCTTATAATTTCAAGACTACCATGATATAAAATCATTTTTCTTTCTCCCGGGCTTTTATAAATGCTTCTATGTCATCAAGAATCCACTGTTTGCTTTGTGTATGGAGGACTTCATAATTTTTTGTCAGATAATCTGTCAGTCCAATTTTATCGAACATTTGCTTTACAGTTAGTCCGTCTATATTTTTTATGTGTTTATATTGTTCAATACAAAAAGTGAGAAAATAAACCTGTTCATTCTGATATTCTAAATCTGACATAATGTTATTATACCATTATTTTTAGGCTTTTGGACTACTTTTTCTCGAAATCAGTTTTAGGTTTTGTGTACATCTATTTCATAATCCTTACAACTCTCATAAAAATTCTTACCTTCTCTGATAGAGCACCATTATCAATAAGTGAGTTTTCTTCTTACTTTTCTGAAATTGATTATCAGCGCTTAGATTGTACTTACACTCACGATACATATTTATCTGCAGGGGCTCCGCATTATAAATACCTTTAAAATGTATTGTATTTAAAAATTAAGAGAAGTAGCAAAATCCTTTCAGGTGGACGTATGAACTTGAAAGAATCTTTGGAAACAATAAATGACAGTCGGATAGACAGATGCAAGAAACAAACTCCTTGAGCTTCTTGATTTGAAAGGAGTCATAGTGATGGTAGATGCGATGGGCTGCCAGAAAAAAATCGCCGGAAAAATCACGGAGAAAAAATCAGACTATGTATTCTCGCTCAAGGGGAATCAGGAAAAAATATATGACGATGTAAAAGCCTTCTTCACAAGCCATGAACTTGATGAAAAATACTGCGAACGCTATAAGATTCAGAAATATGAAGGCGAACTGGAAATCGGATATGGAAGAAAAGAAAACTGGAAAAGAATCGTTAGAAATGAGATTTATCATCACATCATTAACAGATGCTGGTAAAGCCTGCGAAGCAATGCGCTCTCATTGGGGTGTAGAAAATGGCTTGCACTGGGAACTTGATATAGTTTTTGGAGAGGATTTGTCCCAATTGCGAAAAGATAATTCAGCTGCCAATATGAATATAATCAGAAAACTTGTTATAAACATATTAAAGCAGACTGACTTCTCTGAGTTTACAAAGGCAAAGTGTCTATCAATTTCAG